>CAYUQE010000198.1:0-2585 GCA_964446805.1 uncultured Proteiniphilum sp. | reverse complement strand
CCCTCCTCATCGGGACTTATACCTGTTTTCGTCGCAGGAACAAAGTACGGATCGATGCTTCTGACGGTGTCACCTGCCACCGCTTCGTTGTTTTGGCTCCATGGCCTCGCGTTTTGTGCCTGTAATCCTGTTACAGCTCCTATCAGAAAGGTAAGCGACAAGAGAAATACTTTTTGTTGAATGTTCATGATTTATCGGTACTGGAATGCTGATTGTGTGATTGTTCAATGAATGACGAAAGTACGGAAAAACTTTTTTAGTTGCCAACTTCTGTTAAATTTATTTTCATTAAATGTGGATGCAAGGTAGGTGCTTTATTCCTTTTTGTTTTGAGTCTCTGCTTATTTAGACTTCTCCCAATAGTCTTTGTAGTATTTAACTTGATCTTCAAGCTTTATATCCATCTTATTCAAGTATCTATGAAAAGAGGTCAATACAATACTCGACATATCATCAGGATGATTTATTCCAAAATTTCGAAAATATTTTGCGATCCCTGAATCTCCTTTCCATAATCTCCAGTTATTTCGAATCCCCATACCAGTTCCGAAATGTAGTTCAGTTACGGCCTCATTTTCTGGTTTATTTTTAAATACGTCTTTGTCTGATTCACTCCATTTACAATCAAGATAGTGTAAAGCATCTTCTAAATCAATTGGTACATATTTATCGGGATATTTGCCACAATCAATTTGTGCATAAATCGAAGACGAAATCAAGAGAAACATTAGTATCAGTCGTGTGGTCATGTCAGTTATTTATAATTGTTGGGAACGATGCTCAAGGCAGGTGTATTTTTCCAGAGGGTTAAAGTGGAATCCGTCGGCCCGTAAACATTTCGCCATCATCACGGTGGAGCATCTGCAACAACGCGCTAATGAACGTATGTTTTTCTATCATCAGAGAATTACTCTATTTCATTACGAACCACTGTAAACGGTAACCCTACGAAAGTGGTATATCTCTTAATCGACAGGCTTAATGAGATCCATCAATTCTTTGTCGTGGTGATATACCATCCTGCTTTCATTATCAAAATACATTGTAGCACCGTTTTCGGCAGTATAAGGCTCCCACGCCGGCAGCAGACCCTCTGCATTCGGATTACCTGTTTTGATAAAGTTGATCCATGCCGAACTCATTTTGTCGGCCATCTTCCATGCTTCCTCGGTATTGCCTGTCCAATCGGGTCTCAGGTCAACGGTGTTGAATGCCAGAGGAATGTCCAAACCATGAAAAGAACCTTTCGATGCATCATCAACGCCACTCTTCCATGCCAGGAAATAAACATACAATGGAGCGCTTGACGCAAAAGCCCTTGCATTGGCGGTGCGGATGGTATAGGGTCTGAAAACCTTATCGATGGAAAGAAGATCCTGAGGTGTATAATCAGGATAGGCCTTTGCGAAAAGCTCAATGTACTTGTCGGTATCCTTACCATATTCTTTTGTCAGGCGTTCTTTAGCCTCTTTCAGTGTCAGGTTTTTTTCACCATAAAATGTGGGCATCATCTCGTTCAGCGTGGTACCCATCATTAGCGGTATTTCATCGGATATATCAGCAAATCCGGGGCTGAAAGGCTGCTGGAGCAGAACATCACCATCGGCAGAGGGTGCAAAGCCAAACATGGTTTGAGAGCCGGGTACCCAGGGCCCCGACATATCGGCAATTGCATCGTTTCCTGCTTTCACAAGATCCAGGTAAGCAATCGTATCCAGTTTTGCAACATCGGTGGGTGTAAGTCCCAACTTTTCAAGCACTGCCAATCCCAGAGCCTGCGATTTTTCTTTATTCATCGTGTTGATAAGGGTTCCACTTTGAATAATTGCCTTATGGAACAAGCCTTTTGCGATCGGCATACACATGAGTGTACCCACTTTTCCGCCACCTCCCGATTCGCCCACAATCGTAACATCGGATGGGTCACCCCCAAAATTTGCGATGTTACTCTGGATCCACTCCAGTGCTTTCACAATGTCGAGCATACCCACATTGGCCGATTGAGCATATTTCTCACCACAGGCTGACAGATCGATAAAGCCAAGGATGTTCAAGCGGTGATTTACCGATACGAACACCACATCGCCTTTTTTAACCAGCGCTTCGCCGTAGGTCATGGGATCGTTGCTGGCACCCACGTGAAATCCGCCGCCGTGCAACCAGAGCATTACCGGACGCTTTTTGCCGTCATTAATCCCTTGTGTCCAAACATTTACGCTGAAAAGTACTTTTTCATCTTGAATGGAGTCGGGATACCAGGGCACCACTTGTCTGGCTACCGGACCGAAGTCGTTACATTCAAGAACTCCCTTCCAGGCATCGGGAGCTTGTGGAGGCATAAATCTATCCGCTTTGGCATACGGTATCCCCTTAAATGCAAATACAGGATCGTTAAAGCTGCCCGATACAACACCAGCGCTGGTTGTAACCACTGGCTCCTGGTTCTTGGAACTCTTTGGACTACAACTTGCAAAATAAAACCCAACTGTAATCAATAAAAGAATGCTTGTTAATCGTTTCATAGTATAACTTTATTAAATTGTTATCATTCTCGCTTTTTGAAATCAGAATATTGTCATATGAAA
>CAYUQE010000197.1:0-2600 GCA_964446805.1 uncultured Proteiniphilum sp. | reverse complement strand
AAAACGCAACTAACCTGTTTAGAGTTAATTGCGTTGGATTATTGTTGTCCCACTAGGATTCGAACCTGGACTGACTGAACCAAAATCAGATGTGCTACCATTACACCATGGGACAATCCTTCGTGCTTCGTGAAAAGCAGTGCAAAAGTAGCATTTTAATCTTAACGTACCAAATTATTGGGCCTGTTTTTATCTGTTAAAAGGTATCTCTCCTCTTTCTCTTCGATGCTACTCGGCAATCAGCAGGAAATAGTTCTTTTTGCCCCGCTGGGCAAGGATATATTTATCGCCTATCAGGTGCGATAACTGAATGGTTTCATCAAACAGCTCCAGCTTCTCCTTGTTGATCATCACGCCACCGGCCTGTACGGTTTTGCGCATCTCTCCCTTGGAGGGGAAGACAGCCGCTTCGTCGGTGAGCAGATCCACCGCCTTGACTCCTTCAACCAGTCTCTCCTTGGAGATCTTGTATTGTGGTACTCCTTCAAACACCTGCAGGAAGGTATCTTCGTTGATGGACCGTAATGTCTCTGAGGTGGATTTGCCAAAAAGAATCTGTGAGGCGTTCACCGCCATCTCATAATCATCACGAGAGTGCACCATCACGGTGACCTCCTCTGCCAGTCGCTTTTGCAACGGACGCTGATGTGGTGCTGAGAGCTGTTCGGCAACAAGCGCCTCTATCTCTTCCTTTGGCAGTGATGTGAAAATCTTGATATATTTCTCGGCATCACTGTCGCTCACGTTCAACCAGAACTGGTAGAACTGATAGGGTGAGGTATAGCGGGGATCGAGCCAGACATTACCGCTCTCGGTCTTGCCGAACTTACCGCCGTCGGCTTTCGTGATCAGCGGACATACCAGCGCAAATGCTTCACCACCCTCCACGCGGCGGATAAGCTCCGTGCCGGTGGTGATGTTGCCCCACTGATCCGAGCCGCCCACCTGCAGACGTACCCCCAGTTCGCGGTAGAGATGGAGGAAGTCGTAGCCCTGTATCAGCTGATAAGAGAACTCGGTGAACGACATCCCTTCGCTGGAGTCACCACTCAGGCGTTTTTTCACCGAGTCCTTGGCCATCATATAGTTCACGGTGATGTGCTTGCCGATATCGCGTATGAAGGAGAGGAATGAGTAATCCTTCATCCAGTCATAGTTGTTCACCAGCACTGCTTTGTTGGGGATGTCACTCTCAAAATCGAGGAAACGGGCCAGTTGCTTTTTGATCGCCTCCTGGTTGTGACGCAGTGTCTTCTCATCGAGCAGGTTGCGTTCTGCCGACTTCATGGAGGGGTCACCGATCATACCGGTAGCACCGCCGATTAACGCAACGGGCGTGTGCCCTGAACGCTGGAAATGTTTCAGCATCATCACACCCACCAGATGACCGATATGCAACGAATCGGCCGTGGGGTCAATACCGAGGTATCCTGCCGTCTGTTTTTTCTGTAACTGTTCTTCCGTGCCGGGCATCACATCATGAACCATGCCACGCCAGCGGAGTTCTTCCACAAAATTCATCATCTTAAAACGTTTCTAATTCGATTTGTAAAAAGTATGCAAAGATAATAAAAATCATCGGGAAGGGGAGCAGTACCTTCGAATTATGGAAGATAAGAGAGGAGGACAGGTTTATTTCTTCCCGCTCAGTATCATAAAGAGAGCAAACACGTTCATGATCTCCAGACGTCCCAGCAGCATGTTAGCTGAGAGGAGATATTTTGCCGCATCAGGCAGATGGCCATAGTTGGCCATAGAGCTTACGCTGCCAAAGCCAGGGCCTACATTGCCGATGGTAGCAAAAGAGGCCGAGAAGGCGGTGGTTCCGTCTATTCCCATGGCTGATAATAACAATGCAGTGATGAAAAGGGTGAGGATATAGAGTGAGATGAAAACCACAATCTGTAGTTCCAGGTCATGTTCAATCACCTTTTGATCCATTTTCACCGCATAGATGCCATTGGGGTGCAATATCAACTTTAACTGTTTACTGACCGATGAAAAATAGATATATATCCGGTCGAATTTGATGCCTCCAGCCGTGGAACCCACCATGCCGCACTGAATGGAGTAATAGGTTAGAAGGATGATGGAGAAGAAGGGCCACAACGATGTATCAGCGGTAACCAGACCGGTGGTACTGACCAGTGAGATAACTTGAAAAGCAGCGTGACGGAGTGATTCCCAGAAACTGAACACGCGCTCGTTTGTCAGTTGTAGCGTAATCAGAAGAATCCCGATTAAAATAACCAACATGTACATGCGGGTAGGGCGGGAGGTGAAGATAGTATGCTTTTGCCTGGTCATGGTGGCGTACACCAACCCGAAATGCATACTGCTGACAAGCATAAAAAACATGATGACAATCTCAATCCAAATATTGTCATAATAAGCAATACTCAGATTTTTCGTAGAAAAACCAGCTGTAGCCACAGTAGAGAAGGAATGGCAGATAGCATCAAACAAGCTCATACCGAGTAGTTTAAGCAGTATTGTTTCCGCGATGATCAGACTGAAATAGACCGTTGCGATGATACGGCTGATGTGTCTCGATCTGGTACGGAAGCTCATCTTCGAGAGATCGGACACTTCCGAGCGAT
>CAYUQE010000196.1:0-2622 GCA_964446805.1 uncultured Proteiniphilum sp. | reverse complement strand
CACAACCGCGGTGCCTATGGCGGATGCATCGGCTTCATCGGGCTGAACGGTGACCTGAACCAGGCCATCACCATCCGCACCTTCGTCAGCCGCAACAACGAGCTCTGGTATCAGGCCGGCGCGGGTGTCGTCTCACAGAGCAGCGACGAGTATGAGCTGCGGGAGGTGAACAGCAAGCTGGGAGCACTGAAGAGAGCCATAGACAAGGCAGCTACATTGTATAATGCATAAAGGAACGCTGAGATGAAGAAAATATTGATATTCGACAATTATGACTCCTTCACCTATAACCTGCTCCACGCGGTAAAATCACTGGGATACACCGAGGTGGATGTTGTGAGGAACGACAAGATCGACCTGGCGTCGGTGGAGCAATACGACAAGATCATCCTCTCACCCGGTCCCGGTCTCCCTGAAGAGGCGGGACTGCTGATGCCCCTGATCAGGCAGTATGCGGGAACGAAGAGCATACTGGGCGTCTGCCTGGGACATCAGGCTATTGGAGAGGTCTTCGGTGCAAAGCTTGAAAATATACCGTTTGTTTTTCACGGGGTGCAGACACCAATAAACATGACAGCCCCTGATTATCTGTTTGACCGTATTCCGGATGAGATTCTGGTAGGACGATACCACTCTTGGATTGTTTCAAAACAGGATTTTCCTTCCGAATTGGAAATTACAGCCGTTGATAAATCGGATGATATCATGGCGCTGAAACACAGGGTACTTGATGTGCATGGCGTACAGTTTCATCCTGAATCGATTCTTACTCCGGAGGGGATTCAAATAATTCAAAATTTCCTGCAACATGCATAATGTATAAAAAGGTACATCGCTGCTGTTGTTCAGCAAAAACGATGTTCACGGTATCTGTTTATGAAACGTTTTATTATTACGACTTATGAAGGAAATACTCTATAAATTATTCGATTATCAATATCTCTCCCGCGAGGAAGCCAGAGAGGTGCTCTTTACCATCGTGAAAGGGGATGTCCCCGAGACGCAGATCGCATCGCTGATCACCTCTTTTTTAATGCGCAGCATCTCAGTGGATGAGATCCTCGGCTTCCGCGATGCACTGCTCGATATGCGTGTGCAGGTGGATCTCTCCGATTATGCCCCACTTGATATAGTGGGTACAGGCGGCGATGGGAAGAACACTTTCAATATCTCCACCACGGCCTGTTTCGTGGTCGCCGGCGCGGGATACAACGTGGTGAAGCATGGCAACTACGGCGCTACCTCCATCAGCGGGGCGAGCAACGTGATTGAGCAGCAGGGGGTGCGGTTCACCACCGACAACGACCGGCTGCGCAGAAGCCTCGAAGCCTGTCATCTCGCCTACCTGCATGCCCCCCTGTTCAGTCCCGCACTGAAGGCGGTAGCGCCGGTACGCAAGAGCCTGGGGGTGCGTAACTTCTTCAATGTGCTGGGCCCACTGGTCAACCCGGTGCAGCCCAAATACCAGATGCTAGGGGTCTACAACCTAGCCATGGCGAGGCTGTACAGCTATATCTATCAGGAGGAGAACAAGAGATTCTGTATCGTCCACAGCATGGACGGCTACGATGAGATCTCGCTGACGAGCCAGTTCAAGGTGGTGTCGAACAGGGGCGAACAGCTCTTTATGCCGGCTGATCTCGGTTTCAGCATCATTGCACAACAGGAGCTTAGCGGTGGGGAGACCCCCGAAGATGCTTCGTTGATCTTTCGGAAGGTGCTGCATGCTGAGGGTACCGAGGCGCAGATGAATGCAGTGCTGGCCAATGCGGCATTCGCTATTCAGATCATCGAACAGGAGAAAACGATTGATGAGTGCCTGGAGATTGCCAAAGATGCACTTTACGGCAAGAAAGCACTGCATACGCTGGAGAAATTTGTGGAGATAAATCAGCAGTAAGCTTTAAGTTATAAGTTATAAGCTATAAGTTATAAGCTATAAGCAAAAGGCTGTAAGCGATTACTTTTCAGATTATAAAATAATCTTACTGCTTAAAGCTTACCGCTAAAAACTATTGATAATGAAAGATATTTTAAGCGAGATCATCGCACATAAAAAAACCGAAGTTGCCGGCCGGAAAGTAGAGAACCCTTTTGCGGTGCTGGAGAAACAACTCACCGGGAAAACGATTCCCTTTCACTCACTGAAAGAGGCACTGGAGCTATCCTCCACAGGGATCATTGCCGAGTTCAAACGCCGTTCCCCCAGCAAGGGGTGGATCAACCGGCCGGCCGATGTAGCGGAGGTGACAAAAGCCTATGAGAACGCAGGGGCTGCAGCTCTGTCGGTGCTGACCGATCAGCATTATTTCGGCGGTACGATTGCCGACCTACAGAAAGCCACTCAGACAGTGCAGATTCCGGTGATGCGGAAAGAGTTTATCGTGGATGAGTACCAGCTGTTCGAGGCGAAGCTGGCAGGCGCCAGTGCCATCCTGCTGATTGCTGCCGCCATCACGAAGAAGGAGTCCAAGCGATTCACGGAGCTGGCCCATCAGCTGCAGCTGGATGTCCTGCTGGAGCTGCACGATGAGCGGGAGACAGATTATATCACGCCGCTCAACAACCTTATCGGCATCAATAACCGCAACCTGGGCAGCTTTGTCACCGATCTGGATAAGT
>CAYUQE010000195.1:0-2623 GCA_964446805.1 uncultured Proteiniphilum sp. | reverse complement strand
GTGGCATACTCAGTGTCGTGCGAGAAACGAGTAGCTCTTACATGCGGCAAACAGCGCAAACTACCTGAAAGAGGCATCAGCGTCATGGAACCGTAATCCTGTGTACATCCACCCACTATCCAGTGTGAACCGCGGAAGCCCTGGAAGAGTGAATCACTATAATAGTAGGGAGCAACGCACTTCTGTTCCGTGTCCCGTGTCTGGGGCGTCCAGAAGGTCATGCCGTTAGGTTCCAGTACTGCAGGGAGGGTCTGCCCCTGTTCTTCGCTGTTCTTCCCAAACAGACCGGCTGTCTGAGTGGTGCTTGTCGCAGTTCCTACACGTGTATCCACATAATGTATCCTTGTCTCCGGCTGTGAACCGGTGCAGGCATACAGCAACAGACCGGAAAACAAAAGTGCGTAAAGTGGCCTTTTCATTTTTTCATTTTTTGATAATGTGACTTTGCATCATTCGATAGATTGAAAAAGCAGTTGAAAGTTAACATCTCACTCACCTTCAACTGCCTTCAATTCATGATATAATGCTAGTACCCTGTATTCTGTTCCCAGTTGGTGTTGGTATTCAGCACATAGGTGGGGATTGGAAATATACGGCGGAACTTCTGCGTTTTTGCATTCGGGTTGACCACATGCTTGAAGCCCCAGTCATCTTCGAACCTGCCAAACCTGATAAGATCGTTACGTCGCCAGCTCTCATCTACGAACTCGCGTGCACGCTCATCCAGCAGGTTATTCAGTGTAGGTGTACCTGTAAATTGAGGTGCATGAACGTAGGAACGGATCTGGTTCAGCAGTGAGGCGGGTGTATCACCTTTTGTAGCGACTGCACCGCGTAAGATCGCCTCGGCCTTCATCAGCAGCACATCCGCATACCGGAAGATGGGTACATCATTGCTCTGACTACGACTCTGTGCCTTGGTGGTCTTCAGGTCCATATAGAACTTGATGGAGCGGTAGCCCTGTGAGCGGCCTTTCAGGTCGTTGCCCACATCGAGTGTGGCATAATCCAGCAACGTAATCTCGCGGGTGAGGGTCACCTGCTGACCACTCACCATCCATGGCGTTGAGGTTACTTTATAGGTGGCTGGATCACGCACGAAGAGTGGTCCCTTGAGGATCACCTCGTTGCGGTCGTCACCTGCCAGCGAGAACTTATCCGTAAACTCGGGATTGTAAGCAAAGTTGCCTCCAACGCTATTGGGCAGGTTGACACCATAAAAGGCATTGTTGCCGGCGCGGTGTGTCCAGAAGCGTGCGTAGGTCATGCCCTGCTGAGACTCACGATCATACGGCATCGCATAGATAAAGTCCTTGATGTGAGGTCCGTTCTCAGGATAAAATTTTGTGAGATAGGAATCACTCAGGTCAAACTTACCCGATACGATGATATCGTCACACATGGCAACCACATTGTTCAGTTTCTCGTTGTTCTTGTCGGGGGTGTAGGATGCCACATCGGCAGATGTATAGACGGCCCAGTTCAGGTAGAGTTTTGCCAGCAACGCCTCGGCCATGTATCGTGTTGGCTTGCCGTAGGTGGAAGCATCCACATTGGTGGGCAGGTGATCGAGCACTGCCAGTAGTTCCGATTCAATATATTTGGCGACCTCTGCACGGGGTGAGCGATCAATTGCCTCATCTTCTTCCAGAAGACGGTTCAGCAGAGGTGCGTCTCCGTAGCTGTCCATCAGCACCCATAAATAGTAGGCTCTTACTGCACGTACCGGAGCTGTTACGGGTGCTTCCTCACCTCCCAGCTCAATGATGGCTTTGTTGCATTTTGTGATGCCGCCGGTCAAAGCCTCAAAGTAGCCGATGGTAGCATCGTCAGGAGTCCAGGAGTGAAGCGACATATGTGCATAACGTCCGTTGTCGTAATAGTCACCGCTCAGGGAGACACCGACAGCTTCATCCGAAGAGAGTGTCTGTGCATGATGATAGTCACGGGCCAACGGATCACGCATTGCGAAATAAACATCGGCGGTCTTTGCCTCCGCCGCGATCTCAGAATCGGGGAAGGTGGTGTATTGCGACTTGATATCCACTTCCAGATCAGTACAGCTTGCAGCTATCATAAGCAGCAATGTTGGTAGGATGAAATATATATGATTTTTCTTCATGATGATACATTTTTTAGAAATTAACATTTACACCAAGCATAAAAGTACGTGTGCGTGGGTAGGTTTGACGGTTGTCGATACCCGGTTCCAGGCCACCGAGGCTCATCTCCGGATCGATACCCTTGTAGCCGGTGATGGTCAGCAGGTTGTTGCAGGTGGCATAAACACGTAATCCTTTGATATAGTCATTGATGGTGCCGAAGTTATAACCAACCGTCAGTGCAGAGAGGCGAAGGTAGTCCCCTTTTTCCAGGTAACGGTCAGAGGGAGCATGTGAGTTGTAGTCGGTGGCCAGGTTGTCTTCAAACATCGAAGCCAGCACATTCTTTCCGTTACCCACACTGGCATAGTTGCTGAGATAAGCGCGTGTACCGTTCATGATCTTGTTGCCGAAAACCCCCTGGAAGAAAGCGGTCATGCTCCAGTTCCGGTAGGTCAGGGTGTTGTTCCATCCCAGCGTTAACAGGGGCTGTGCCGACCCGGTTGCTGTTCTATCGTCAT
>CAYUQE010000194.1:0-2639 GCA_964446805.1 uncultured Proteiniphilum sp. | reverse complement strand
CTACTGTGAAGGATGATCCTGCGCATTGGATTGAAACAGGCATCTGCTTTCAGCGGTTAGCGCTGACAGCAACCAGGCTGAATCTGAATCACTCTTTTATGAACGCGCCCTGTCAGGTGCCGGAGATAAGATTTCAGATGATGAATGAAATGGCTTTAGAGGGAGCTTTACCTCAGCTGCTGATTCGCCTGGGTTATTCGGAGAAGATCGCTTATCCTTTCAGACGGAGGATCCATGATGTGATTGTTACCATGTGACCACTCTCCAGCCAGATAAACGCACAATAAAAAAAGAATGCCCAACGATCTGTCGGGCATTCTTAGATTATTTGTTTACAAATCATCCAGTTGTCTATCGAACCAGTCTTTGAGCTCATCATTTGTTTTACCTGTTTTTTGTTGAAGCCTTCCATAAAGTTCGTCTTGTTTTCCATCCACATATAGTAGATCATCGTCGGTTAAGTCACCCCACTCTTGTTTCAGGCGACCTTTCAGTTCATTCCATTTACCTTTAATTCTTAAATTATCCATATCCAAAATATTTAATTGAATTTCTTCAGTGAAACTCTTTTTTGTAACGATGTCTGCTGGGTGAAAGTTCATCCGTATCGCTTATAAAAAATATTAATGTTCACCAAAAAAAACAGCAAAAAAAGCACTTCAATAGATAATGCAGGAACCTAATAATTGTGAGGAGTGTTATAACAGAAATCGTATAATTATGGAATGGCAGGAGATATTAATAGGTAAAGAGTCATGGCCTTTTCTGGGTGAGATCGCACTTCGTACATTCATCATGATGGTGTTGCTTTTTCTGGGACTGCGCATGACCGGCAAAAGAGCGATCAAGCAATTGTCAGTTTTTGATCTGCTACTTATCATCGCCCTTGGTACCACCGCCGGTGATCCGATGATTTACAAGGAGGTGGGTATCGTATCGTCGCTGATGGCTTTCATCGTTGTCTTTAGCGGTTACCGGGTCATCACCTACATCATCACACGCTCAAAGGGTGCGGAGAAGGTATTGGAGGGAGTGCCTATCTATATCATCCATGAGGGTAAAGCCACCGAGCTTTCATTGAATTATAACGAGCTGGCGATGGATGAGTTCTTTGCAGAGCTACGCAATAAAAAGATTTTTCACCTGGGTCAGATCGAATCAGCCATCTTCGAAACCAGTGGAGAGATAAGCTTGCTGTTGTACGATAAAAAAAGAGTGAAACCCGGCCTGCCCATATGGCCTCACAAACTCAGGGAGAATTTCGAGGTGATCCCTGAGAAAGGATTGTACGCCTGCACCTATTGCGGACATACAGAAGAGATTGATGCCGGCTCAACCTGTCTGTGTCCCCACTGCAGGAAAAACAAAAGCTGGGTAAAGGCGGTGGCTTATGGATAAGAAGTTAAAGGAGCTGGCGCTGCTCTTCTTCAAGCTGGGCAGCATCGCTTTTGGCGGTCCCGCGGCCCACATCGCGATGATGGAAGATGAGGTGGTGAAGAAAAGGAAGTGGATGACGCAGCAGCATTTTCTCGACCTCGTGGGCGCCACCAACCTGATCCCGGGTCCCAACTCCACTGAGATGACCATGCACTGCGGACATGAGAGGGCAGGGTGGAGAGGACTGGTGGTGGCAGGTGCCAGCTTCGTCTTCCCCGCGGTGGTCATCACCATGGTGTTTGCCTGGCTCTATCAGCAGTATGGGCAGCTGCCCGCCGTGGAGCCTTTTATCTACGGGATCAAGCCGGCTGTCATCGCCATCATCCTGGGTGCCGTCTACCGGCTGGGTAAGAAGGCGATCAAGAGCAGAGAGCTGGCGGTGCTGGGTGTACTGACACTGATCGCTGCCCTGCTGGGAGTGAATGAGATCCTTGCACTCTTCGCCGGGGGACTGCTCGGTCTGGCCTGGTACCTTGTCCGCCACAGGACGAACACGCTGCACAGCTTCGCCCCGCTGTTGCTCCTTCAGATCACCACGGCTCCCGGGACAATAAAGATTCTCTGGACCTTCTTTAAGGTGGGGGCACTGCTCTATGGAAGCGGTTACGTGCTGTTCGCTTTTCTGGATGCCGAGCTTGTGAACACCGGTATACTGACGCGTCAGCAATTGATCGATGCCGTGGCGGTGGGTCAGTTCACTCCCGGTCCTGTGCTGTCGACAGCCACCTTTATCGGATGGCAGCTGAACGGCTTCTGGGGTGCTATCGCGGCTACGGTCGGCATATTCCTTCCCTCCTTCCTACTGGTCGCCCTGCTCAACCCGCTGATACCGAAAATGCGTAAGTCGAAGGTGATCGCCGCGTTCCTCGATGCGATCAACATCGCCTCGGTGGCGGTGATTGCGGCTGTCTGCGTGGAGATGGGCAAAGATACGCTCACCGACTGGCGAACGGTGCTTATTGCCGTGATGAGTATCGTTGCCGTGTTTTACTTCCGGAAGATGAACAGTGCCTTTATCGTGATTGGCGGTGCGCTGGCAGGGTACCTGCTGACATGGATATAGTGAGCTTATCACTGAAAAATAATCCTGTTTTTTTCGAAAAAAAGTTGCAGGATATTTTTTTTATATCTTACTTTGTATTTCAAAGTACTTTCAAAATGGAAAAAGACAAATATTTAGACGATCTGAGTGAGATCAGGAG
>CAYUQE010000193.1:0-2644 GCA_964446805.1 uncultured Proteiniphilum sp. | reverse complement strand
CCCTTATATTGGCCTTTTCTTTCTCTATAGTTGGAGACTGGTTTTTGTCACACCGCGATGGAGAAATTATGCGGTTCATTTATGGCATTGTTTTTTTCTTCTTCGCCCATACTGGCTATCTATGGTATGCCCTTTTGAAAGGAACCATGAGGTGGAGATTTACAATCATCCTGCTTATGGCCTATCTGTTATTCTTCCTGCTAGTGCTTTATCCAACAATTACCAATAAGGCATTGATATTGGCAGTGCTTGCCTATTTAATCATTTCTGTCGTCTCATTGGGAGCTGCTATGGGCATCATGGGAGATAAGAGATCCAGACTGGCCTTTGTGTTGGGTATATCGTTGATCCTTTTTTCCGATACAATCATTGCCCTGCGCGAGTTCATCGGTTATCATTCACTCAACGAACTGATTCTACCTGCCTATTACCTGTCGCATATCTTCATTGCCTGTTCGGTGCTTATCCGGCAATCACGCAAAATAATTATCGCCCACCATTGATATTTGCCTTGGTCATCTCTGCAAATTTTCATAAATTTGAGATATGAATTCCTTGTCTGCCTCTTGGTAGTTGGTCATCTGAGAGAAAATCAGCGTCTCTGCCGCAATTACGGTCAGGGAAATGATTGGGGATGGGATCAACGTGTTGCGCGCTGCCGACGCATTCAACTTTAAAAGAATGATGATATGAGTAGGCAACTTGAACAAATCAGGGATGACATAATTTTACAAACTAAAAGTAAATTGGGATTTTTTAGACTCCACTAAAACACCTTCAGGAATGAAAAGAACACTTCTTGTATTAACTCTCTGCCTTACCCTCTTCAGCAGTGGGGCACAAACCACTCCACAGAACGAAGGCAGGCGCTTTCCCAAAAAAGAGAACACCCACCGGATAATGAGTTACAATATCCACCACGGCAGGGGTATGGACGACAAGATGGACATCGAACGTATCGGTAAGCTGATCACCGACATTCATCCTGAGGTGGTGGGGTTGCAGGAGGTGGACAGCATGGTCAACCGCAGCGGCAACATCGACATCATGCAACTGCTCTCGATGCAAACCGGCATGCATGCCACCTTCGGTTATTCCATCCTCCACGACGGGGGAAAGTATGGCAATGGCATGCTTACACGTGAGAAGCCGCTCTCGGTGAATAAGATTGCCCTGCCCGGTGCGAGTGAAGCCCGCACAGCTCTGATCGTGGAATTGGATAAATACGTGGTGATCAACACTCACCTACCCCTCATTGCTGAGGAGCGGATTGAATCGGTAAAAATCATCTCCGAGGCAGCAAAAAAATACCTGAAGCCGGTCTTCCTGCTCGGGGATCTGAACGCCACGCCCGACTCACCCCCTCTGGAGATCCTCAAGCAAGAGTGGCAGATACTCTCTAATCCGAAACAACCCACCTCTCCCTCCTTCAACCCGAGGAGAACCATCGATTATGTGCTGGGATATGTGGCAAATGGACAAACCTACGCCAAATATAACGCACAGGTCATTGACGAGCCGGTGGCATCTGATCATTGCCCCCTCTTTGTGGATATACGGCTGAAAACAGCCGCAACGGAGGTGATGCGCACCATCCCCTACCTGCAAAACCCGGGGAAGGAGGAGATGACCGTGATGTGGCTTACCCATGTGCCGGCACGGAGCTGGGTGGAGGTAGGCACTGATCCCGGGAAGATGGAGATAAAAGCAGCCTATCTCGAAGGAGTGATGGTTGCGAACAACAAGATCCACCGTATACAACTGCAAGACCTTCAGCCCGGCACGAAATACTATTACCGGGTAGTCTCTCAGGAGATCACCCGCTATTCAAGCTACTACAAGGTTTTTGGCGATACCGTCCGCTCCGAAATCAAATCATTCACCACCTGGAGTGATCAGCAACGTGATTTTCGGGTGATTGTCTATAACGACCTCCACAGCAATATGAAGATGTTCGAGAAGCTGCACGGTTACGTGGATGACAAACCCTACGACCTGGTAATCTTTAACGGCGACTGTTTCGATGACGTGGAGACAGAAGCGGATATCTTAAACAGGCTGCTTACCTACACCCCCCGCATCAAAAGTGATGAGGTGCCCTCTATCTTTCTTCGTGGAAACCATGAGACCAGGGGGGAACACTCGCTACAGCTGTGGGATTACCTTGGGAGGATGGGCGGCCGTTCCTATAGCGCCTTCTCCTTGGGGGACACCCGCTTTGTCCTGCTCGACTGCGGTGAGGACAAGCCGGATGACCACCTTGCATATTTCGGCATGAATGATTTCACCCAACACCGGCTCAATCAGGCTGTATTCCTGAAGGAAGAGCTGAAGAGGAAAGAATTTACAAAAGCCGGGAAACGGATCCTGATTCACCATATCCCCATTTTCGGGATGAGTCCCGACAGCTACTCACCCTGCTCCGATCTCTGGATACCGGTACTGAAAAACGCTCCGTTTAATGTCTCCCTCAACGGACATACCCATCGTTTTCGGGTGATAGAGCGTGACGAGGCAGGCAACCCCTTTCCCGTGGTCATCGGAGGTAGTAACAGAGAGCCGGACGGCACGGTGATGGTGCTGGAGAAGAAGGGAAAAATACTTACCCTCGAAGTGATCAACGCGGCAGGAGAGCGATTACTGG
>CAYUQE010000192.1:0-2657 GCA_964446805.1 uncultured Proteiniphilum sp. | reverse complement strand
CAAAAAGAATCTTGGTGATGTCTTTTTTGAGATTTGATGCGGGGATCTCCACCACACGATGGTTCGCCTGTATGGCGTTTCGTAACCGCGTCAAATAATCTGCTATTGGATCTGTCATATAAAAAATATTTAAATTGATCCCGACTGCCGGGACAATATTTATTAAAATTCTTGCTTATAGCTTCTTGCTTACAGCTATTTACCAGCTTGCTTTCTTCACACCCGGGATCAACCCGTTCGATGCCATTTCACGAAACTGTATACGTGAAAGGCCAAACTGACGCATATATCCTTTGGGGCGTCCGGTGATACTACAACGGTTGTGCAGGCGTACCGGAGATGCATTCTTCGGGATAGATTGAAGCGCTTCGTAGTCGCCTTCGGCCAGGTATTTGGCTCTTTTCTCGGCATACTGGGCAACCATCTTCGCTCTTTTCACCTCACGGGCTTTCATTGATTCTTTTGCCATTATCTACTGATTTTTTGATTCTGTTTTGAATGGTAATCCGAAATTGCGCAGAAGAGCATAGCCTTCCGCATCGGTCTTGGCTGTGGTGACGAAGGTGATATTCATCCCCAGTAAACGGGTGATATTCTCGATGTTGATCTCGGGGAAGATGATCTGCTCATCAATCCCTAAGGTATAGTTGCCTCTACCGTCAAGCTTGCTCTCGATACCCTTGAAGTCACGTATACGGGGCAACGCCACACGTACCAGTCTTTCAAGAAACTCATACATCTTATCCTGACGCAGGGTTACACGCACACCGATAGGCATTTTTTTACGTAACTTGAAATTGGATATATCCTTTTTCGAATAGGTTGCCACTGCCTTCTGACCTGTGATGGTCGTCATCTCGTTGATCGCAGTTTCGATGATCTTCTTGTCGGCGACCGCTATTCCCAACCCCTGGTTGATTACAATCTTCTCCAGACGGGGAGCCTGCATGACCGATGTATAGTTGAACTCACTCATCAGGGCAGGAACGATACGTTCGTTGTAATCCTTTTTTAAAGTCACTTCGTATGTTGTCGTACTCATTTAATTTCCTCCCCAGATTTTTTTGCGTAACGTACTAATTTGCCTTTACTGTTTTCTTTCCTTCCAACGCGGGTAGGTTTACCTGTCTTGGGATCCAGCGGGTTGAGATTGGAAAGATGCACGGAGGCCTCTTTTTTCTCAATGCCTCCGTTCGGACTCTGAGCGTTGGGTTTGGAATGCTTCGATACGATGTTCACGCCTTCGACCACCGCACGATTCTTGGTCACAAGAACCTCCAGTACGCGGCCGGTTTTTCCTTTGTCAACTCCGGAATTAACGAAAACCGTATCTCCTTTTTTAATATGTAATTTTGTCATTGCCTGTGATTGATTAATAGATTATAAAACTTCAGGTGCTAATGATACAATCTTCATGTTGGTATTGCGAAGTTCACGGGCAACAGGTCCGAAGATACGGCTTCCTCTCAAATCACCCGAGCTGTTCAACAGCACGCAGGCATTATCATCAAAGCGTATGTAGGAACCGTCGGCACGACGAAGTTCTTTCTTCGTACGCACGATGATTGCTTTCGTTACTGAACCTTTCTTAATATCACTCGATGGGATTGCGCTCTTTACAGTAACAACGATAATATCCCCTACCGACGCATAGCGCCTTCTTGTACCTCCCAGCACACGAATACAAAGTACTTCCTTTGCACCGCTGTTGTCGGTAACTGTTAATCTTGATTCTTGTTGTATCATCTTACTTGGCCCTTTCCATTACTTCAATCACTCTCCATCTCTTCAATTTGCTCAAAGGACGTGTTTCCATTATACGCACTGTATCACCAATGTTACAGTCGTTCTTCTCATCATGTGCGTGAAATTTCTTCGTTTTACTAACGAACTTCCCATATATAGGGTGTTTCTCTTTCCATTTTACAGCAACGGTGACGGTTTTATCCATTTTGTTACTGAAAACGACCCCGATTCTTTCTTTCCTTAAATTTCTCGTTTCCATTCTCTCTATTATTGCAAATTTTTCAATTCTCTTGCACGCAATTCCGTATGGAGGCGGGCTATGTCTCTGCGTTTTCCCTTGATCGAACCGGAATCGTCGAGTGGTGTGATGGTGTGATTGATACGCAATTGGTTCAAGGCGATCACTTCTGCATCCAGTCTCTCGCTGAGATCCTTGTCGGACAGTTCTTTATATTCTTCTTGCTTCTTCATATCGCTTTACGATTTTTGATCATAATCATAATCATTCCTTACCACAAACTTGGTGGTCACGGGCAACTTCTGAGCAGCTAAACGCAAAGCTTCCTTTGCTACCTCATAGGAAACACCCTCAATCTCAAAAATGATTCTTCCCGGTGTGATGGGCGCCACAAAACCTTCTGGATTACCCTTACCCTTACCCATACGCACTTCTGCAGGCTTCTTGGTGATAGGCTTATCGGGGAAAATACGTACCCAAACCTGTCCCTGACGTTGCATGTAACGCGTTACAGCGATACGGGCAGCTTCAATCTGACTTCCGGTGATCCACTTAGATTGCAATGATTTGATCCCAAAAGAACCGAATGCCAGCTCATGACCACGTCCGGCATTGCCTTTCATGCGTCCTTTCTGCTGTCTTCTGAATCTTGTTTTCTTTGGTTGTAACATAT
>CAYUQE010000191.1:0-2662 GCA_964446805.1 uncultured Proteiniphilum sp. | reverse complement strand
ACGTCCACACCATGGTGCTCGATGAAGCCGATGAGATGCTGAACATGGGTTTCTCTGAAGACATTGATGAGATTCTCTCCCATCTGCCCGAGGAGCGAAGCATGTTGCTTTTCTCTGCCACCATGCCGAAGGAGATTGAGAAAATTACCCGGAAGTACATGAGCGATCCGGTTGAGATCACCATTGGCAGAAAAAATGAAGGTGCGCTCAATGTGAGACATCTCTATTACATGGTACACGCGAAGGATAAGTACCTCGCACTCAAAAGAATAGTAGACTATTATCCCAATATTTATGGCATCGTCTTCTGTCGCACGAGGAAAGAGACACAGGAGATTGCCGATAAGCTGATGCAGGACGGTTACGATGCCGACTCACTGCATGGTGACCTCTCACAGGCACAACGTGACCTGGTGATGGCTAAATTCAGGAATCACAATCTACAGCTGCTGATAGCCACTGATGTGGCTGCGCGTGGACTGGACGTGGATGATGTTTCGCATATCATCAACTTCGGGCTACCCGATGATCAGGAGAGCTATATACACCGTAGTGGTAGAACAGGGAGAGCCGGAAAAACAGGTACATCCATCGCGATAATCCATATCAAGGAAAAGGGTAAGATTGTGCAGATCGAGAAGATGATCAACAAGCAATTTGAGAAGCGTGAGATACCCAAGGGAGATGTCATCTGTGAAAAGCAACTGTTCAACTTTGTCGACAAGATTGAGAAAGTGAAAGTGAACGAAGCGGAGATTGAACGCCTTCTCCCCTCCATTTTTCGCAAGCTTGACTGGCTGGAGAAAGAAGATATCATCAAACGGATCGTATCACTTGAATTTAATCGTCTGATTGAATATTACCAGCAGGCAGAAGAGATATATGCACCGCAGGAGGGTTCTTCAAGGCGGGGCAGGGATGAGTTTCGTGGTAAGGGAGACCGCCAGGAGGGTGGTGCACGCAGGGCTGAGAAAGGCTACTCGCGCCTGTTCATCAACATTGGCAAGATGGATGGTGTGAACCCGGGAACACTCATGGGATTTATCAACGATAATGTAGCAGGGAAAGTGCCGGTGGGCAGAATTGACCTGATGAAGAACTTCTCCTTCTTTGAAGTGCCTGAAGAGCTTGCGTCGAAGGTCGTCAATACATTCAAGGGGATGTATGTCGATGAAAGGAAGCTGATGGTACAGGTAGCGCAGGATGATAGCGGCCAGGAAAGGGAAAAGAAGAAATTCTACGGGAACGACAGCGGAGGAAAGAGCAAGAAGAAGAAAGTGAGATACTAACAATCATGAACGAGGCCGAAAGCCTCGTTTTTTTTGGCTTTAATCTTAACAATAACGTAATTGATTCTTAATGGCTCTGTAACATTTATGTCAGACCTTTGTCGCGTAAGCCTGATAGCTCTTTCTATCAGATAAATTGATTGAAGCGGCAGATGAATCCAATAAACAATTACTTTCGGTTATCACTCATCACTCTTTTTCTCTTTTCACAGACTGCTGGTTTTGCTCAGACAGGCACCATCAAAGGCACCATTGTGGATGCGAAAAGCAATGAACCCCTCATTGGCGCTTCCGTGCTCGTGGAAGGAACGACCAACGGCGCGGCGGCAGACCTTGACGGTCACTTTGTCATCCAGCAGATCGCCAAAGGTACATATACAGTGCGTGCCTCGTATGTAGCTTATCGTCCTGTTGTGATACAAAATGTATTGGTAGAACAAGGAAAAGAGACGATTTTAAATTTTGCCATGGAGACTGACGATGTCAGTCTTGATGAGGTGATTGTGGTGGCTACACCGCGCAGAGAGTCGGAGCGTATCCTGCTTATCGATCAGAAGAATGCTACGGTGATCCGTGAAAGCGTGGGTGCACAGCAGCTGTCAATGCAGGGTATATCAGATATAGCCACAGCCACCAGCAAAATTACGGGGGTAGTAAAGAGTGAAGGTTCCGGTGAAGTGTTTGTCCGTGGGTTGGGCGATCGTTATCTGTCGACCACCATGAACAGCCTTCCCATACCCTCCGACGATATCGACAAGAAAAATATAGACCTGGGCCTTTTCAATACGGGCGTGATCCAGAATGTGGGAATCAGCAAGACATACAACCCGGAAGGATACATCGATCAGTCTGCCGGTAACATCAATATCATTTCAAAGGAATTTGTAGATCAGTTCTCAGTTGAACTGCAGGGCGGGATCAACAGCAGTATGCTGACGGATGGCATCTTCGGTAATTTCAAGGCCTCACCCAACAGGAACAATTCGTTTCTGACCTTTCATCAACGCAAACACAACCTGGTGGATGCCATCACCCTACAATCATGGGATCCGCAGCGGAAGAATTTTCCCATGGATGTAGGCGTGTCAACTATTGGAGGCAGGGAATTCAATATGGCTGAAAGGATGCTATCGTTGTTTTATACCCTCTCCTACAAAACCGATTATACGTACTCGACCGGAGTTTATAAACGATTCAATTCCAATACGGTTTATTCCGATTTCTCGGATACCGAATCATGGAGCGGCAACGAGAATCTGACTGGGTTGATGAACCTGGCTTATCGATTGAACACAAACCATAAGATAAGTTATAATCTACTGTTTATCAATAAACTGACAGATCAGGTATATGAACAGGGCCGGAACGGAAAC
>CAYUQE010000190.1:0-2709 GCA_964446805.1 uncultured Proteiniphilum sp. | reverse complement strand
GTGCTCTCGGTAGGGACCCGGTCGAATCCCGACGCGGGGAAGATATTCCCGCAGGGAGCATTGAGACTGGATCCGTTCCGTTTCGTCGCACAGACCGATCTGCAGGGGAGCCCTTCCAGAACCAGCATCGACGGGGTCTTCGTGGCCGGCACCGCCTCAGCACCGATGGATATCCCCGACTCCATCCTCTCGGCAGGTGCTGCTTCATCCGAAGCAATCAGTTACATCATTCAGCATCAGGAAGTATGAAGGAGAGAATAGGCGTATATATCTGCCATTGCGGCGGGAACATATCCGATTATGTAGACGTGGAGAAGGTGCGTCAGGCAATTGAGAACGAAGCAGGGGTGGCGATGGCGAAGACCACGGTGTTTGCCTGCTCCGACGCCAACCAGAACGAGATGGTGGACGATATCCGCAATCACAACCTCGACGGGGTGATCGTGGCCTCCTGCTCGCCCAAGCTGCACCTGACAACCTTCAGGAACGTCACGGAGCGGGGTGAGCTGAACAAGTATACCTATGTCCACACCAACATCCGCGAACAGGCATCATGGGCGCACTCCGACAACAAGCCGGGGGCAACAGAGAAGGCGATACACCTGGTGAAGGCAGCCATCGCCAAATCGCGTTACGCCGAGCCGCTCTACCCCAGTCAGTTTGAGGCAAAGAAAACCATCGCGGTGATTGGCGCCGGCATCGCCGGCATGAAGGCAGCCGCATCACTGGCCGATAAAAAGACAGAGGTGCTCCTGATTGAGCGGGAGCAGGAGGTAGGGGGACATACCGCCACCTGGGGTTCCCTCTCAATGTCGGAAGAGAGCGGCAGCGAACTTACCGCACGCATCTACGCCGATCTGCTTCAGCGGGAGAATGTGACCATCATGACCGGCACCGAAGTGATCTCATCGAAAGGAAGCATCGGCGACTTCACCCTGAAAGTGCGCAAGAGACCGAAGAAGGCGGGTGACCCGGTGGAGACTGCCGAGTTCAACGTGGGCTCAGTGGTGGTGGCTACCGGCTTTGACTCCTACCAGCCCAAAGAGGGTGAGTTTGGCTTCGCACAGAACGACAACGTCATCACCCTACCCCTATTCAAGCAGCTGATAGACCGTGCCAGCGACACCGAACTGATATACAAAGGGCGAAAGATCCACAACATCGCCTATATCTACTGCGTGGGCAGCCGTCAGGCCAACGGCGAGAACACCTACTGCTCCCGCTTCTGCTGCACCGCGGCAATTCACGCCGCCCTACAGGCAAAGAAGAAATTCAAAAAGATCCATAATATCCATCTCAACCGCGGCATACGCACCTACGGCAAGCAGGAGCTCCTCTATGCCGAGTCACTGGCGCTGGGCGATCTCTACCTGCAATGGGCAGAGGAGACCCCGCCGGCAGTGGTGGCAGAAGGAAAGAAGACCACGATTATCATCCGTGACATCCTCTCCGCCAACAGGGAGCTGGAGGTCGATGCAGACCTGGTGGTGCTGGTGACTGGCATGGTACCCCGTGCCGATAACAATGTGGGCACTCTCTTCAAGCTACAGAAGGGGAGAGACCATTTTTTCAACGAGGTGCATATGAAGCTGCGCCCTGTGGAGACGGTGATCGACGGTGTCACCATCGCGGGCGCCTGCCAGGGACCGAAGAACATCATGGAATCGGTCAACTCCGCCCTCTCGGCAGCGACGAAATCCTACTCCTACATCAGCAAGGGTGTGCTCGAGACAGAGCCGATCGTGGCCGAGGTGAACAGCGACGCCTGCACCTGGTGCGGCAAATGTGCGGAAGCGTGTCCTTTCAACGCGATCCTGCAAGAAGAGAAAGAGGGCAAAACGGTGGCGGTGGTCAACAACGCAGTATGCAAAGGCTGCGGCATGTGTGCCCCAGTATGCCCAACCGACGCCATCAACCTGATCAACTATTCGAGTATAGAGATAAAGAGTATGATTGACGCATTGGTATAAAACGATGAAAGCAGAAATAGGAAAAACAGCCCGCTACCTCAGGGAGAAACAGGGTGTACCCGAACGGGTAAAGGAGGAACTGAAAGCGTTCAACAGGATCAAGAAAGCGATCACCGGCGCGCTGGAGCAGGAGGAGATGACCATCGCACAACTCTCTGAGAAGCTGCAGATGCCTACACATGAAGTCACCTACTTCCTCCTGACGCTGGTGAAGTATGGTGTTGTGGCCACAGGTGAGATCGATGATATGGACGAATACTATTCGTATAAACTGGTAAGATAATGGCAAGTAAAATAAATCCCCACTTTTCGGAAGAGCTCAAGAGATATGGTGCTGTCAATTTCAACGCATGTTACAATTGCGGCAACTGCACCGCCGTCTGCTCACTCTCAACACCCGAAGTCTCCTTCCCGCGTGAGATGGTGCGGTTGAGTGCGCTGGGACTGGAAGAGGAGCTGAAGCAGTCGCTGAAACCCTGGGAGTGTTACTATTGTGGCGAGTGTACCACGCAATGTCCACAGACAGCCAACCCCGGCGAGCTGATGATGTCGTTGCGGCGATGGCTCACCGCGAAATATGACTGGACAGGTCTCTCGGGAGTGCTCTACCGGTCGCTGTCACTCACCATCGTGGTATTGCTGCTGGTGGCCGCAGGCGTCTTCTTCTTTGCCCGCTCCGTCAACTTTGAGACCACCACATTACTCCATTTGGGACACCGCTTCGAGATGCTGGCCATCG
>CAYUQE010000189.1:0-2738 GCA_964446805.1 uncultured Proteiniphilum sp. | reverse complement strand
AGACCTTCCCTCCCAACCAGGATGTGGTCTACAGGGGTGATGCTGCCAAGTGGGCCCGCCTGGCCAACTCGCTGAAGCTGAAGCTCGCAGCACGCCTGATCTCCCAGGACAAGGCAAAAGCACTTGCCATCGCATCAGAGGCTGCCTCGAACAGCGCCGGTCTGATTGATGGTCCCGACCATGACTTCCTCTTCAACAAGGCCACCTCTATCACCAAGGATGACGGTGACAAGGTGTATCACTGGAGTAATGGCTTCCTCGACGGTACCGCCTCCAGTCAGCGTGTGATCGACTTCATGGTGAAGAACAAAGACCCACGCGTACGTTTCTTCTATCGCAAGAACGCATGGAACTCAACGATCGTACAGGGCTTCTTTGATCAGGGGAAAGAGATCCCGGCCTACATCCTCGAGAATGTGAACTACACCGTGAGTGGCGGCAAGAAAACCTTTGTTTCCTGGAAGGGTCCAGGTGAACCATGGGTTCGTTACTACGGTCTGCCCGTGGAGATGAATGCCGCACAGAATGTCAATGAGTATGGCGACTACTTCGATTACGGCAACCGTTCCAAGCTGAAGATAGGTGATGCAGAAAAGACCTTCACCCCCTTCTCCGGCTTCAACCAGGAGATGGTTATCGGTCGTTACGACTTCACCGTTCCCACCCTCCCCGGCGGCCCGGTGATCCAGGATCTGGACGACAACCCGTGGTATGGCATGTATCTCTCCACTGCCGAGGTGAACCTCTACCTGGCTGAGTTCAAGCTGCTGGGTGCCAGCCTGCCCAAAACGGCACAAGAGTACTTCAACAAGGCACTCAGTGCTTCGGTGGAAGAGTACGACCTGCTGGCTTCGCTCAACAAGATCCCCTACTACGGGAAGACCTACAACTATGATCCCAACGAGGAGGTGATCGACCTTCAGAACGGTGAGATCGCAGCCATGGCTGCCAATGCTGACTACCAGCTGACCGGCAATGCAGCGCTCGACCTGGAGAAAGTGTATGTGCAGCAACTGTTGCATTTCACCATGTATCCCAATGAACAGTTCGTGACTGTCCGCCGTTCGGGTGTGCCCAAGGAGAACTCCACGCTGATCGCATGGGAGAACTTCGCACCCACCGTGCCCAACAACGCCATCCCGCGCAGACTTGAAGTGGGTGCACCCTCACCTACCGATCTGATGTATCAGATCCTTATCGATGCCTACAGCTCACAGGGCTTCACACCGGGATCGAACCAGGATGGCACCCTGCTAAACTCCGAAAGAGTATGGCAGGATATCAATGCACCTCAGTTCGGTCAAGGACCACAGTAAGGTAATTCGCTTTCATAGCAAAAGGATTTTTTTCAGCCGCCTCATTTATGTGGGGCGGCTGTTTGTTTTTCATAGATTTATGATATCTTTATCATCCAAATAACAAACTGTCTTATGAAAACATGCCCTCATTGCAATTCAGAAGTGGAAGATCATTTCGAATTGTGCTGGAACTGCAATTACAGCTTCACCGAAAAAAAGATCGTAGAAATAAAGGATATGGTTCCCGGCAGCAGGGAGATCAACTGCCTGCGGTGTAATGTTGAAATGCTCTTTTCCGGTGAATATAAGTTTCATGAAGGAACACGTGCCGGGGTGTTCGGAAATCTGTTTGAACTTCTTATCAAAAGACAGAAGTTTGAGCTCTACATTTGTCCGAAGTGCGGAAAAGTTGAGTTTTTCTCCCCCACCAACACTACCTACCCGTTGTAAACAGGGTACTGATCCTGTTCGAGTATCTTTCAATTAATTTTCACATCTTTGTACACAATAGAAATCAATTCAATGCATATGCACAGACTCTACCATTTGATGATGGTCACTTTTGCGGCAACGTTCATCTTCATCACTCCAGTTATTGGTACACCAGGCTATGAGAAGGATCAGAATCCGGAGAACACGGAGAGTGGAACAATCAATGCATTGAGTTGTTATCCGCAAGAGATCGCTGATTTGATTTTTACCCAAACTAAAGACTTTTCCAATCACACGCAGCTATCCATCGCCGTCATTCAGAACAATAGAACCAACTACTATGGGATCGTGAAGGAGAACGACTCCGTGAAGCCGGCAGACAATCAGGGGAAGGTATTCGAGGCGGGTTCCATCACGAAAGTATTCACCTCCACCGTGCTCGCATCATTGGTCCAGGAAGGGACAATCGGCCTAAACGATTCCATCAACCCTTATTATCCCTTCCCCTTCAAAGAGCACAGGAACATCACTTTCCTCACGCTGGCCAACCATACCTCCGGCTTGCCCCGGCTGCCCGGCAACCTGGATCTGTCAGAGGCTTCCAACCCCTATCAGCACTATACCGAAAAGGAGCTAGAGGCTTATCTGAAAACGATCATGACATTTGAAAATGAGCCATCGGAGACCTACTCCTACTCAAACCTGGGAGCCGGCCTGCTGGGCTATACCCTTGGGCTGACACAGGGCACCTCTTTTGAGGAGCTGCTGCAGAAGAGGGTGTTCGACCGATACGGGATGACCGCCAGCTTCACCCGCTCAGCAGATGCCGGCGAGAGGCTGGTGAAGGGCCTGAACGCGCATGGTGACACCACCTCCAACTGGGACTTCGATGTGCTGGCCGGTGGCGGCTGCGTGCTCTCCACCACGGCCGATCTGGCCAGGTTTGCGATGGCACAGTTCAATCCGGAGAACAGAGAGCTGGCACTGACAAGAGTCCCCACGTTTGCA
>CAYUQE010000188.1:0-2791 GCA_964446805.1 uncultured Proteiniphilum sp. | reverse complement strand
CAACCGTCTGCGGAGAATGCCGTTATCGAGATCTCATGGGGCGTGTATCTCCCGCCAATAGGGAAGGAGAGGTTCCAGAAGATGAGGAAAAAAAGGGATATGATGAGGGTGCGCATAGGTATATTCAAAAATATTTATCCAAATATACTTTTTTTTCTGATACCGTCACTATTCAATCACCACCACCACTGACTCTTTAACAATTGCCCGGTCAAAAACAAATTGCGCATGCGACGATGCGTTTCTCACGCACATATGCGAACGGGGCGTTGTCCCCAGCGACGCACTGTATTCAATGATATTCTTTCTTGGCAACTGTACCGGCACGCCATGCACGTAGGCGCCATTGGTGAAACGGGAGGCATAGGGAGCATAACCGGCAATCTGTGATGTGCCGTCGCGGACGTAGAACATCTTCTCTTTCTTATCCTGCAGGGCAAAGATGCCGGTCGGTGTTTCCTGTGCGTGAGGCGGTTTATGCATCCCAGTGGTGGCAGGGTTCATACTGAGGATATACCATACCTCTCCTCTTTTTTCCAGCATGGTGATATGCTGATGGGTGACATCTACCGCGACAACCTTGTCCAAGCGGATTGTGTCGCCCCACACCTGCAGATAGCGGTTCGGCACCAGGTATTCCCCTTCGAATGAGACACCCCGCACCCTCACCATCGCGGTGGTGTCACTATCCGGGATCTTCACGAGCCATCCGTCCCTGCCGTAACGCTGCAGCTCTTCCTCATTGTCCACGGCATAGAGCGGCGCCGATTGATATCGTTCAACGCCGAACTGGTCGGAGACCCGTTTATATTCGTCCCTCACAAACCCGGTGATGGTCGGTGCCTCCCCGTTCTTGTTCTTGTAATTGCTCAGCACCCCCCAGTTACCTCCGTCGGCAACCGCATTCTCAATGTGGGCTATTTTCTCCCTGATCTTCTCCCATTGAAAACGGCGGACGGTATCCTTGTAGGGATACTCATCATCCAGCGTGTACTGGTCGTACGCTAACTCTTTTTGCAGTTGGATATCCTCTCCCGTAAAGGTCCTCTTCACCTCCGCTTCCGGTATGGAGTCTTTCGCGTTTGCCGTGCTATCCGGTTCGAGGCTGTCGCCGCTGTCGCCGGGCTTACATCCTGGTTGAACGATCAACAGGAATATGAATAGGGTGGTAAGAGTGAATGGATATCGCGCGCGCATCATTGAGATTTCAGTTGATTGGTGTTGGTATGTTGTACATCGTGTTCCGTTCAGGGAATGATGTCAACTAAAACGTGATTTCGTGCAAAAAGTTCATTTACGTGCTTGGGGAGCCTTGTGTCATAAGTGAATATGTCACATCTGGTTACAAAATGAAACAATGCTGGAGAAGTTGTCTGCGGAGGAAGCACCGTTGTCTCACCAATTTTCTTCCGTGGTGACCAGGCTGCTGAAGAGATCATAGGCAGCCTGTAGATAGCCTTGCCACGCCAGCTGTGTATTAAGCTGTTCGTTGAGCAGCTGTTGTTGCAGGAGGTATCCCTTCTCGAATTGCAACTGTGCCGCCCGCAGATTCTGCATGCTCATCTTCAGGTTCTTCTCACTGAGGCGATAGCTCTCCCGCTGCACGGCCCGCTGTGATGTCTCCTGCAGCCGTTCTTTCTCCTGCCGGTTGCGTATCTCCAGCAGGTGTGCCTCTTCCAGTCGTTGCTGCAGCTTTAAACGTGATACCTCCTTGACGGTGGTGAGGGCCTGGCTGATGGGTATCTTCAGTGAGAGGCCGAGGTAGCTGTTGCCGCGCCAGTAACGATTGTTGAAGTGCCGCAGCTCATTGTTGTAATAGTTGGTGCCCAGGTAGCCGTTCAGTGAGAGCGTGGGGGCGTACTTCCATGCTGCCGACCGGGTACGCAGGGCCGCCAGCGACACCATCCCGGTTTGCTTCATCACCTCGAGCTCCTTACTGGTCACAGCTGCGGCTGTATGTTGTTCCATCTTGCCAAGCAGGGTAGGGATATCCTCCTCCAGCTGCAGTGCCGCCACCGTCTGGGGTGTGACTGCGGCCCCCGCCAGCAGGAGCAGGTTAGCTCCGGCATCCGCTGTAATCTTTTCTGCCTGCAACCATCTCACCACCGATTGGTTGTAGGCCTTCTGCACCTCGTTCTTCTCCACGAGGGAGAGCTGTTCTTTTTTGTAGAGGTCGCCGGCGTTCCTCAGCAGCAGGGCATAATAGGCTGTATCCCCCCTACAGGTGAGGAGCTGCTCCCCGGCGATCACACGCGTGGCATAGGCGAGGGCGACCTGCTTTCGCAGCTCCTTTTCAGAGATCATCTCCTCATACAGCTGCTGTTGTAGCAGTTGCTTCTGCTCGCCCACGCGGTTCACCTTCTCCGGGCTGAAGAGGTCGTAGCTGAGGTTGAGTCCCGCCGATGCATTCCAGCTGGTGTTGAACCGCAGGTACATCAGCTCACCCTCCGATGCATCGGGATCGAAGAGGTGCGCCGGCACCGGCGTGGAGGGGATGATCAGGTTGCGACGCAGATCGCCAGACGCATAGATGTCAGGCAGGTGCTGCAGACGTGCTTCATCGATCCGTATCGCTGCCTCATCCACCTTCAGCTTCTGGCTGATTTGCTCCGGCGCGTGCTCCAGCGCATGGGCGATGGTCTCTTCCAGTGTAAGCCGTTCAGGCTTCAACTCCTGCGCCGGCAGGAGCAGGGTGAACGACAGCAACAGCAAAAAGGTTATTGATCTCTTCATACTTTCACATTTTATCGGAATACGGATGAGGGTTCCACCTTCCTCAGCTTGTTGATGG
>CAYUQE010000187.1:0-2877 GCA_964446805.1 uncultured Proteiniphilum sp. | reverse complement strand
TCAAGCCAGCTCACCGGCGTAGGGGTGAGAGCGGCGAAATCAAATATTTTATTCATGAGGCGGGTTTTTTCATTCGTCGCCTGAATTTCCTTTTCCACGTCCGAATCGTCAATTTTACGGTTGAAGGTTGCCTCCAAGAACCCTTTGAGCTTTTTGATCATGACCGTCCAATGATCCAGGGCTTCCTTTTGATCGGGCAACTGAGGCAAATCCATCACATGCATGGGCTTAATATCCGATATCAGCTCAAACATTTTTTTCTTGCCGTCGCAGGTGGTCTCGCCAACGACCGCTTCCGAGATGGCAAAAAAAGGACAGGTATCGGTCTTGATAAAGCCGTAACTGGATTTAATGAGTGGACACAGATTGGCAGGCAGTACGGTTTCCGCCGCTTCGATGGTTTTATTGGCAAAAGCGCACAAAACCGCAGGTGCGGCATTGGCTGCGCGAATCAGCTCCAGGGGGGCATAGCTGCAATAAATGCCAACAATATTCTTCCCATTCTCTCTTTGATTTTGGAGATAATTCAGTGTACGTTTGGTTGCTTCTCCGGCAAATCCGTCATTCACTAAGGGCTCAACATCCGCTTTCATATGATATCACTCCTTTTAGGATATATTTTATTTAACGGCGGCGAGGATATATGATGTACGGATACATGTCCAATAGATAATAGTTATATTGTTATGATGATCATTCCATTTAGTTATTGGTCCTGTTTTCAGCCATCTATATTTTCAAACATAAAATCCGTTGATCATTGCTTTCCGGCTACAAGAATTGCTCTAAGGTGCGTCAATCCATTCCAGATTTCTTCATCGCCGATGTATTTGCTTTCGCCAGTAACGGGATTCCGGATCACGCAAGTTGGCGTTCTCTCTATTTTGTTCCGCCTGATGACCTCACTCATCATGGCAAAAACCGGTTTTTCATCAAACGGTCTCCATTCAATTTTATTCTCTTTAAGATAAACGACCAGTGCTTCTTCCGTTAAAATATTTTTTTCCTGGGCCGCCTTGAAAAGCGCATTGCGGATGCTGAATATCTTATCATTATTTGCACCGGCATTCACCGCGTAAAGATAATAGCGCGCATAAACAGGCGTCGCACGGTTAAACGGCACATCGACAAATGTAATTTTGACCTTTCCCGTCGCCAGCAGTTCTTTCATTAGCGGTTCGGCTTTTTTGTCGATGCGCTTGCAGGGCGCACAGAAGTAGTCGGCAAATACCAACACTTCGTATTCACCTTTGCCCAGCGACGGAAAACCGCTCAGTTTGTCCTGACCGTAGGCCGGCGTTACGGAACCGGAAAAAGTCAACAGAATAATGAAATATCCCAAAATACTGACAACGAGTAACGGCAACTTATGAATTCTGAACATAGGTAAATCAACCTCCCCAAAAAAAATATAGCCACATCCGGCGGCGGTTTTGGCGCCAAGCGGAAGGAACTTTATCATTGACAATAAATGGGTACTTACTCATTTTTTAACTCTTTATTACTCAAAGCCTCAAATTAGCTCACGCTCTAGTTTTCTCCCATTTTCCGATACACCAGGCCAGAAGCGTCGAAGCCAGCACGGTTCCAACAAGAATCGTCGTCGAGGCGGCGATATTGTTCATCAAAGAGGGATTCGCTAGCAAAACAATCCCCAGAGCAAACATCATCGTCCCTGAAATGAGCTTCATGACTCTTCCCTGCCATTCGGTAAGCTTCCATTTTCCCGCCGTAAAAGCGAAAATCACAACAATAACAATCAAAGGAATCACGTAAATCAGGTTGTACAAACCCAAATACAGGTAATAGCTGGCAGGGGAAAGATTATTTAATGTCAGAATTCTTGTGTAAACCATGGGGAAACCGGCCGTGCAAAGGAGTTCGTAAGAATTGGCGGCTACGGCAAGCACGGCCGTACCGAACAATATCGACGGCAGCGACGCGGAGTGGAGAAGCTGACGCATGCGGTCAAAGAGTTTCGGCTTCGCGCTTTCGGGAATGGAAAGCGACACACCGCGCTTGAATGCGAAAAAATCTTTGATATTCACTACACCGATCAGCACGGACACGATGCCGGCAATTGATGTGATTAAGGCTACTTTTTCCATAATGAGAAAAAGATTGAGCCATGCCGCCATAAACAGGAAATAAATCAGCCCCGAAAATCCTAGAAAGACTCCTCCGATCAATAGCATTTTTTTCCTCGACCGGGCATAAGTCAGTATTCCAAGCAGCGACAGAAGAACAAAAAAGGCGCAGGGATTGAAACTGTCCAGACCGGCAATGACCAGTGTGACAAAGGGCAGGGAATAGCCGGACAAATCGACCTTGCCTGCCAGAGGAATTTCAACGGCATTCCCATTACTCGAAATGAATTTCTTGGGCGCACCTTCTGAGAAGGGATCAGGACATGAATCAGGGTTACAGGACGCAACGGCCATTTCGATTTCTTCCGCAATCTGCACGGAAAACCCGTAAAATATCCGGTTTCCGACAATAGTCGTTGGAATACCTTTGGCCTCCACACCGCGCGACTTTAATAGCGTCTGCATCATGGCCGCATTGCCGGCATGACGCCAAACTTCATAGACCCGTATTTCTATTTTTGGAATCCGCCGGGTCAGCGCCTTGAGAAACTTCTCTTCCTCTTCGCATTTTGGGCAGCCATCGCCTTTGAATAAATAAACGACGGGATTGGATGCCGAGTGATTCCCGATTACACTATACGATGTTTCGGACGAAGATACGTTTCTCCCTTCCTCGTAATTGTACTGTAAAGGAATACCCTTGCAGGCGGTGGTGTCCGTCTGCGCGCATGGGGTTGATGATTTTTCCGGTTTCCCTGCCGTCGTAAAACTTGTAGCGGGATAGAATATG
>CAYUQE010000186.1:0-2911 GCA_964446805.1 uncultured Proteiniphilum sp. | reverse complement strand
GTCTCTCCCCATATCTCTGCCAATTTTTTCAGGATATAGGATAAATTAGCCGGCTCGTTTCTTTTACCTCTCCTGGGTGCGGGAGTCAGCCACGGTGAATCGGTCTCAAGCACGATGCTTTCTTTTGGACAATGGATCAATGTTTCTGCAAGCCCCCCGTTCCGGTAGGTTACCACACCGTTGATCCCTACGTGAAAGTTCTTTAACTGCAACAAAGCCTCCAGTTCCTCCTTCGATCCTCCAAAACTATGAAAAACACCTCTCAATGCTTTCTCTCCCACTCTTTTGATGCTTGTCACCACCTCCGCGGTCGCATTTCTGAAGTGAACAGCCACGGGCAGATCCATCTCGATGCTCCATCTTAACTGCTCCTCAAAGGCATTCATCTGGGCATCCTGTAGCGACCGGTCCCAATAAAGATCCATTCCTATTTCACCTACTGCAATATATGGATGTCTCTTGATTTCCTGATAGATCGAAAGAAGTTGCTTCTCCCACTCACTGGTCACACTGGTAGGATGAAGACCCATCATGGGGAGAAAAAAGTCGGGATAGCGCCTCACAGCTGCTTGAAGATCATCAATGGTGGTCTCGTCGATATTGGGAAGCAACACCCTCTCCACACCGGCCGCTCTGGCACGGGAGACCACTTCTTCTATATCATTCTGGAAAACGTCTGCAAACAGATGAGCATGTGTATCAATGAGCATCATTCCACACTCTCTCCTTTTCTGTAATAGTAGACCACACCATACTGCCGGTTTTTGTGGAGTCGCAATTCAACATCCAGATCGGCATTGTATTTCTCCACCTCTTCCCATATCTCCAGGATCACCTTATCTGCAATCTCCCGGTAATCGGCTACTTCATTCAAAATACGGGTAGTTGCTTTCTGATGTAACTTCTGTGTCTGATAACCATCTTTGAAAAGGGAGTACATCACCTTCACCTTGGCCACCGATGGATTATAGATGGGCACCCCTCCCTGTGAGGTACGCAGATGCTCTCCCTCAATGATTTTATGGCCCCATTCCAACAACTGCTCACTGGATGTTAAATCGGGTACAACCATGTTCGCACCCTCCAGCCCATAAAGCGAGAGATGTTCCTCCTTAATTTCGGCACGCATCACCGAGAGATATAATACCTGTACAAAATGAGAAATGTACATCCTTGCATTTTTGACCTTCCCAAGAAAATGCTTATTTGCTTTTACCTGTGTATCATACATCTGCTGATAGCGCAGACAGAGACGTTCAAAATGATCCAGCACACTTTTAGCTTCAGTAAGCACATTGGGTGATATGGATAACTCCTGGAAATCGGTCTGTTCCGCTTTTTCCACTGCAGTTTTCAATGCTTTGATACGTGCATTATCTGTATTTGGCAGGCGTCGATAGGGCATATGTGATATTTCAACGATCGTTACTTTTCTCTGTACATTAGATTCTCTGATAGGTCGATCAGCGCTTTCTTCCGTTCATCCGACACATTAATCATCGAGAGACAATCCAACGATGCAAGGTAATACTTTTCAATGAGATTCTCAGAGATGGTCTTCAGATTTAAAACATCATAAATATTTTTAACAAAATTGAATTTAGCTTCGGGGTCGTAATTCGTTTCTGAAAGCCACCTTTCCAACTCTTCCCGCTGGGCCTTATTGGCATTTTTTAATGATTTTATCAACAGATAGGTCTTCTTATTCGACATAATATCTCCCCCAATCTTCTTGCCGAAAGTTTTCGGATCTCCATAGACATCCAGCAGATCATCCTTTAGCTGAAATGCGAGTCCAATGTGGATACCATACTGATACAATGCATCGGCATCCTGTGGTGTGGCTTTTGCCAGGAGCGCCCCTATTTTCAGGGCTGACCCGATGAGTACGGCTGTTTTCAACCGTATCATTTCAATATACTCGTTCTCAGTCACATCCATGCGTTGCTCAAAATCCATGTCATACTGCTGTCCTTTACAGATCTCCATCGCTGTAGTGGAGAAAAGATCCAGTATCTCAGGCAGCATCGCTCTCGGTACTCTGGCGATGTACCTGTAAGCTTCAATGACCATGGCATCACCTGACAGGATTGCACTGTTGGCGTTCCATCTCATATGTACCGTGGGGTTTCCGCGTCTCATATCTGCATTGTCCATCAGGTCGTCGTGCAACAGCGAGAAATTGTGGAATATCTCTATTGCCAATGCGGGATTCACAGCGCTCTCCACCTCTCCACCAAAAAGATCCGCAGCCATAAGCGTCAACAGTGGCCGTAGTCTCTTTCCTCCAATGGACAGAATATACCTTGCAGGATCGAACAGGCTCCGTGGCTGTTCCTCCAGCAGCACTTTATCGATAGCCTCACTGATCCTTCTTTCGTAGAGCGCAACTTTACTGATCATCTGTGGTTGTGTTGTAGTGTGTTTATTCAGGTGTCAGGATAAAACAGGCGGGATAGCTCACGAATAGAAAGAGGGTGTCATCACGTAGTGACACACCCTCTTTGATACGTTGCATGTGAAAATCAAGTCTGTAAACGGAATACTACCGGCAGTGTGAAACGCACACGTACTGCCTGTCCCCGTTGCTTACCCGGCTTCCAGCGGGGCATCTGCTGAATAACGCGTACAGCTTCCTTGTCGAGCGAGGGGTCCACACCACGTACAACCTGCACATCTGTAATGCTACCGTCTCTTTCCACCACGAAGTTACAAATAACCCTGCCCTGGATCCCATTCTCCTGTGCAATCACCGGATACTTGATATTGTCACTTAAGAACTTCATCATGGCTGTATTTCCTCCCGGAAATTCGGGTTGGTTTTCCACAACGACGAAGATCTCTTCTGTCACCTCTTCCTGTTTAGGTTTTGGTGGTGGGGGCGGGACATAGGCTTGCATCTGTCGTTGCG
>CAYUQE010000185.1:0-2911 GCA_964446805.1 uncultured Proteiniphilum sp. | reverse complement strand
AGATTACCAAATTACTTTTATCAACCGGGATAATGCTCGGTATATTTATCCTGCCCTCTTGTCTCGACGATGATGACAATGATGTAAACCGCTATTATCCCAATGCACTGGTCACAGTGAAGAAGGCAGCCAACGAGACTGTTTTTTTCCAGCTGGACGATAATACCACCCTGTTGCCGGTGAATATAACAACACACCCCTTCGGATCGAAAGAGGTCAGGGCACTGGTCAACTACGATGAGGTAGACGATTCCAGCCAGGCATATGACCAGGCTGTCAAGGTGAACTGGATCGACAGCATCAGAACAAAACCGATGGCACCCAATTTGGGAGAGGAGAACGATGATGTTTACGGGAACGATCCCGTGGAGATTGTGGGCGACTGGGTAACCATCGCCGAAGATGGCTACCTCACACTTCGTTTCAGAACAATGTGGAGCCATCAGGGGGTCACGCACTATGTGAATCTTATCCCCACCAACAATCCCGCCAACCCCTACGAGGTGGAGTTCAGGCACGATGCCAATGGTGATGTGAGTGGCAGGGTAGGCGATGGCCTTGTTGCCTTCAGGCTGGATCAGCTTCCCGATACGCAAGGAGAAACCGTGAAGTTGAAGCTGAAATGGAAGTCGTTCCACGCCGACAAGACGGCTGAGTTCGATTATCGCACACGTGCTGCAACACCCGCAACATCAGCAATAGCCGCAGAGAGAAGTGTGATCCCGCTGCAATAAGCCGGCTTATGAAAACAATACACCATTTCAGAATCGTTACATTTTTTTATTACTGAAAAAACGGGTAAGGTTGTACATTTGCATTATGTACAACCTTACCTTACAATCGACTGAACGTAGGGTGTGATTAGACCGGACAAGATTGGTAGATGGATAAAGAGGAAAACAGAGAGCGGGACCTTATTCGGCAGATTGTGCAAGGCAACAGGGTTGCCATGAAGCAGTTTTACGATGAGTATGCCGGGTATCTTACCACGGTATCGGCCCGTTACATCTCCAACAGGGAGGATCTGAAAGATGTGTTGCAGGAAAGTTTTCTGAAGATCTTCAATGCCATCCACAAGTTTGAATACAAGGGTCAGGGATCGTTAAGGGCGTGGACGACCCGCATCGTGGTCAATGAAGCATTGAGCTATCTGAAAGCAAACGAGAAGATGCAGTTCACCAGCCTTCCGGAGGAGGATATACCCAATCCGGCAGATGATAAGGAGCCTGACTTGCATGATATACCCACGCCGGTCATCCTGGAGATGATCCGTACGCTTCCACCCGGCTATCGTACTGTCTTCAACCTTTACGTATTCGAGGAAAAAAGTCACAAGGAGATTGCATCCATGCTGCACATTGCAGAAAGCAGTTCCGCCTCACAATTGCACAGAGCCAAGGGCATACTGGTGAAAGAGATAGAGTTGTATCGATTAAAACAAAAGCACTATGAACGATCAATGGCAAGATAACCTGCGCAATCGTATGGAGCGTCATGAGGAGACAGCACCGGAAGGATTGTGGGAAGGGATCGATCAACTTATCACTGCGGGGGGGTTGGATGGGAGGGTCTCCCGAGCCCATACGCTACGGGTGTGGGGCAGACGTATCGCAGCGACAGCTGCGGTTGCCGCAGTGGCCATCGTGCTGTTGTTGATCGTGCGTAACAGCTCCATGGAGAATCAGTCAGACGAAGTGTTCACCGGGGATAGTACCCCCATCAGTCCTCAGATCGAGCAACCGATGGAAGAGATTGTCATTGCAGATAACAAGGATACAGAGTCAACACTCTCTCCGGGCAGCAGACCGGCTTCGAAGCAGCAACAATTTCTTCAGGAACCCGAGGTACTGTTAGCAGGAAACCGAAACGAGGAGATAACCGGCATAGGAAGAGAAAGTGAAGATATTGCGGTCGTAGCAAAAGAAGAGGATCACGATGCGGTCAATCCGGCCAAAAATGCGATCAACCCTGAAGAACAGGGAGCCATCGCCAATGGTTATGATCGGTTACTGGCGATGAATGGTCGGAGTGATCATCATAATCAACCAAAATGGCAAACCGGCCTCTCCATGTCAAACGCTCCTTCCGGCTCATCAGAGACCCATTCCGGATACGGCACCTTTGCAGTTACGGAGACGGTAGAGGAGCAGTATCATTTTCTTGCGAATGATACCAGGGAGCAGGTATATACCGATGTGAACCATCATCAGCCCATTACATTCGGCCTCACCCTGCGATACAATCTCAGCGAACGATGGAGTGTGGCAAGCGGATTGACCTATTCACAATTATCCTCCGAACTGCACTCGGGAAGCGGCAACTATTATTACGATGACCGGCAGACGCTGCATTATATCGGACTTCCGTTAAACATTGCCTACACATTCTGGCAGAGCCCGAAACTATCGGCCTATCTCTCTTCGGGTGGTCTGGTGGAAAAGAACGTTGCAGGCAGGCTGACTTCAAACTATTATATCGACGATCAACTGGAAATAACAACAAGGGAAAACATATCCACGGATCAATTGCAATGGTCCGTCAATACAGCTATCGGGTTAGGCTATCGGATCTCAAACAACATCGGACTCTATGCTGAGCCCGGCATCTCCTACTATTTTAAGAACAACAGTGAGCTGGAGACCATCTACAAAGAGAACCCACTTCATTTCAACCTAAGACTCGGCCTCCGGTTTACATTGGGCGAATAGGGGTATTATCCTCCTTTCGCTATAGATAGCTCGTATTTCCCTCGTAACTATCAATTTGTGTAACTGCCTGTTTCGCAGGTGATATAGATAGATGATTGGTCAATTGCGCAACCAGTTGTTGCGTAAATGCAAAAGGATATTCTGTGAAACCGCTCTCATAATTTCTACCCCAAACCGGTCCTCAATTTCTTCACAAGTAGTAT
>CAYUQE010000184.1:0-2925 GCA_964446805.1 uncultured Proteiniphilum sp. | reverse complement strand
TCGTTGTCATTTGGGTCATTGGCAATCGCCCTCGGGATACGCGTGTCGGGATTGGCTACTCGCAGGTTGGTGATATCGTCGGTCCATTCATAGACCGTATTGCCATTCACGGTGGCAGGATAGCTCTTGTTGGGATCTACCGGCTCCAGGCTGGCACGCCCGGTGATCACCCGCAGCTGGTTGTCCCAGGCGCTCCTCATGTTGGAGAGGTTGATGGCAGTGTAATTAAACACCTTGTTACCGTAGGAGCCATTGAAGAAGATCGACAGGTCGATGTTCTTGTAGCTGAAACTGTTGGTCATGCCGAAGGTAAACTTGGGCAGCGGTGAGCCTATATTGGTACGGTCGTAGGTGTCGATCACGCCATCAGGTACTCCTTCCGGGCCGCTCAGGTCTTCAAACTTAAGGTCGCCGACCCAGGTGGTATTGTAACGGTTGAAGACCCCGTCGGTGGGGTATTTCTCCGGCTTGGGTGAGTTCTGCAGATCTTCCAGATCCTTGTAGACACCGGCCACCTTGTATCCGTAGAAGTTATAGAGCGGTTCACCCACGTTACTGATGGAAACCACGTCGCTCCACTGACCGTAACCCTCAATATGTGCCGCATCGGTGCCATCGAGTGCCACCAGCTTGTTCTTGTTGAAAGAGATCTGAAACTCGGTATCCCACTTGAAGGCACCCGTGAGATTATGCGTGGAGAGGGTGAATTCAACACCCTTGTTGTTGATGGTGCCGTAGTTGCCGAAGGGAGCGGCCAGCGCGGAAGAGGCGTTGCCTCTGGTACCCATGTAGGAAGGAAGCTGCAGTGGCATCAACATGTCTTTCGATGTCTTGTCGTACGCATCCACCACCAGTCCAATCCTGTTATTGAAGAAGTTAAGGTCGAGACCGAGGTTCCACTGCTCCTGTGTCTCCCACTTGATGAAAGGGTTGGCGATGTTCGACTGGCGATAGCCGAGGCCGAGGCTGGAGGGCATGCGCACGATGGATGCACCCCAGCGGTAACCGCCGATGTTGGCATTACCGGTCTGTCCCCATCCTAAGCGCAGCTTACCGTTGCTCATCAACTCCGAGAGTGGTTCGAAGAAAGGTTCATTGGTGAATCGCCAGGAGGCGGCAAAGGCATGGAATCCTGCCCAGCGGTTTTTCGGTCCGAAGTTGGAGGAGCCGTCACGCCGGTAGGTATAGGTACCCATATATCGGTCGTCGTAGTTATAGGTAGCACGTCCGAAGAAGGAAGACATCGCAGCACTGCCAAAACCGGAGTTGATGAGTGGATCGGTACCGAGACTGGGGTTCTTGATGTCATTGGAAGGAAGAGAGGAAGCGGACACACTCTGGTATTCATAGGTCGACTCCCACATCTCCTGTCCCAACATCGCCGTATAACTGTGTTTATCTTTATTACCGCTATAGGTAAGGTAGTTCTTCAACTGCCAGAAACGGTTGTCATTCTTCTGGATGGAGCTCATGTTCTTCTCCCTGCTCCAGTTGCCGTAGCGTACGGCCGGCTCGAAACGTTCACCTCTTGTGCTGCCTATATCGAAACCCAGCTCGGTATGCAAGACAAGATGCTCAATGGGTGTGATATCGGCAAAGATGCTGCCGTTGAGCTTGCTTCTTCCCAGCAGGATATCCTCATCGAGTACCATGGCGATAGGGTTGATACGGGTATAACCTTCACGTATCACCGAGGCGTAGTTACCATCAAGGTCATAGATCGGTATGTCGGGAGGTGTAAGCAGTGAGTAGTTGATCACTCCCTCCTGGCTGTCGGCCAGCCCGAGACGTTCGTCGGTCTGCGAATACATCGCGTTGAGACCCAGCTTGAACCATTTCTTGAGCTGTGCATCGAGGTTGGAACGGAAAGAGTATCGGTTGAATGTTGTGCCGATGATGGTACCATCCTGTCCCATGAAGGAGCCGGAGACAAAATAACGTACCGCATCGGTCCCTCCCTGTGCCGAGAGCTGATGCTGGTGCATTGGTGCACGGCGGAAGACCGCATCCTGCCAGTTGGTGCCGGCACCCAGCAGCAACGGGTCGGCAAACTCGGGACGGTTATCGGAAAGCGATACCTGGTTGCTGTATTCAGCAAACTCCCGCAGGTTCATCATCTCCAGACGGGCAGCCTGACGCTGCACCCCATACATCCCTTCATAGGTGAACTTGGCTTCACCGGCCTTACCTCGCTTTGTGGTGATCAATACTACCCCATTGGCACCCTGTGCCCCGTAAATGGCAGTGGCGGAGGCATCCTTCAGTATCTCCATGGTGAGGATATCGGAAGGGTTGATCGAGGAAAGAGGGGAGATGGTGGAGACAGGGCTGTTACCCAGTGCATCACCAAGGCCAAAGTCGGAACCGCTGCGTCCGCCACCCTGTACAATCACACCGTCGATCACATAGAGAGGTTCCGCACTGGCGTTGATGGTAGATTGTCCACGCACGCGAATAGAAACGGAGGAACCGGGAGCACCGGAGGTCATCACGGATGTCACACCCGCTGCCCGTCCCTGAAGTGCCTGGTCGAGGTTGGTGATCACCGATCCCTTGATGGCATCCTCACCCACGGTGACGGAGGCACCGGAGATGTCACTCTTCCGCATGGTACCGTAGCCCACCACCACCACCTCATCGAGCAGTTCGGTATCTTCGCTCATCTCGAGGTTGAGGGTGTTGCGGTTACCCACCACCACCTCAAGCGTCTGATATCCGATGCTGGAGATCACCAGTACAGGAGCCGATGAAGTGAGGTTGAGTGTAAAACGGCCTTCAATATCGGTCACCGTACCGTTGGACGTCCCTTTTTCCATGATATTGGCACCAATCATGGCCGACTGGTCTCTGCTGTCAACGATGGTACCGGAGACCCTTCGTTGTTGTGCCATCAGCTGAAAGCTCATGATGAGAGCCATGCATAAC
>CAYUQE010000183.1:0-2957 GCA_964446805.1 uncultured Proteiniphilum sp. | reverse complement strand
ACGATTATGTGATCCCTGTGCTGAAGGAGATCCTGGCCATCAACCCGAACGTGAAGATCATGGGGTCGCCCTGGACACCGCCCCGCTGGATGAAGGTGAACAACCTCACCGACCTGCAGCCGTTCAACTCATGGACAAGCGGTCAGCTCAACCCGGCGCACTACGGTGACTACGCCGATTACTTCGTGAAGTGGATACGCGCCTTCGGGGCTGAGGGGATCAGCATCTATTCCGTCACCCCCCAGAATGAACCGCTGAACAGGGGCAACTCCGCGTCGCTCTACATGACCTGGCAGGAACAGCGCGACTTCGTGAAGAACGCGCTGGGACCCCAAATGGCGGCGGCTGGGTTGAAGACGAAGATCTACGTCTACGACCACAATTACAATTACGACAGCGACAAGGCGGAGAACGCCGACCAGGGACAGTTCCCGCTGAAGATCTATGCCGACAGCGAGGCGGCCGGCTTTATTGCCGGTGCGGCCTATCATAACTACGGCGGGAACAAGGGGGAGCTGAACCACATCCATCAGTCGCAGCCCGACAAGGAGCTGGTCTTTACCGAGACCTCCATCGGCACATGGAACGACGGAAGGGATCTGGAGACACGGCTGATCGATGACATGCGCGAGGTGGCGCTGGGCACGGTGAACAACTGGTGCAGGGGTGTCATCGTCTGGAACCTGATGCTCGACACCGACCGCGGACCCAACCGCGAGGGGGGCTGCCAGACCTGTTACGGTGCCGTCGACATCGATCGCACCGACTATGCCACCATCACCCGTAATTCACATTACTACATTGTGGGGCACCTCTCCTCGGTGGTGAAACCGGGGGCGGTACGCATCGGCACATCAGGCTTTTCGGATTCCGGCTTTCACCATGCGGCATTTGAAAACACCGACGGCACCTACGCCGTGGTGCTGCTCAACAGCACCACCACAGGCAGGATGATTACCCTCGACGACGGGGCGAACCACTTCACCTGCGAGGTGCCGGCCAAAGCAGTGATATCTTATCGATGGAAAAAATAAAAAATAGCTGTTATACCTTGTGCTTGATGAAGGTACCTTGATCCAGTTCATCAAAAGCCAGCTCCAGCTCCTGACGGGTGTTCATGACAATGGGCCCTCCCCACGCTACAGGCTCGCGAAGTGGTTTTGCCGCCAGGAGGACAAACCGGGCACCACGGTTGCCTGAGCGGACAACAACCGCATCGTTGGCAGCAGCATCTTTATCGGCTGAAGTAAATAACACAGCACATGATTTGTTCTCAAAATCCGACAGCGATTCATTCACCGCCAGCGTTCCATCAAGCAGATAGATAAAAAGTGTTTCGTTGTTGGGCGTCTCGGTATAGGTCCAGGTGCTGTCAGGAGCCAGATCCACATCGATATATTTTACCTTCACGTACTTCCCCTCAAACAGACCGTTTTTTCCCTTATAGGAGCCTGACACGATTCTGACGACCGCATTCTCTTCTGTAGCAACCACGATCTTATCTTGCGTGATATCACCATAGGCAGGGATCGTCATTTTATCTTTTGCCGGAAGATTGACCCATAGCTGGCAGCCCAGCATCCTCTCCGAGGCCAGGGGCATCTCCTGGTGGACGATTCCCGATCCGGCTGTCATCCACTGACACTCAAGATCATTGATGGTACCCCTGTTGCCAAGGCTGTCGCCATGTTCCATCCTGCCTTTCACCAGATAGGTGATGGTCTCAATACCCCTGTGAGGATGCCAGGGGAATCCTTTGATGTAGTCGTCGGGATCAGCGGAGTCAAATCCGTCGAGCATCAGAAACGGGTCGAAATCCGGGATGTTATTCGCTCCCAATACCCTGCGCAGGCGGACTCCGGCTCCATCTACAGCATCCTGTCCTCTCACAATCTGTGTTGCTTTTCTTTTATTCATGATGAAATATTTTAATAAAAGTCCATTTCACTTTGTTGAATTCATATCGGATAGGATACGTTTTGAGTGAAAAATGAGATGAATCAATCGTTGGTTAAAGATAGCAAGAAATCTGTAAAACGAACGGATGGATGATTAAAAAACTTAATAGGATGGGGAACATCGCTTGGTAATTCCCCTTGAAGGTTTATCTTTATGGTTATAAAACGAAGAATCAGAATGAAAGTATTAATCATCGGCGCCACGGGCGCCACGGGAAGCGATCTGCTGGAGCTGCTGCTCGGCGACGGTGAGACAGAGAGCGTGGAGATATTCGTCAGAAGAAGTCCGGAGAGAAAGCACGATAAGCTGACGGTGCACCTGATCGACTTCGACAAACCGGAGCAGTGGAGCCACCTGGTCAAGGGGGATCTCCTCTTTTCCTGCCTGGGTACGACCCTGAAGGATGCCGGTAGCAAGGCAGCACAGTGGAAGGTGGATCATGATTATCAGTACCTCCTTGCTAAAGCGGCAAAAGAGAATGGGGTGGGGTGCTGTGTGCTGGTCTCCTCGGTCAACGCATCAGCTAAATCACCCATTTTCTACGCCAGGATGAAGGGGCAGCTGGAGGAGGATGTGAGAAAGCTGGGTTTCCCGAGACTGATCATCTTCAGGCCGCCATCACTGATCCGTAGGGAAAGCGACCGTACAATGGAAAGAGTGGGGGTGAAGATGCTCCGTTTCTTTAACCGGCTGGGACTGTTTCGGTCGATGCAGCCGATGCCGACAGATCTGCTGGCAAAGGCAATGCTCCATGCTGCGAAAAGCAGCGGGAACAGCGAACATCTCCTGGAACCACTGGATATTGAAAACCTGGCATACAAGATAAACAGATGAAACGAACCGTTGCTTTACTCTCGGTTAATGATACAGCATCGGCCTTGTATATATCACCTAAATGAGTGAGACTGCGTTATCAGGGCATTGTATCCATGTTGAAAGACCAATTATCGGGAATAGCCTACCTGTAGACTCTTAATCAGAGCTGGCAGCGTGAAGAG
>CAYUQE010000182.1:0-2976 GCA_964446805.1 uncultured Proteiniphilum sp. | reverse complement strand
ACAGTTCAATCCGGAGAACAGAGAGCTGGCACTGACAAGAGTCCCCACGTTTGCAGTGCACGAAACAATGAAGATAGGGCTGGGCTGGCACATCCTGCAATCAGAAACAGGGCAGGAGCTCTTCTGGCATAACGGCGGCACAGGCGGCTACTCCTCCTCCATAGCCATCAATGTGCCAGATAAGGTTGCCGTGGTCATCCTCTCCAATGTCTCGGCCTTTCATTCCGCATCAGGAAACATCGACCGGTTATGTTTTGAACTTATTCGCAATTTAAAACTATAAAGCAGATTATACTACACACTTATGCATCGATTTGACATCATCATCATCGGCGGCGGGCCGGCAGGAGCCATGGCAGGAATCACCCTTCAGAAGAAAGGCTACAACACCTGCATCATCGACAAATCGACCTTTCCCCGCGAGAAACTATGTGGAGGTCTCTTAACCGTGAAAACCATGGAGCTGCTGCGTGAACATTGTCCCACGCTTAACCCCGACCACTTTGTGGTGAAACAATCAAACAGGGTTCATTTCTATCTGGGACAGGAGAAGGTGACCAGCTATCAGATGAAAAACACCTGTTACCTGACAGAGCGATCCCTCTTTGATCATGCCCTCATCGAGGAATATATTCGCAATGGTGGAGAAGTGATGGAGAACCAACGGATCAAACCTGCTGATATCGACTTCGCCACACGGACCATTCAAACCGGATCACACACCTACGGGTACAGCTACCTTGTGGGTGCGGATGGCTGTAACAGCCTGCTATTGAAGAAGAGTGGCGTGAAAAACAGCAATTTCTACTGCATTGAAGGTGAGCTCTCCCCTGATTCCGATCAGATGGAAGAGATGATGATCTTCTTTGGTGTCGCCGAGAATGGTTATGGCTGGCAGTTCCCGAAAAAGGGATACGACTGTGTGGGCATTGGGGGAGTGAAGTCGGACAAAAACATTCTCCAGCATGCAGTCTTGTTTTTCAGTCAACTGGATATCGAGCCGACAAACCAAAGAGGAGCGCCCATTCCCTCGGGTAGGCAACCCGACCTGTCACTATTGCCCGAAAACACTATTGTTGTGGGTGATGCAGCCGGTTTTGTTGATCCGATCACCGGTGAGGGCATCTATTTTGCACTATTGTCCGGTCTGTATGGCGCAGAGGCTATCGATGCCGCGATCAGTAAACAAGACATAAGTGCAGCTGCCCATTACACTGCGCTTGTCAAACCATTGAGGAGGAACATTGCCGCTGCATTACGCTTGCAGAAGTTACTCTACCGACCTATTGTACTGAAGAAGTTCATGCATCACCTCAGGAAACGGCCTGCCTTCGGGCTCTTTTACCTGGAAAAGGTGATCGCCACGAATGCGTATGATTACCGCAATTTCATCCCGGCCTACTTCCTGAAACATCGGAAACGATCGTAATCCAATTAAGATATAACTGAAAACATTCTTCACCTGATAACTGTTATGAGTTGATGAGTCAATATACAATTCCCACACAGGTACGCATCGGGCACATCCACCTCAAGGTGTCCGATCTGGAGCGCGCTCTCACATTTTATCACGAGCTCCTTGGCTTTGAGGTCACCATGATGTACGGCAAGCAGGCCGCGTTCCTCTCTGCTGGCGGCTACCATCATCATATCGGTTTGAACACCTGGCATAGTGAGGGTTTACCCAATGCACCCGTGAACAGTGTGGGACTCTACCACACCGCCATTGCCTACCCCACTCGCAGGGACCTCGCCCTGATACTGAGACGACTTCTGGAAGCGAGGTATCCGCTTACCGGTGCAAGTGACCATGGTGTCTCTGAAGCGATCTATATGAATGACCCCGACGGTAACGGCATAGAGCTTTACTGGGACAAACCAAAGTCACAGTGGCCCGTGGAGGCCGATGGCTCCCTCAACATGTTCACCAGAGCACTGGATGTGGAAGATCTGTTGCGTGAGGTGGACAAAGTTACGGAGGCCTGACACTGATTAATGCTTATTCTCAACAATCAGCGCGAGCAGTTTCCCGGGTGACATATCATTCCGTCTTGCGAGCGATGCTATTGTCTCCTGTTCTCCCACGACCAGATCATCAGCACCGATCAGGCCCTTCAACTGAGAAATATCGATCCCCAGCACGACACAGGTTTCGGCAATGGGAGCTGTCACTATCTGCTCAATCAGCATTTGATTGCGGTCTTTGTGGGTAGTATCCACCACCACCAGGAATACCGACAGGACCAGGACCACTGCTGCGGAGATGAGGAATATCTTTTTCGGGAAATAGCTTTTCGTGCTTCTCCAGTTGATGACCAGATGCAGAATGGAGAACAGCACGAATGCGAGTCCCATGATCTCATGAATGGCCGTGGTATATCCATCGAGCAGGTGGAAGAACATCAACAGGCCGGAGAGCGCCACAACCAGGAATATCAGCGTCAGCACAGGTGTTACAAATCCTCTTTTTAGTTTCATTTCAAATGCTGTTTTTGTTTGTTTTCCTGTTAATTCTGAATATCGTCTTGTGGTTACATGCATGAAAGCATTTCAGACAGCCTGTACAGGCATCACTGTTTCCGATGAGGATATGTTTATGAAATAGGAAGCCGGTTCTCACCAGCACATTTTCCGGGCAGACATCCACACATTCCCAGCAAACTGTACAACGGGAAGGTATAATCATGATCTTACCGGTACTGACCCTCTTCTTTCTGATCAGTGCCAGGAAGTTTTCCGCGTCGGGGATCTTCTCTAACTCAACAACTCTCTCGCCGGCCAATGCATCATCAACGATCTGCAAGAGCGATTTATTACGTTTCATACTTTTTTCATACAAATGTATGCCGCAATGGAGTGATGAGCAATAACAAATGTTATTAAATCAGCTCTCCCCTCTCGCAATTTTGTTTCTCAGCCGGATCTTTCCTGAAGCTCATGATGGAGGCGACCATGTTCTTTTCAAAGAAAAACTGA
>CAYUQE010000181.1:0-3065 GCA_964446805.1 uncultured Proteiniphilum sp. | reverse complement strand
CGCGTGAACGGGGTCAGCCTGATCATTTCAACAGTTGCAATCCCATGCATTGGATTTGTAGGCTTTAGCTGGATTCATCCTTATCTCAGAAATCTATTTTGTATACAACCAGACGCTACGCATAATATTCAATGTTTATTATAATGGTGTTATCCTGATCTGTATCCTCTATCTTTCCTCTTTAAATAGAAGAAACAAGGGAAACAGTTTCCTTAATGCGGCTATTTTGGATATTATGTTGTTAACTACCTTACTGCTGGTTTTCTTATACAATATTTGGACTGCAATCTCCCTTTCTTTGCAACCTGCGCATACCGACGTCAGGGACCCGCACAGTTGTTTGTGATAAGTTTTTTTATTGTCATCATTTTCAACCTGTTTGAAGTGACCAACGACCACTACCTCGTGGAGGCATTGGTACCTCGCAAATTAATCGGAAAAAGTATTGCCGGGAGTGAGCTTAATAAGCACTACAAGGTGATTGTGCTTACAAAGCTGAAACAAATCAGTGAGCGAAATGAGATTGGAGCCAAGCGGTTCATTCTTAAAGCCGGTGATATTGTAAATGCCGAAACCATTCTGGAGGAGGGGGATATCATCGTTGTTTACGGGAACAAAAACGTTATCAGAAAGATGATCGACCAGAATAGTTAGCTTATTTTCTATCTGTTGCCTTCAAGGTCTGCCACTGATTGACAAAGAAAACAGGAAGACGAATCAGAACAGTAATCCCTGCTCTTCGTTTTTTCTGCGTCCCAGATGGCGGTAGGCCAGCTCGGTGGCCTCACGGCCACGTGGTGTGCGCTTGATAAACCCCTCCTTGATCAGGAACGGCTCATACACCTCTTCAATCGTTCCGGCATCATCACCCACGGCGGTGGCAATGGTGGTGATCCCCACGGGGCCGCCATTGAACTTATCGATGATGGTGAGCAAGATCTTGTTATCGATCTCATCGAGTCCGTACCGGTCAATATTCAACGCCTCGAGCGCGAAGGTAGAGATGGCTTTATCGATTTTCCCATTTCCTTTCACTTGTGCAAAATCGCGCACACGACGCAGCAGCGCGTTGGCCACGCGGGGTGTGCCGCGGCTGCGTGAGGCAATCTCTTCGGCAGCATTCTGCATGCAGGCAATCTTCAGGATGTCGGCTGAACGCAGAACTATACCGGTGAGGGTAGTCATATCGTAATACTCAAGATGCATGTTGATGCCGAAGCGGGCACGCAGAGGGCTGGTAAGTAAACCGCTGCGCGTGGTGGCACCCACCAGTGTGAAAGGATTCAGCTCTATCTGAATGGAACGGGCACTGGGACCTTTGTCGATGAGGATATCGATGCGATAATCTTCCATGGCGCTGTAGAGGTACTCCTCCACAATGGGCGAGAGACGGTGTATCTCATCGATAAACAGTACATCATGCGGCTCCAATGAGGTGAGGATCCCGGCGAGATCACCCGGTTTATCGAGCACAGGACCTGAGCTGACTTTGAATCCTACACCCAGCTCGTTGGCGATGATATTCGACAAGGTTGTTTTTCCCAATCCCGGAGGACCGTGCAACAGCACATGATCGAGCGACTCACCCCGCATGCGTGCGGCGCTGACAAATATCTTCAGGTTATCCACGATTTTTTCCTGGCCGCTGAAACCGCTGAAGGTGAGAGGCCGCAACGTGTTTTCGTACTCACGTTCATTATCCTGAGAATTATGGTTGCTGTGTATGTCGAAGTAGTCTTCCATCATTTATTGATACAAAAGTAGCTATTTATTGCGACTTTTGGAAATAGCTTCAGCATTCCGTTTCAGTCCTGCATATTTGGTTCTTTTGACGGCCGAATGGCGGAATATATCGCGGTAGGTCTCCTCGCTCATACCGGTCAGTTGTGCCAGATCGAGCGCCAGAAATGCTTCCGAGGGCATCAACGTTGGTGTGTTATGCGGCTGTGCGCCACGATTCCAGGGACACACCTTCTGGCAGATATCACAGCCAAATACATAGTTTCTTAAGTTTGGTACGATGTCGGGAGAAATTTCTCCTTTGTTCTCGATGGTTTGGTAGGAGATGCACTTGTCGGCATTCACCCAATGCGGTTTTTCTATGGCGCCTGTGGGGCATGAACGTAGGCAGCGGCGACAGTCGCCACAGTTCTCAGAGATGGGGGTATCGTAATCCAGCTGGAGGTTGATGATTAGTTCACCCAGGAAGAAATAAGAGCCCTTTCCGGGGATAATCAGCAGCGTATTTTTACCCACAAACCCGATGCCGGCCTGTGCCGCCCAGAAGCGTTCCAGCACCGGGGCTGAGTCGGAGAAACATCTCCCCGTCACTTCGGGAAAACGCCCTCTGATCCATTCAAACAGGCTATTCAACTTTTCCCACATCACCTCGTGATAATCTTGTCCGTAGGCGTAGTAGGCGAACTGGGGCACCTTTCCAGGGAGTTTCACCGATGGGTAGTAATTCAGTGCCACGGAGATGATAGACTGGGCACCCTCCACCAGCAGCCGCGGGTCAATACGCTTGTCGATATTGCGCTCCAGGTACGTCATGCCACTCTGGCAGTGCTCCCCGATCCATGACATATAACGGGCTTCCTCGCCGCTATTATCCGCACGGCAAATACCGCAGGCGTCAAAACCCAGCAGGAGGGCCTGTTGTTTTATCTCTTCCGTGAAGGTCGCCTGTGGCTCCATACAAATCAATTACAAACTTCAAGAGAATGCATGAATAACGGCTGCATTCCTTTGACACTGTGCATACACGTTTAATTTGACATCAAACGTACGAAATAAAATCAACATATAAAACGAGCATGCCCTATGCTTTATTCAATGCTCACACTTCTTTCCCACCTTACAGGATAGTATATGGTAGCGCTTTGATCCCTTGCCTCAATGATGCCAAGATTGGGATAAACAACCTTCGGTGCAGCATACAACTTTTTCTTTATCAATATAGTTTCCATATCGTTAAAATCAAGGATATTTAGATCCTTGATATCTTTTTTTGGTAACTACTCAGGTTCCCTTTTCCTGACCAATGATGAAGAATGCCGCAGGGT
>CAYUQE010000180.1:0-3189 GCA_964446805.1 uncultured Proteiniphilum sp. | reverse complement strand
TCATCCCTGTGACCCGCTCCGAGCTGAACAGGCTGCTGAAGCAATTCGGCAAGCCGGAGAACTATACTCTTACCGAGCAGCGCAATCCCGTGCTGGAGGGTTACTATGCCGATCCGGAGATTCTCTACTCTCACAAGAACGGGAAATATTGGCTTTACCCTACCAGCGACGGCTTTGACGGATGGGGGGGATACTATTTCAAAACCTTCTCCTCGCCCGATTTGAAGGAGTGGAAGGAAGAAGGGGTGATCCTCGACCTGAAGAAAGATGTACCCTGGGCAGGGAGGAATGCATGGGCTCCTGCCATCATCGAGAAAAAAACGGGGAAGAACAGCTATCAATATTACTATTACTTCACCGGTGCACAAAAGATCGGTGTGGCGGTGGCCGACGACCCGGCAGGGCCGTTCAGGGACTCCGGCCGAGCGCTTATTGCAGAGAAGCCGGAGGGTGTCACCGGGGGGCAGGAGATCGATCCTGACGTCTTTCATGATCCGGTGAGTGGTAAATACTACCTCTACTGGGGAAACGGTTATGCGGCAGTGGCTGAACTGAACCGTGATATGGTCTCCATTAAGAAGAAGAGCACGAAGATCATCACCCCCGACAACACCTTCAGGGAGGGGATCTATGTTTTTTATCGTGAGGGGATATACTATTTCCTCTGGTCGGAGAACGACACCCGCAGTGAGAACTACCGCGTACGGTACGGCACCTCTACTTCTCCCCTCGGCCCCATCACCGTTCCCGAAGAGAACCTCATTCTGACTAAAGTGCCGGAGAAGGGGATATACGGTACGGGACACAACTCGGTCGTTCAGGTTCCGGGTACTGACGAGTGGTATATTGTTTACCACCGTTTCAGCCGCCCCAACGGGATTGAGATGGGAGATGCAGCTGGCTTCCACAGGGAGGTCTGTATCGACAGAATGGAGTTCACTGACGATGGACGCATAAAACCGGTGATACCCTCTATTTAAACCCCGGCATTGCAGGTTGATTGATTCAACATCGAGCAGTAACCGGATTGCGGTTAAGCACGTACCAACAAGAATTATTTATTTTATCAGAAAAATTATATTACAATGAAAATGAGAAGAGCATTATGTGCTATTGTATTGTCACTTTTTGCTGTTTTTTCTTTTGGCCAGGCCGGTTTTGGTGCGGCAGAGAAGATTAACAGCGACTGGAAATTTATGCTTGGCGATGTGACAGAGGGAGAGCAAGCCAGGGTGGATGACAGCAGGTGGCAGACGGTGCAGCTGCCCCACGACTGGAGTGTAAGGCAACAGCTGAGTCCCACGTTGGCAAGCAGCGCAGGCTATCTTCCCGGAGGCATAGGGTGGTACCGGAAAACAGTGCAGGTGCCGTTGTCCTCCACTGCGGAAAAGGTCTATCTCTACTTCGAAGGGGTCTACAACCGCAGCGAGGTATATGTGAACGGACATCTGCTGGGTAAAAGGCCCAACGGATACATCTCTTTCCTCTATGATGCCACACCCTATATCAGGCCGGGAGAGGAGAACCTGATCGCGGTTAGGGTGGACCACAGCCGTGCTGCCGACTCCAGGTGGTATACCGGTTCAGGTATCTACCGTGATGTATGGATGATCAATGCCAACCCGCTTCATATCGCCCAGTGGGGTGTCTATGCCTATCCCTCCGTGGCAACAGCAAAGAGAGGGGTGCTCGATGTAGAGGTTGAGGTGACGAACGACTCGGAAAATACGGAAAAAAAGATCACTGTCCTGAACGAGCTGTTCGACAAGAACGACCGTCTGGTGGCCAGCAAAAAGAGCAGGGTGGCGGTGAACGCCGGTGAGAACGCAACAGTGAAAAGTGCACTCACGGTGAAAAACCCGCAACTGTGGAGTGTGGATGACCCCACTCTCTACCGCCTCAGAACAACAATCCTCAACAACGGGCAGACGGTGGACCTCTCAGAGACGATGACCGGTTTCAGAACCTATACGTTTGACCCCGACAAGGGATTTGCCCTGAACGGTGAGTGGATGAAAGTGAAAGGTGTCTGTCTGCATCACGATGGCGGTGTCCTCGGCGCAGCGGTACATAAGGATGTATGGAGACGAAGGCTGCTCAACCTGAAGGCGATTGGCTGCAATGCCATCCGCACGAGCCACAACCCGCAGGATCCCGATCTCTACGCGCTCTGTGATGAGCTGGGGCTGCTCGTGATGAACGAAGCGTTTGATGAGTGGGAGTTCCCCAAAAGGAAGTGGCTCGAAGGATGGAACGTGGGTACACCCGGCTTCGAGGGCTCCTACGACTTCTTTGAGGAGTGGGGTGAACAGGATCTCGCCGATATGGTGCGGCGTGACAGAAACCATCTCTCTGTTTTCGCCTGGAGCATTGGCAACGAGGTGGATTACCCGAACGATCCCTACTCCCATCCTGTGCTCGACGGAGGGGCGGAGACGGGATTCACACAGCCCATCTTCGGAGGCTACAGGAAAGATGCACCCGATGCAAACCGCCTGGGTGTGATCGCCAAGCGCCTCGCTGCCGTGGTAAGAAAATATGACCCGTCACGTCCCGTCACCGCAGGGCTGGCAGGTGTGGCCATGTCCAACGAAACGGATTATCCGGGAGCACTGGACATCGCCGGTTACAACTATACGGAAGGGATGTACGATGCCGACCATAAGAAGTATCCCAACCGGGTGATCTACGGCAGTGAGAACCGTCATGAACTGTCTGCATGGAAGCATACACGCGACAAGGAGTATATCTTTGGTCAGTTCCTCTGGACAGGCATCGACTACCTGGGTGAGTCGGGGCGCTGGCCTTCACGCGGTTTCTACTCGGGGCTGCTCGATTTCGGCGGGTTCATCAAGCCGCGAGGCTACTTCCGACAGTCGCTCTGGAGCGATCGGCCCATGGCATACCTGGGTACCTATCCCACACCGGGCAGTGGCAGTGGCAGCCAGATGAGGGATGTATGGTCGCAGCTCGATGCAGAGCAGGGGGGTAACTACGTGGAGAGAACACCCTCGCTCGATGCCTGGCCCATCTGGAATTACCGTGAGGGACAATCGATCCGTGTGGTGAGTTATACCAACGCTCCAATGGCGAAGTTGTTGCTCAATGGAAAAGAAGTGGGCAAGGTGCAGGCCGCCAACGACGATCATGGAGTGATCTACTGGGATATCCCCTATGAGCAGGGAGTGC
>CAYUQE010000179.1:0-3193 GCA_964446805.1 uncultured Proteiniphilum sp. | reverse complement strand
GGTGAAATTTGTTGCTTCCTTCGCAGAGATAACAAAAACTGCCGATAATGTAACTGTGAAACCTGAATAAGTTTTGGTTGATAATCTATTAATGAAGAGGGTATCCGCAGGGATATCCTCTTTTTTTCTTTTACCCATCTTATTTAAAATTGCCGCTATCAAATTCGTGCGTATGCTTTTTCAACAGTGAAAGGTCGTCTGTGACAGCAGAAACCTTTGATAAAATTGAGGTAGGGAATCAAATATCATTTTTCTTTAACTATTTAATATCTGGATAGAACATTTATCTGTCTTATTTGTTAATATTGTAAAGGAAATCTTAACAGCTAAAACAAAAGCATTATAATCAACTGATTTACTACAAACTAAATGAACAATCTATGAAAAAGTTTTTTATCTATCTGATCGCATTGGCATTGATCCCAATGGTTGCCTACTCCCAGACTGGGGAGATCAAGGAAGAGGGCAAGACAGTTTTTAAACCGCATGCCTACATGTTGTGGCAGGGCGGTGCCGCTTACACGTTAGGTGAAGCAGCGTTCAAGGATCTGATCTCACCTGCTGCAGCCGTGAGCCTGGGTTACCAGTTCACACCTGTCTTCGGCATGCGCCTCGGTGCTTCGGGATGGCAGGCCAAGGGTGGCTGGGTGGCACCTCCGCAGGTGTATGATTTTAACTACGTGCAGGGTAACCTCGACCTGGTGCTCGATCTGGCTTCCCTCTTTCACGGATTCAATCCTTACCGTGCGGTGAGTCCCTATCTCTTTGCTGGAGGCGGATATGCCTATGGCTTCAATAACGATGGCGCCAACGCACTTAACACGGGTGGTTACGACCTTGAATATCTCTGGCAGGACAGCAGAGGATTCCTCGCCGGTCGTGTAGGTCTGGGACTCAATATCCGTATCAGTGATGCAATAGCATTCACGCTCGAAGGAAATACCAATATTCTGGATGATCACTTCAACTCAAAAAGAGCAGACAACCCCGACTGGCAGTTCAATGCCCTGGCAGGGTTCAAAATCAACCTGGGTAAGACTTACACCAAAACAGCACCTGTCTACTACGAACCGCAGCCCGCACCGGCACCCGTAGCAACTCCTGCGCCGGCACCGGCTCCGAAACCGGCACCTGCTCCGGCACCGGTAGTGGTGAAAGAGTTTCCCATGTTGCCATCGGTACACTTTGCCTTCGACAGCGACGTGTTGGATACCGCTGAGTATGCTACAGAGTTGAATACCATCGTCACCACGCTGAAAGAGTTCAACAACGTGCATGTGGTTGTCACCGGCTATACCGACCACAAGGGTAGCAACGCCTACAACGATGCCCTTTCTGTGAGAAGAGCCGAAGCGGTCAAGAAATACCTCGTTGGTCAAGGAATAAATGCCGACAGACTTACCACCGAAGGAAGAGGTGAAGATCCCAAGACGTCGGGTGAGGAAGCACTCACCATCAAGGCGCGTCGTGTGGAAGTGGCTAAATAAAAACGAACTCACCCATGTGGGTGAATGATTCATTTTATTTTCCTATAAAAGAGGGATTTCCACAAGGAGATCCCTCTCTTTTTTTGATGCGAAGCGACAAAATATCAAAACTTTATAGTAACTTTGTTCGATTTTATACAAGTTAAAAAATAGAACCAATTTATGATGAATCCAATTGTTAAGCGTATCGAGCTGTCTGACGGACGGACGATTACGCTCGAAACGGGGAAAGTGGCAAAACAGGCCGATGGCTCCGTGACCCTGCGAATGGGTAACACGATGCTGCTGGCCACCGTTTGTGCCGCCAAAGATGCAACCCCGGGAACAGACTTCATGCCTTTATCGGTGGAATACAAAGAGAAATTCTCCTCCTTCGGACGTTTTCCGGGAGGATTTATGAAGCGCGAAGGGAGACCTTCCGACACAGAGATACTTACAAGCCGGCTTATCGACCGCGTGTTGCGTCCTCTCTTTCCGGACGATTACCATGCCGACGTTTTCGTGAACGTCATCCTCTTCTCGTCCGACGGCGAAGATATGCCCGATGCTCTCGCCGGACTGGCAGCATCCGCTGCACTGGCGGTATCCGACATCCCTTTCAACGGACCCATCTCCGAAGTACGTGTAGCACGTGTCAACGGTGCATTCGTGATCAACCCCACCTTCAAGCAGCTGGAGAAGGCTGACATCGACATCATGGTGGGTGCCACCATCGACAATATCATGATGGTGGAGGGAGAGATGAATGAGGTCTCTGAAGCGGAGATGCTCGATGCCATCAAATTTGGCCACGAAGAGATCAAGAAACAGTGCCAGGCACAGATCGAACTGACCGAGATGGTGGGTAAGACCATCAAACGGACCTACAGCCACGAAGAGAAGGACGAAGAGCTGCGCAAGCAGGTATGGGATCAATGTTACCAGCCCGCCTACGTGGTGGCTGCGTCGCAGAACCCCGACAAGCACCAACGTATTGCCGCTTTTGAAGCCATCCTGGCAACATTCCTCGAGGCGATGCCCGAAGAGGAACGCGCTGTGAAAACTGCACTGGCAAGTAAATATTACCACGACGTGGAGAAAGAGGCGATGCGCCGCTCTATCCTCGACGAGGGCAAACGTCTCGACGGCAGAAAAACAACGGAGATACGTCCTATCTGGAGTGAAGTGGATTATGTTCCCGGCCCGCACGGATCGGCCCTCTTCACACGTGGTGAGACACAATCGCTCACCACCGTCACCCTGGGTACGAAACTGGACGAGAAGATCATCGACGATGTGCTGAACCACAGTACCGACCGCTTCCTGCTTCACTATAACTTCCCTCCCTTCTCCACCGGCGAAGCCCGTCCGCAACGCGGCACAGGCCGTCGTGAGATTGGTCACGGCAACCTGGCACACCGCGCACTCAAGAAGATGATCCCGCAGGGATATCCCTACGTGGTACGGGTAGTGTCTGACATCCTCGAGTCGAACGGCTCCTCATCCATGGCTACCGTCTGCGCAGGCACACTCGCGCTGATGGATGCAGGGGTGAAGATGATCAAACCGGTGAGCGGCATCGCCATGGGACTGATCTCAGAAAACAAGGGACAGAACTTTGCAGTTCTCTCAGATATACTGGGTGATGAAGACCACCTGGGCGATATGGACTTCAAGATCTGCGGCACCAAAGATGGTATCACCGCCACACAGATGGATATCAAGGT
>CAYUQE010000178.1:0-3214 GCA_964446805.1 uncultured Proteiniphilum sp. | reverse complement strand
GTGAACGAACGGGAGATCAAGGTGATGATCCCGCAGGATGCAGGCGTGGGTATCGTGACGCTGGTCACCACCAGTGGCGAGATCAAAACACGCACACCGCTCACCTACTCGGAACCGATATCCATCAGCAAGGTAACACCCCTGAAGGTGAAGGCGGGCGAGACGCTCACCATTGAAGGCGACTACCTCAACCTGATCAAACGGGTGATCTTTGTCGATGGTGTGGCGGTGGAGGCCGCAGCCTTTCTTCCCGGACAGACAAGGAAAAAGATTCAGGTGGCAGTACCCGCTGAGGCACAGAGCGGCAAGATCATCATCTCCAACGGCGAGGAGATGCCCATAGAAGTCTATTCCGACAGTGAAGTGGAGGTGGTACTTCCTTCAGTGGCGGCACCTGCCGACCTGACAGGCAGGAAACCGGGTGAGGTGATTGAGATTGCCGGAGCGGATCTTGATCTGGTGGTTTCTCTTCTGATGCCCAACGGCGATGAGGTTCCGTTTGAAGTGGTAGCTGCCCAAGCGGGCGATATCATTCGTTTCACCCTGCCCGCCAATATGATCGACGGTGTCGTGATCGCAGTGCCTGCATCGGGCGTCGGGGTGGCCATCGCCAATATAGGCCTGGCACTGCCTGCCAATGTGGTTGCCCTGCCGGCAGAGGAGCTGCGCGGAGGTGATCTGATCACCCTCGAGGGGGTGAACATGGAGCTGATCACCACCATCACCTTCCCGGGTGTGGCAGAGGCCATTGAGCCGGAGTCACGGACAGCCACCAAGGTAACCGTGACGATGCCTGCCGCCGCAACCAGCGGTAACCTGCTGCTCAATACCGGCAGCGGTGTTTCGGTAGCGGTGGCCATTGTCACATTGAAGCCGCTCTTTACCGCATACGAGAGTAATGCCGTATCGCTGGGTGGTAATGTGATCATCACTGGTAAGAACCTCGATTTGGTATCAAAAGTGCTGTTTACCGGTGGAGGAGCGGTGGAAGTGAGCAACACTTCAACTGCCAGCCTGACCGTTACCATGCCGACGATGAACGTGGAGAGCGGTATCCTGACCCTGTTTATGGCCAACGGTGAAAGTGTGGAGTTCCCCTCCCTCACCATCGAGGCGCCCCAGTTTGCTTACTTCCCCGTGTTGCCGGGTGAAGAAGATGAACCCCACAAGGGTGGTACCGTGATGTCCATCGCTATTGCCAACGGCGACAAGCTGACGGCAGTGGAGGTAGATGGGAAGGCTGTACAGTATATTCTCAACAAGGATCTGCTTTTCTTCGAGATACCCCAGCTGGCCAATGCCAACAGTAAGGTCAAGCTGATCTCCTCCAACGGTCAGATCATCTACGGCATTGCCTTCATCCCGGCCACCGATGTGGAGATCGTGATCTTCAACACGCTCACCGACCTGGGCCCTTGGAGCGATCCCCGTGTCATGATTCCCGCAAGTGAGTTTGAAAGAGATATACCGGCCGATGCCAAGATGAAGATCTACTTCGCACAAAAGGAAGCCTGGGGACAGGTGCAGATCAATGACGGCGACTGGAGTAATGACGGTATTTTCTTCCCTGAGTTGGGCGGTGCCTACCTCACTACCGACAATGCCGGCGGAAAGGATGAGAAAGAGATCGAGCTCACGCTCACCCCTGAACTGCTGCAACGCTTCCGCGAAAAGGGAGGTATCGTGATGCAGGGCTCCGACTGGATCATCTCGAAGATATCCATCAAATATAAGGTGTCGCTTGAAACTACCGTCTGGACTGGTGATCAGGATCTAGGCAGTTTTTCGGTTAACTTTGAAGTGAAACCCAACACCATCTTCCTCGATGCAGGCGTGAAGGCCGGTATGAAGCTGCGTATTTATGTCGACTCCTACGGCGCTGAACCAAAGATACAACTCTTCCACGGCAACTGGGGACGTATCTATGAAAGTATCGCAATTGAAGCAACTAACAGCGCAGTCTGGAATGGCAAGGTGATCACCTTGCCGATCGATGCCGAGATTGCCGCCTACCTCAAAGAGAAAATCGACTGGGGTTACTGTCTCATTGTGCAGGGTCAGGATTGTAAATTGAAGAAGATCACCATCGAATAGAAGATTTCTGAATAGGTGACTGTCTGAGCCGGCTACAGGATGTGACCGGTTCAGGCAGCTACTCTGAAAAAACCGTGCCGGTTGCAAAACAGGCGCTAAATTGTAGAAGAAATGATTCGAAAAATCATTTTAAGGGATGTTGTCTGCCTGCTGATGATCTGCCTGCTGCCTGCAGTTTCCTGTTCAGGGGGTAGTGATGAGCCACCTGTGGGCAACCCGCCCCAGCTGCTCTCCAGTGATCCTGCCAATGGTAGGACCGATGTGGCGGAAGCAATCAATTTGATCACCCTTCATTTCAACCAGAACGTGACACTTGCACCCTCACCACAGATCACCCTCAATGGGCAGCGGATCACTGACCTCAGGCCCGGTATAGGGGGAGAGCTGAAGATGACGGTACCACCCCTGCTACCAGCCACCGACTATACACTGTTGTTACCCGCCCAGACGGTGAAAGGACCCACTGGGCTTTTTAACGCCTCGGATATCAGCATCACCTTCACAACCCGCACACCTGTGCCGCCGCGCGAGGGCCTCTCGCCACAGGCCGAGAAACTGCTACAGTTCCTGAAGCAACAGCAGGGCAAGGCTATCCTCTCGGGCAGCATGGCGCACGTGGCGTGGAATACCAACGAGGCGGAGTGGGTACACCATCACACCGGCATGTGGCCGGCACTCAACTGCTTCGACTATGTGCACCTGCAATCATCTCCCGCCAACTGGATCGATTACGGAAAGACTACCGTGGTGGAGGAGTGGTGGAACAACCGGGGGGTGGTCGCGGCCATGTGGCACTGGAACGTGCCGGCCAACAGCGGGGTGGAGGGCAAGTATGCCTTCTACTGGGGCAGTAAGCCTGATGAGACGTTGTTCGACATCAAAAAAATTGATGATCCCGCCTCAGCGGAATACAAACGGATGATGGCCGATATTGACAAGCTCTCGGGTTACCTGAAGCTACTAAAGAACAAGCATATCCCGGTGATCTGGCGTCCCCTGCATGAGGCTGCCGGCAATATCGGTGCCTACACGGGTGGTGAAGCCTGGTTCTGGTGGGGTGCCGGTGGACCGGAACCTTTTAAAAAGCTCTGGCGGCTGATGTTCGACCGGATGACGCACC
>CAYUQE010000177.1:0-3298 GCA_964446805.1 uncultured Proteiniphilum sp. | reverse complement strand
TTTGCCGAGATGGGTGTGGATGTAACCTGTGTGGATATCGACAGTGCAAAGATTGAAGGATTGAAGAAGGGAATCATCCCCATCTATGAGCCGGGATTAACGACCATCGTCGTGCGAAATTACGAGGCGGACCGTCTTCACTTCACTACCGATCTGCCGTCGGTGATCAATGAGATGGATATCGTCTTCATCGCCGTGGGTACCCCTTCCGATCACAACGGGAATGCCGACCTCTCCTATGTGATGTCTGTGGCCAATACCATCGCCCAACATGCAACCAAACCACTGCTGATCGTCACCAAGAGCACCGTACCCGTGGGCACATCCCATCGCATCCTCGAGGTGGTGAAAATGCGGCTTGCTGAAAGACAATTGACTGATCTGAAGATGGAGGTAGCATCGAATCCCGAATTTCTGAAGGAGGGAGCTGCAGTGAACGATTTCATGAGCCCCGACAGGGTAGTGGTGGGGGTGGAGAGCCAGGAGGCGGAAGAGCTGATGACGAGGCTCTATCGTCCTTTCCTGCTGAATAACTTCAGGGTCATCTTTATGGATATCCTCTCGTCGGAGATGACCAAGTATGCCTCCAACGCGATGCTGGCCACCCGCATCAGCTTTATGAACGACATTGCGAATCTGTGCGAGCGGGTAGGGGCAGATGTGAACATGGTTCGTCGCGGCATGGGCAGCGACTCCCGCATCGGGCGCAGCTTCCTCTATCCCGGCTGTGGTTATGGTGGCAGCTGCTTCCCGAAAGATATCCGCGCGCTCATCAGCGTGGCTGAAGGAGTAGGTTATGAGATGAAGCTGCTCAAGGCGGTGGAGGAGGTGAACAACATGCAGAAGAACATCCTCTTTGAGAAGTTGACAGCCCACTTCGACGGGAAGCTGAGGGGACTTACCGTGGCAGTCTGGGGCCTCTCCTTCAAGCCGGAGACCGACGATGTGCGTGACGCGGCATCACTTACCCTGATACGCAGCCTGCTTGATGCCGGTGTCACTGTCCGCACCTACGACCCCGCAGCCATCGGCGAGGCGCGGAAGGTGCTGGGCGATGAGGTCTACTACGCCAATGATATCTACGATGCAGCTCTTGGTGCCGATACGCTGATCGTCCCTACCGAGTGGAAGGAGTTCCGTCTTCCCAACTGGGAGGTGTTGAAAAAGATCATGCACAACCGCGTGGTGATCGACGGCCGCAACATCTACAGCAGTGCCGAGCTTGCTACGCTCGGTTTCGCCTACCACGGTATCGGACAGAAGTGATCCCTCGATCGCTCTCCCTCCGTGCACCGGTGAAAGATAATTACGAAAAAAGCCTACGGTTTGCTTTCAAACACCCTGTAAATTTGTTAATTTTGACTCTTTATTGATGAATGGAATAGTAGGAAGATGGAAAAGGCAAGTCGGTTAGGTTTTGATAACGAGAAATACCTGCAGGAGCAGAGCAAGGCAATCCTTGAAAGGGTCAATCAGTTTAGCGATAAGCTCTACCTCGAGTTTGGGGGCAAGATCCTCTACGATTACCATGCAGCCCGTGTCCTGCCGGGATTTGCACCGAATGTAAAAATACGGCTGTTGCAGAACCTCAAGGATAAGGTAGATGTCATCATGTGCATTTATGCGGGTGATATCGAAAGGAACAAGATCAGGGCCGACTTCGGCATCACCTACGATGTGGATGTATTGAAAAGTATCGATGATCTGAAATGGTACGGGATTCATGTAGCCGCAGTGGTGATCACCCGTTTTGAAGGGCAGCCCGCTGCTACGGTATTTAAGAATAAACTCGAGCTGAAAGGTCTTAAGGTTTACCTGCACCGTCCCACCAAAGGTTATCCGAGAAATGTGGACCTGATTGTCAGCGACGAGGGGTATGGTGCCAATGAATATATCGAGACCAGCAGGCCCATTGTCGTGATAACCGGTCCCGGCCCGGGTAGCGGCAAGCTGGCCACCGCCCTGGGCAATATGTACCACGACATCAGGAAAGGACGGAAAGCCGGTTATGCGAAATTCGAAACGTTTCCTGTCTGGGACCTGCCGCCCGATCACAGGGTGAATATTGCCTATGAAGCGGCAACGGCCGATCTGAAAGATGTGAACATGATCGATACGCATCACCTGAAAGCCTATGGGGTGGAAGTGGTGAACTATAACCGTGACATTGAGGCATTTGGTCTGCTCAAGAAGATGCTGGAAAAGATCACCGGCTCCACATCTGTCTATTTGTCTCCCACCGATATGGGGGTGAACCGTATCAGTGCCGGCATTATCGACGACAGCGTATGTCAGGCTGCAGCCTATCAGGAGATCATCCGCCGGCATCTGAGAAGTTTCGTGGAATATGTCATGGGACGAGCCGGGAAGGATACGGTGAATCGCACCACAGAGATCATGGATAAAGTAGGGGCGAAGGATGAAGACCGTAGGGTTGTGGAACCTGCCCGCCAGGCAGCGAAAGATGCCGAACGCATTGGCAAGGGTTATGGCGGAATCTATTGCGGGGCGGCCATTCAACTACACGACGGAACCATTGTCACGGGCAAGAACTCACCCTTGTTGCATGCATCCTCCAGCATGATCCTCAATGCGACCAAATACCTGGCCGGTTTACCGGACAACATGATCCTCCTCCCCGAGAATATCATTGATTCGGTCACGCACCTGAAGAAGAACATCCTTAACGGGAAGAATGCCAGTCTCGACGTGGAGGAGACGTTGATAGCGCTCTCCATCAGTGCGATATCCAACCCGGCAGCACAGATGGCCCTGCATAAGCTTACCGGGTTGAACAACTGTGAGATGCACTCTTCCCATATCCCCACCCCCGGTGATGAAGCCGGCCTCCGTAAATTAAAGGTGAATGTTACCTGTGATCCCCTCTTTTCCAGCAAACGGCTGTTTGTGAGTGAATAAATTGTAAGCTGAACGATTGACGAAAAGAAATCGTTTCCTGATATTGGTTCACAGGCGATAAAGCCATGACAGGGGTAGATAAACCGGTCGGCAAAACTGTATTCGATCAACAAAGATAGATAAAAAAAGCAGGATGTTTTACGCATCCTGCTTCATTCAATGATTGATCTTGTGTTACTCTTCAAAAATCAGAATTTTCTCAATCTCGTCACCTCCACGAATCGTGTCAATCACCTCCACACCTTCGTACACTTTTCCGAAACAGGTGTGATGACGATCGAGATGGGCAGTGTTGTCGCGACTGTGGCAGATGAAAAACTGTGACCCGCCGGTGTCCCGGCCAGCATGTGCCATGGATAATACGCCCCGGTCGTGGTAC
>CAYUQE010000176.1:0-3321 GCA_964446805.1 uncultured Proteiniphilum sp. | reverse complement strand
CAGGATCAAACTCTTCGTTGTATATTTGTTTTTTTTGTTTCCTTGAAACAACCTTGCGGCCATCTTCAGGCTAAAACCCTTGTGAGGTAATAAAAAACAGTCACTACGTCAAAGTCGCTTGTATCCCTTCATTTCTTGACTCCCGGATTCACGATTTATTTTTCCTGTGAGATGATCCCTCTTGAGAGAGATGCATCTTATAATTTATTGAACGGGTACCAAATATTGTCCGCCTTCCCTTTTACAGGAACGCAGACCCTTGTATACTCTGCTTTATGTCTTGTATAAAATATGTATGTAAATATCTAAAGATCGCTTTTCGCTTGCTTTTATCAGGTGGTGTTCCTTTCAAAAGCGGGTGCAAAGATATGGATAGTTTGTTTACCATCCAAACAAAATAACGAATAAAATTCAACAATTTATTTGCCCACTCCCCTTAGAAGAAGTCAAAATTAAGATAATCAGCCGAGTAAAACATCAAAAAAAAATCATCTTTTTTCATAATTTTGGAACAGGAAATGGGATCAATCGTTTTTTACGAGAAAAAAGGGTTCATGAGGATCGAAAAAAAAAGCGCCATGGGGTTCCACTCATCACGGAAAACGACAAAAAAGTGCTTTCTACGCCGCATAAAACGGATCTATTCCCTTTGATGTACTGCCCGAATCCTCAGGTGCGACCAGAAAACGAATCACTTTTTTCGATCGAATCACATTTTATGAGTACCTTCGTGCTAATATTCAACACCGTTTTTCAGACAACATCAACAAACAATAAAGTACATTATAGATGAAAGGTATTATACAAATACTAAAAAGATTCCTGCCTCCTTTCAGAAAGTATCTGTTTCTGACATTTTTCTTCAACATACTTACCGCGATATTGAATGTCTTCTCGCTGGCAACGATCATCCCCATTCTGCAGGTCCTATTTAAGGTAAACACCAAGACATTTTCATTCATACCCTGGTCCAATCCTGATTACTCCATTATCGATACTGCCTTTAACAATGTGAACTGGTTCATTACCCAATTTATGGAGACACACGGAAGCAGCTTCACACTGATGATGCTCGCGGTAATACTGATCGTGATGACCCTCCTGAAAACGGGCACTGCCTATTTGGGATCTTACTTTATCATTCCTATCAGAACTGGAGTGGTGAAAGATATCCGCAACAGGATCAACGACAAGATACTCACCTTACCCCTCGGCTTCTTCACGGAAGAGCGAAAAGGAGATATATTATCCAGGATATCGGGCGATGTGAACGAGGTGGAGAACTCAGTCATGAGTTCACTGGACATGCTGTTCAAAAATCCCATCCTGATCATTATCTATCTTACAACGATGACCATCCTCAGCTGGCAGCTGACACTCTTCGTGCTGGTCGTGCTACCGGGAATGGGGTTCATCATGGGCAGGGTGGGCAGAACCCTGAAAAGAAGCTCTTTCGAGGCGCAAAGCAAGTGGGGCGAGTTGATGTCGCAGGTGGAAGAGACATTGAGCGGGCTGAGGGTCATCAAGGCGTTCACAGCGGAAAGCAAGATCTCAGGACGCTTCCACAGCGGGAGCAATGAGTTTAGGCGTATGTCCAACAGGATAGCTCGCAGGCAACAGCTTGCGCATCCCATGAGCGAACTGTTGGGCACCATCACCATTGCTATCGTGCTTTGGTTCGGAGGTTCCCTGATACTGGGAGGCAAGGGTCTGATCGATGCCGCCACCTTTATATACTATCTGACCATCTTCTATAGCATCATCAATCCTGCGAAAGAATTCTCCAAATCGGCCTATGCCATACAACGGGGATTGGCGTCGATGGAGCGTATCGATAAGATCCTGCAGGCCGACAACATAATCGCTGAGCCAAAGGAACCGAAAGAACTACCTTTTCTCAAATCCATACAATATAAAGATGTATGGTTTAAATATAACAATGACTGGGTAATCAGAGGGGTAAGCCTCAACATCGAAAAAGGGAAGACGATAGCCCTGGTAGGCCAGTCAGGATCGGGTAAATCAACGCTTGCCGATCTACTGCCTCGTTTCTACGATATCCAGGAAGGTGGGATCTATATTGATGGGATCAATATTAAAGAGGCAGCGTTGCATGAACTGCGCTCTCTTGTAGGTTATGTCAACCAGGAAGCCATTTTATTTAATGATACATTCTACAATAATATCGCTTTCGGCGTGACTGAGGCAACAGAGAGCCAGATTATTGAAGCAGCAAAGATTGCCAATGCCCACGAATTTATCATTGCTACCGAAAATGGTTATCATACGAATATTGGCGACCGCGGAGGGAAATTATCCGGTGGTCAGCGACAACGACTGAGTATAGCCAGAGCCATATTAAAAAACCCGGAGATACTGATATTGGATGAGGCCACCTCGGCACTCGACACCGATTCCGAAAGAGTTGTGCAGGAAGCACTGGAGAACCTGCTGAAGAACCGTACCACCATTGTGATCGCACACCGGCTCTCCACAATTAAAAATGCAGATGAAATATATGTGCTCAAGGAGGGCGTCATCGTTGAATCAGGGCAACACACTGCCTTGTATGCACAAGGGGGCTATTACACCAAACTATGTGATACACAGAGCGATCTGAGTGAATAAGGGGAATATTCGCTAACCTTTGGACAATAGAGGATCATTGGCCATCTTTTCAAGCAATCGATCCACTGCTTCGTAGGGTGAGTTGATACTTTGAAATTCAGGGACGATCTCCTTCATCTTCTTCACCGTACGCATGTCATCATAATCATAGGATGTTTTGATCAGTGCATCAATCTTCAGGCTCACCTCTGCATATTCGTATTCCCGTACCTGTGCGATCATAATCTTGTCGTGAGAGGTGGGCTTGGTAAGTTCAGCCACGTTCAGCAGCTCTTCATAAAGCTTCTCCCCGTGGCGCAAGCCAGTGAATTCAATCTTCACATTTTTGGATCCCGACAGACGTATCATCCTCTTGGCCAGATCGAGTATCTTCACCGGTTTACCCATATCAAAAATATAGATCTCACCGTTCTTGCCAAAAGAGCCGGCTTCAAGCACCAGCTGACAAGCTTCGGGAATAGTCATAAAATAACGGATAATCTCAGGATGTGTAACCGTCACGGGTCCTCCATTCCTGATTTGCTCCCTGAACAGCGGGATGACTGAACCATTTGACCCCAGGACATTTCCAAAGCGTGTAGTGATGAATTGTGTGTGCTTTTGACCGGTTCTTTCCACATGTTTTGCCAACGCCTGCACATAAATCTCACAGATTCTTTTTGAACAGCCCATCACATTGGAAGGATTCACCGC
>CAYUQE010000175.1:0-3441 GCA_964446805.1 uncultured Proteiniphilum sp. | reverse complement strand
CTGGCCAGTATAAGGACCGTAATTTTGTGTTGACCCATTTTCATCGGTCAGCTTCACAGTCCATGATTTAAGAGGTTGATTCTTCTCTGATGTAGTCATGAACAATACGCGGCTATCCATCGGGTTCTCCTGTACCGCGACAATCTGCAGCGGAGTCATCAGATCAATTGATTTGCTCACTATCTCCACACGGCGATCGCCTGCACGAAGTAACGGCAGAAAGTTGACACCACCCGGTGATTCCGAAGGATTGTTCGGTTGATCTTTCCCTTCAGTTGTAATTCTTGTACTTTGTATGCCAAAAATATTGACCAGGTAACTCTTTACCGATTCGGCATATTCTTTGCCCAATGTAGCGCCGTTACCGGCAGAAGACCCGATCAGTGATATCTGTGCGGATGGATGCTGTAGCATTCTGGAACCTAAAATATTCAGGATGTTGTAGTAGACATCCATCTGCCTTTCCGAACGACCCGATTGATTCTTGTATTCTGCATCACGAAGGCTCGCTGTCTCAAATTGTTTCGCCTGCTCTTTATTCAATTTCACATACCGGCTTGGAATGGCCGTTGAACCTTCTTCAAAAAAAAGATAGTTACGGAGCGGAAAAGTCTCATTGATGGTGCGTTTCACCGGATTGGTGAGGGGTGCACGGGCAGTGAATTTCACATCACTCTCAGCAATGGGGAGAATGGGACTATATGTAGGAGCAGGAGCAACAACTACTCTTTTGTTGACCGTTCCTCTTCCGAACTTAAATGCCATACCCACACGTACGGTTGAGATGGACCAGCTTTCTATGTCGCGCGGTTCCTGACCGAAGTAAGGATGATAGGAGACAAATGGAGACAAGGCTACCTGGGTACGACTATCAGCTGAAGCCAATTGAATATCGTAACCAACGCCCACATGCGCAGAAAAGAGGTTCTTCCGCATGTTACTGAAGTCACCTTCAGCACTGTTAAGCATATCACCGTTGTCTTGATCAAAAGTGTAAGTGAATGATTTATTCAGATTGTGATTGTATGATCCACCCAGGAAAACATAAAAATCAGGGCCGAAGGGCGAGATACGAATACTTGGTTGAATAGTGGCATAGCTGAGTCCTGTTTTTAAATCCTCGGGGCAGTTACATGGCGACTCAACCTGATCGAAAGCACCTCCCCGGTTATCATAACCCAGGTTTAGCATAAAACCGATCACGGATGTCGGACGGTACTCCAGCAGGATAGCACCCATTCCTCCAAATCCTGATCCATCATGAAAGGCAGAAGGGGCCATCAATGTTTCATTCAGTTTCTGGGTGGTACCTGTGTACATATTGTAATTTGCTGCCCCGGTAAGTCCTATCCAGAATTTAGGTTGTGTTCTTTGCACTTCCTGCGCCGTGATGGTTGCGGAAATGCCAGCCAACATCAGGAACACGAATAATAGTATACGAAACATGGGTTTCATTTTATTGTAATTATTTTTTTTCATTTGTTTCTGTTTTTATTAAGTCAGTATGAGCCTGACCCAGTTTCAATCAGGCTCATTCTGACATTATTTACTGAGGTTTGGTAACGGTATTGGTATCCAGTGTAACTGATGCAACACGTGTAAGTGCGCGCCCGATCAACGTGGCACCGGTTGTAATTGTGATGGATTGATCTGCAAGGATATTCCCATAGAACATAGAGTTGGTACCCAATGTGGCCGATGTGCCCACTGACCAGTAAATGTTCTTGGCCTGAGCGCCACCCGCCAGTACAATGCTGGTGCCGGGAGCGGTAATCAGGGTAGACCCCATTTTAAAGATCCAGACTGCATTTGGATTGCCGCCTGCATCAAGGGTCAGAATGCCGTTGGCTCCTGTTCCTGAGATACCGCTTGTGGATGCATTCACATACAATCCGGGGGCGAGCGTCAGTCCACCTATCTGTCCGGGCAGTGAGATAGCATCCAACGACCGCGACTGAGCATCATTAAAGGCGGTTGTAAGGTCTGTTTTGGCAGTACCCACTATCGGACTGGCTACCGTGTAAAGGGTGCCGATAACATTGGCATTGGTAAGCCCGTTGATAGTAGCGGTGGGGAATGAACCCACATCACCCGTGATACGGGTTGTTGCACCTGTGTTGGTCACACCTGCACCAGCAAGGATGGCAAAGTCAGCTGCCGATCGCAGATTGATACCAAGCGGACCCGCGGGACCTACCGGATCAAGGGTAAAGTGGGCCACCAAAGTTCTGTTGGCGTTCACCACAAATGTATAACTTTCCAGAGTGGATACGCTCACCCCATTTTCAGTCCATTCATCAAATGAGTAGCCCGCATTGGTCGCTGCGAGTGCTGTCACCGAGGTGCCCGCATTAAACTGTCCCCCGCCGCTGGTGGTTCCGCCCACTAAAGGATTGGAAGATAAAGCGACCGTAAATTGATCTATTGGAGCAGATGTTGTAAAACTCCATACATGATTAGCAGCCAGTGCATTTCCTTCAAGGTCTTTAGCCCCTGTCGTTACTGTAGCTGTATAGAGTGTACCGGGCAACAACGGCGTATTGGGAGTGAAAGTACCTTCAACGCCGGCATAATCGATGAAACCTAACACCGGTAAAAGTCCATTTTTAAGCGTAAATGTGGAGGAATTGATGGTGGAAAGATCCATTGTCTTGCTGAAGGTAGCTGTGACCACTTTATCCAATTCCACATCCATGGCTTCGTCTATCGGGTCGGTGTTGATTACCTCCGGAAGCACAGGCACTACAAGTACCTTCGTGGTAAATTTCCAAATGTAATCATCAACAAGCGAATTTCCTGTCAAATCTACAGCACCGGTAGTAATTGTAGCGGTGTATTCCTCACCAGGCAACAGATCACTTAACGGTACAAACGCAGCCGTATATTCACTGTAGCTTACTGTTCCCAATACCGGAGTTGTTCCATGCATAAGGGTAAACGTAGCATTGTTGATGGTTGCAGGGTTCATGATTTTGTTAAAGGTCGCTTTCACTATTTTCCCGTAGGGAACATCGGTGGCTCCATTCAATGGGTCGGTAATTGTTACAAACAGGAGTGAACCGGTGGCAAAACTCCATGTGGTGTCATTGATCATCGGGTTTCCGGCTACATCTTCCACACTATTTGTGATGGTTGCCGTGTACACTTCATTGGGCAATAAACCAAGTGTGGGTGTGAAAGTAGCTTTCACGCCAAGATAGGTCACAGTCCCTGTAACATCGGTTGTACCATGTTTCAGCAGAAAGGATGTTGAATTAACCGTTGCTGCATTCATAGGAGTACTAAAGTCAGCCGTAACAGCTTTATTCAGTGCAACATTCGAAGCCCCTTCAACAGGATCGGTAAGGATCACAGCGGGTGCGTTGCCGGTATTAAAATGCCAGGTTGTGTCATTTCGCATATAGTTACCCATAGGATCCATTGCGCCACGTGTGACCGTTG
>CAYUQE010000174.1:0-3453 GCA_964446805.1 uncultured Proteiniphilum sp. | reverse complement strand
CTCCCGGGCTATCTCCGCCCACAGCCCTCTCCTGCACACCTTCTGCTGTTCCCCATACCCGAGTCGGCATGGGAGACAAACAACAAGCTGGTGCAGAACCCGGGTTATCCATCGTTCTGACCCAGTTGAGCAAGCATAAAAAAGGCACTTGTGAGCAAAATCACAAGTGCCTTTTCGGTATGTTTAGGTTGAAACGATTCCCGGTTCAGATCTTTCGGATACGTACACCCCTGACAAAATGGCATTCACCCTTTTCAAGGATCAGGTCGGCACGGAAGCGCGTGGGAAGGATGTTTTGTTGCAGGTTAAGCAGGTTGATCTCCTCCCACACCTTGTTGGCAAACTTCAGCAGCTTCTTCTCCGGGTAGGAGGCGTAGCGGTGAAAGTAGGAGTCGGGATCGCGGAAGGCGGTCTGCTGCAGTTTCTTGAATCGCTCGAGGTACCACTCCCGCAGGTCTCTCTCGCTGGCATCCACATAGATGGAGAAATCAAAAAAGTCGGAGACAAACACCCTGCGTCGTGTTTTCTTGCCGGAGGTCACCTGTAGCACGTTGATTCCTTCCACGATCAGGATGTCGGGGCGGTCGATCGTTTGCATGCTTTCTTTGATCACGTCATAGTAGAGATGAGAGTATACAGGCACCTCAAAGCTCTCCCGTCCCGATTTCACGCTTGCCAGGAACGATAACAACCGTTTGGCATCATAGCTCTCGGGGAACCCTTTCTTGTTGAGAAGACCCCGTCGCTGCAGCTCCTCGTTGGAGTAAAGGAAGCCGTCGGTGGTAATCAGCTCCACCCTTGGCCTCTCCGGTGTCATGGAGAGCAGTTTCTGCAGCAGACGTGCTGTGGTACTCTTCCCCACAGCCACACTTCCAGCGATGCCGATGATGTAGGGTATAGGCTTGCTGGTGTTGTCGAAGAACTGATCCCGCTCGTTATGCAGGTGGCGGTAGTGGGTGAGATGAATCTGCAGCAAACGGATCATCGGGATATAGATATCCACCACCTCCTCGGGTGTGAGTGGCTCGTTGAGTGCCTGCAGACTGGTGAGATCGATCTCCGAGATGGGGAACATGGGATGATCCTCCAGCTTGCGCCACTCTTCCCGTGTGAAAGCACGAAAAGGGGAATAGGTTACCTCGTAGGCTTTGTTCATGGGCATCTATCTTTACAGGCTGCAAAGATAGATAAAAACCGGTAAACATGCACTGTTTACCGGTTTTCTTATCGTCCTTCAGGACTGCTGTGAGGGTCAGATCATCTCAAAGCTCCGCTTCACGAAGATGTTGAGCGCTTCACCCTTCAACATGCCATTGGCCAGCAGTGCCAGGTCTACCATCTGCTTGAGTTTGCTGTCGGCAGACACACGGGCAATAAGCGCTTCCTTCTCTTCAGCCTCGCTGGCATTGACCAGCTCCTGAATAAACGGATGCTGTACATTCAACACCACCTGGTAGCTGTCGGGCATCTCTCCGTAGAAAGCCATCTGTTGCTGCATGGCAGCCATCTCCTTCATTCTGCGGGAGAATTCGTTCTGCGTGATCTGTATCGGTTTGGCTGTTTCACCCAGCGACTTGAAATCGACACTGAACTCGGTCTTTTCAATGGTGGGCAGCTGTGCTTTCACCGTCGCGGTGAGTGATTCCTTCTGCTTATCGCTCAGCTCCACCGTTGTCGCCTCCTCCTTGGCGATGATATGCTCCATGGTGTCACTGTCCACCCTCACAAAGCGGGTCTTCTCCAGTTTCTGCTCCATCAGTCCTATCCAGTGCACATCGAGCTGGCCATCCATCAGCAACACGTCATATCCCTTGGCACCGGCGGCCTCGATGGGAGCATATTGTTCCTGAGGGTCGGTGGTATAGAGCCAGATGATCTCTCCATGCTTGTCGGTCTGTGCACCCGCGGTGAGTGCCTTGTATTCCTCGAGGGTGAAATAGGTGCGATCACTGTTTTTCAACAATACAAACTTGCCTGCCTTGTCGTAAAACTTCTCCTCCGATAGCATGCCATACTGTACGAAGAGCTTCAGGCTGTCCCACTTCTCCTCAAACTTGGTACGTTCCTTTTTAAAGAGCTCCTCCAGCTTGTCGGCCACTTTCTTGGTGATATGGTTCGATATCTTCTTCACGTTATTGTCGCTCTGCAGATAGGAGCGGGAGACGTTCAACGGTATGTCGGGTGAGTCGATCACGCCATGCAGCAGGGTGAGAAACTCCGGCACGATCCCCTCCACCGAGTCGGTGACGAACACCTGGTTACTGTAGAGCTGGATCTTGTTGCGTTGCAGATCGAGGTTGTTTTTTATCTTCGGGAAATAGAGGATGCCGGTGAGGTTGAAGGGGTAGTCCACATTGAGATGTATCCAGAACAACGGCTCATCCGTCATTGTCATGGGATAGAGATCGCGGTAGAACTTCAGGTACTCCTCCTCGTTCAGGCCGGCGGGCTTCTGCTTCCAGAGGGGATTGATATCGTTGATGACGTTATCCTCCTCGGTATCTATGTATTTCCCCTCTTTCCACTCCTGCTTCTTGCCGAACACAACCGGCACCGGGAGGAACTTGCAGTATTTCTTCAGGAGCGACTCGATCTTCTCCTTCTCCAGGAACGCTTTGTTCTCCTTATCCAGGTGAAGAATGATATCGGTGCCCCGTTCCTCCTTCTCTGCTTCCTCCATCGTGTACTCAGGGGTGCCGTCGCACGTCCATCGCACGGCGGCAGCACCCTCCTTGTAGGATCTGGTGACGATCTCCACCTTCTCCGACACCATAAAGGTGGAGTAGAACCCCAGCCCGAAATGGCCTATGATCGCATTGGCATTCTCCTTGTACTGATCCAGGAAATCATTCGCCGATGAGAGCGCTATCTGGTTGATGTACTTGTCCACCTCCTCAGCCGTCATCCCTACACCACTGTCGGAGACAGTGATCGTCTTCTTCTTCTTGTCGATGGAAATGCGTACCGATAAGTCACCCAGCGCTCCCTTGTATTCACCCACATCGGATAATGTCTTGATCTTTTGTGTGGCATCCACGGCGTTGGAGACTATCTCACGAAGGAAAATCTCGTGATCACTGTAGAGAAACTTTTTGATGATGGGGAATATGTTGTCTGTGGTGACCCCTATCTGTCCTTTTTGTACCATATCTGTTTAATTTTTCTGATGAATGATTTTCTTTATTCTATTTTGCAAATAGTGTGCCATACATGATGTGCAGGCCATAAATATCTCCAGTTTTAACCGGATGTGTTAAATGCTGATGTATAACGGGTTGCGAACTGCCACAAAATAGTGCAATTTTATTTAGACTCGATATAAAATAGAAAGAAGCCGTTATTTGGACGAAATTTGATCGGGTGATTGAGGTTATTGATACAATTTATCCCTAATTGATACCCCAGATTTCCCCATATTAAATAAGATAAAACATTGAACAACAGAAGCGATAG
>CAYUQE010000173.1:0-3455 GCA_964446805.1 uncultured Proteiniphilum sp. | reverse complement strand
GTTGAACTTTGATTGATCATGAAAAAATGGACGTGCAGGTTTATGGATGCATGAAACGAGCATAGCACAACAAAAAACCCGCATCGGAATTCCGACACGGGTTTAAAAAATATTTAGCAGCGTTTATTCTTCCACGGCTGCTTCCTGGAACAGGTTGGAGCGCTTGTTGACATTCAACTTCTCGAAATCTTCACGTGAGCCTACGACCAGCTTGTCGAAGTCCCTCTGTCCTGTTCCCGCAGGAATAAGATGTCCGCAGATCACGTTCTCCTTCAGCCCTTCCAGAAGGTCTGTCTTACCGTTGATGGCGGCGTCGTTCAGTACCTTGGTGGTCTCCTGGAAAGAAGCGGCAGACATGAAGCTGGTTGTTTGCAGTGCTGCGCGTGTGATTCCCTGCAATACCTGGTTGGCAGTGGCGGGGATGGCATCACGGGCATCCACCGGTTTCATGTCGCGACGTTTCAGCGAACTGTTCTCGTCGCGCAGCTTCCGCACGGTGACAATCTGTCCCGGCTCGAATAGCTGTGAGTCTCCGGCGTCCATGATCACTTTCTTGCCCCAGATGCGGTCGTTCTCTTCCATCATGACATGCTTGTCGACCAGTTGTTGTTCGAGGAAACGGGTATCACCCGGATCAACCACTTCCACCTTGCGCATCATCTGGCGCACAATCACCTCAAAGTGCTTGTCGTTGATCTTCACGCCCTGCAGTCGATATACATCCTGCACCTCGTTCACAATATATTCCTGCACGGCTGTAGGCCCCATGATCGCCAGAATATCGGAAGGCGTGGTGGCCCCTTCAGAGAGCGCCATGCCGGCACGGATATAGTCGTTTTCCTGTACGAGTATCTGCTTGGAAAGGGGAACCATGTATTTCTTGGTCTCTCCGGTTTTGGAGGTGACAGAGATTTCCTGGTTACCACGTTTGATCTTCCCGAAAGAGATCTCTCCGTCGATCTCGGCAACTACTGCCGGGTTGGAAGGGTTACGTGCTTCAAAAAGCTCGGTCACACGTGGAAGACCACCCGTGATGTCACCTGCTTTACCTATTGCACGTGGTATCTTCACCAGTGTCTCTCCTGCTTTGATGTCATCGTTATCGTTCTTCACAATATGCGATCCGAGTGGCAGGGTATAGGTGCGTAATATATCGTCATTCTCGTTCACGATATGTGCCGAAGGTGCTCTTGTCTTATCACGTGATTCAATGATCACTTTTTCCTTCAATCCGGTCTGTTCGTCCGATTCTACTTTATAGGTCATGTTTTCGGTGAAGTTCTCGAAACGGATCTTTCCGCTCACTTCTGAAACAATCACTGCATTAAAGGGATCCCATTCACAGATCAGGTTACCCTTCTCAATTTTATCGCCCTCGCTAAAGTAGAGTTTTGAACCGTAAGGAATATTGTGAGATATCAGCACTATTTTTGTATTGGGATCGATGATACGCATCTCCACCAGACGGCTGACAACCACTTTGTAGGGTTTTCCTTCAGCATCTGTTGTCTCCACAAAGCGCAGTTCGTCGAACTCGACGATACCGTCATATTTGGTGACGATGCTATTTTCTGTGGCAATGTTAGAAGCGATACCCCCCACGTGGAACGTACGCAGTGTGAGCTGTGTTCCCGGTTCACCAATGGATTGTGCAGCGATCACGCCTACAGCTTCTCCCTTTTGCACCATCTGACCGGTGGCAAGGTTTCTCCCGTAACATTTGGCGCATACACCGTGATGGGATTCGCAGGTAAGCACCGAACGAATCTCCACCCGTTCGATGGGTGACTCGTCAATTTTCTGGGCGATATCTTCAGTGATCTCTTCACCGGAGACGATGAGTACCTCACCGGTGTTGGGATGCTGTACATCATGCACCGAAACACGACCCAGGATACGTTCGTAGAGTGAGGCAATCACCTCATCGTTGTTCTTGATGGTTGTCGCCACCAGTCCGCGTAGTGTGCCGCAATCCTCTTCATTGATGATCACATCCTGTGAAACATCCACCAGACGTCGTGTAAGGTAACCTGCATCGGCTGTTTTCAGGGCTGTGTCAGCAAGACCTTTACGGGCACCATGGGTAGAGATGAAGTATTCAAGTACCGACAATCCCTCTTTAAAGTTTGCAAGGATCGGGTTCTCGATGATCTGTGCCCCTTCGGCGCCGCTTTTTTGCGGTTTGGCCATCAATCCACGCATACCCGATAACTGACGTATCTGCTCACGTGAACCACGGGCACCTGAATCAAGCATCATATATACGGAGTTGAAGCCCTGATCGTCTTCCGATATCTGCTTCATCAGAATGTTAGACAGCTTGGAGTTGATATGTGTCCATGTGTCGATGATCTGGTTATAACGTTCGTTATAGGTGATGAAACCCATGTTGTAGTTTTCCATGATCTGTTCCACCTCTGCATATCCCTCCTGTATCAGGGTTTCTTTCTCTACCGGAATGATCACATCATCCAGATTGAACGATAAACCACCCTTGAAAGCCATGGTGTAACCAAGGTCCTTGATATCGTCGAGATATTGCGCTGTACGTGCAACGCCACAGGTCTTGATCACCTTGCCGATAATATCGCGGAGTGATTTCTTGGAGAGGAGCTCATTGATGAAACCGACCTCTTTAGGGATGGCTTCATTGGTAATCACCCTTCCCACGGTGGTCTCATGCATCTTGCGGATGGGGTCGCCATTCTCGTCGATATCGTCCACGATCACGTTCACCAGTGCATGAACTTCCACTTTCTTTTCGTTGTATGCGATGATCGCTTCCTCTTCACCATAGAAGGTCATGCCTTCCCCTTTCGCTCCCGGGCGTATTTTTGTGATATAATACAATCCCAGTACCATGTCCTGTGAAGGCACGGTGATAGGTGCGCCGTTGGCGGGGTTGAGGATATTGTGTGAGGCAAGCATCAGCAACTGTGCTTCAAGTACCGCCTCGTTGCCAAGAGGCAAGTGAACGGCCATCTGGTCACCGTCGAAGTCGGCATTGAACGCCGTACAGGCCAGCGGGTGCAGTTGAATGGCTTTCCCCTCAATCAATTTAGGCTGGAATGCTTGAATACCCAGACGGTGAAGGGTAGGGGCACGATTCAGCAGCACCGGATGCCCTTTCATCACATATTCGAGGATATCGTATACTACGGGTTCTTTTCTATCCACGATCTTTTTCGCAGATTTCACCGTCTTCACGATCCCTCTTTCAATCAGTTTACGGATGATGAAGGGTTTATAGAGCTCGGCGGCCATATCTTTAGGTATACCACATTCGTGCATCTTCAGTTCGGGACCTACCACGATCACCGAGCGGGCCGAGTAGTCGACACGTTTACCGAGCAGGTTCTGACGGAAGCGTCCCTGTTTCCCCTTCAAGCTGTCGGAGAGCGATTTCAGCGGACGGTTCGATTCGGTCTTGATGGCACTCGACTTGCGTGAGTTGT
>CAYUQE010000172.1:2359-3497 GCA_964446805.1 uncultured Proteiniphilum sp. | reverse complement strand
TAGTAAACGAGCTTGATAATTATTATCACTCAAGAAAATGAAACCCATAAGCACCAAACGACATAGTGTCAAATATAGAGGGAAGATATGAAAACAGAGATAGATCTATTGTTAGAGAGATACTTCGAGGGTGAAACCACTGCCGCTGAGGAGAAGATGCTTCGTCATCTGCTATCGCAGGGTGATCCCGAGGGTGATCAGAAGAATTATATCCCGTTCTTCCGTTATTTAGAAAATGAATCGGAGGCGCTGGCCGTGCTGAATGAAATCCGTGATGAGCCTGTTGCTTCTAAAAGGCAAAGATTCCCTATCCGGAAATATGGGGCCATTGCCGCCGTTGCGGCAAGCCTCTTGGTAGCGCTTCTATTGCTGCCACTAGATAAGCAACCATCCAACTATGTGTGGGTGGACGGTAAACGTATCACTGATCCTCAAGTTGTGAGGGAATATGCTGAATTATCTTTTGGAGAAGTTCAACCCGGGAGTGATATTATCGAGGAACAACTTCGTTTTGTACTAGAATAACAGGGACCTACTATCCAACAAAACCTTCCAATAACCAATATGCAATTGCAATGAGACCAAAAAAGAGATATTTACGACTCCTCTTCCTCCATCTGTTACTAACTGTCTCTGTCATGACCATACATGCGCAGGAAGGTCTGAGGATACAAACGATATTCGAACAATATGGAAAGCAGAAAGGTGCGACCATGGTCGTCCTTTCGGGTGAGACACTGAATAACTACCGGTTGAATAGCTACCGCAGCATCACCTTGAAATATGACAAAACAATGCTCGATGAGATCCAGCAATCGCTGGAAGCCGATAAACAGCAGGCACGGCAGATCAAGGAGGTTATCAACGACGGGATCGTTACGTCGGGGTACTACCAGCTCTTAGGGGAGAAGAACCGGATCAACCGGTATATCCTCTTCAAGATCGGGAATGAGGGGACGCTCACCCTGATCTATATGGAGGGAGGAGCGGATTCCGAGGCACTGATTAACAAGATGTTTATCCAGCGAAAATAGATTTCACCCAGGGGTAGCTGCATTGCAACCTGTAACAATGTTTAATGCAAACAATAATATGAATCATCAAATCAACAACACAATGCGAAAAATTACATCTATCC
>CAYUQE010000172.1:0-2349 GCA_964446805.1 uncultured Proteiniphilum sp. | reverse complement strand
GGTGGTGATGATGGACAATGATAATGAACTGAACATCTCGGTATATCAATTGGATCCACAAGGCGATACTGTGGGGACGAGAAAAGTCTACGAGGGGATTTTTTCAGAGGAGAGAAGCATTGAACGCCGTTATGAGACAGGGTTTGAAATCTCTATTCCCGATATTTTCAAACCAAAGGATCAACGTTCTGAAAGCCGGACACAGTGGTCTGGATTCGGAATCGGCTTTGCCAACCTGCCGGAGGGTTTTGATTTCGACGGTGAGATGGCTTCAGTGCTTAAACTCAGCAGGTCAAGACAATACAATTTGAACCTGATGGAAGGGTCATGGCCTATGGGAAACAGCATTTTTACGGGTATCACCGGAATGGGTATACAGTTCAATTCCATTCATCTGCAAAGAAATAAGGCGGTTGAGGTTGTCGATTACCATTCTTTGATAACGACCACCGCCCCGGGAGAGGAGTACAACAAGTCGCGTCTCCATTATACCTATCTCACGTTGCCATTGCTTATACAAGCCAGTTGGGATGTGGGACATCATTCTTTTTTCTTCATCAATGCAGGAATAGTAGGCAAGGTGAAGACAGCTTCTTCCTCCAAAGTGTGGGTGGACAACGAGCGTAGTGATGCACGGAAAACGAAGTTGCCGGGTGACCTGAACATTCGTCCGGTGACCTTCGATCTACTGGCACAGGCAGGGATCAACCATGTAGGTTTCTTTTTCTCCTATTCACCGCTCTCTCTCTTTAATGCGCACAGAGGTCCAACATCCAATCAGACTACGATCGGAATGCACTATTATTTTTAAGAAGTGTATAACTTTATCTGAGGTTTGTCATAAAAAACGGGTTGATTGCAAATCAACCCGTTTTTTTCCATGCATTCCGGCTATGATCTGCCTTACTCCTTTTTCAGCAAATCGCGGATCTCCGTGAGTAGTATCTCTTCCTTGGTTGGTTCAGGAGCTGCCACAGGAGCAGGCGCTTCCTCTTTCTTCCGTTTCAGTGAGTTCATCGCCTTGATCACCATAAAGATAGCCACACCGATGATCAGGAAATCGATCACAGCCTGAATAAAAGCTCCATAGTTCCACGTGATGGCCGGGGTAACTACCTCGGCACCTTCCATGGCTGCCTGCTTGAGCACCACTTTCAGTTCGGTAAACTTGCTGTCACCCAGCAACACTGCGATAGGGGGCATCAAAATATCGTTCACAAAAGAGGTGACGATCTTGCCGAAGGCACCGCCGATCACAATACCCACGGCCATGTCCACAACGCTGCCGCGCATTAAAAATTCTTTCAGTTCTGTTTTAAATGACATAATTCTTTTGATTAATGAGGTTGATAAATAACGCTCCTTTTGCAAAGTAAATGAAAAATATGTAAACAGATGCTTTTCAAAAAACAATTTACAACTATTGAGGATTATCGCTACTAATGAAACAGCTCCGCCAGCATGCAGCGTGCCGATCCACCACCGTTGGTCTCTATGGTTTGCAGTTCGGCCGAGACAATCTGGCTGAAGGTGGAGAGCATGTTCTCCTGTGCAGGTGTCAATGCTTCGCGTGCAGAGGCCGACATCACCATGAGTGGTTGTCCGTTACGGCTCTTCACCTCAAGCATGTTGCCTGCAAACCGTGCCACCTGATCGAGGGAGATGTCCACAATGATTTTCCCGGTGGTGATGAGCCGCGTCAGTACCTTTTCCCGCTCTTTCTCATCCCTGATCGCTTCAGCACAGATCACAGCCACCTGTGTACCCACCGCCATCATCACATTGGTATGATAGATCAGATTTCCCTCTTTATCGGTAGCGTCAAACACTACGGCATCATAGTTCATGCGTGCACAGAAATCGGCCAGCACCTTCTCGGAAGTGCGGGGTGATCGGCAACAGTAGGCGATACGCTTGTAACGGTCGAGGACCATGCTGCCCGTACCTTCCAGAAACTCACCCTCTGTCTCCCAGTGCGTCAGGTCGATCAGTTTTCGATGATTCCTCTTACGACGAAGCAGGTCCAGCACCTCCGGTTTCCTCTCCCGGCGGCGATTTTCGGCAAACATGGGGTAGAGCACCAGCTCACCCGATAGATGGGATGAGAACCAGTTGTTGGGGAAGATGGAGTCGGGTGTCCATGGTTCAGGGGTGTCTTGCACCACCGTGACATCTACATCCTTCCCGCGAAGCAGGTTCACGAGGGCGTCGAACTCTTCCACAGCTTGTTGGTGCACGGAGGCATCAACTGATTGCTGTTGAAAAAAGTTATTCTCTGCCGTCTCTTCGTTGTAGGCGAAGCGGGCAGGACGTACCATCAGCACTTTTGAGGTTGTTTGCATTTCTCTT
>CAYUQE010000171.1:0-3532 GCA_964446805.1 uncultured Proteiniphilum sp. | reverse complement strand
CCGGGAAGATCTCAGTTCGATTATGAATGAGATGAACCAAGTGTAGGAATATTTGGAAACTTTTTTCATTGGGATATGCACACGGATTAAGTATATTTACCCAGTTCACAAACTAAAAAGGAGTGTTGCTGACATAGACTACAATACCAAAATTCTTTCTCTCGATGGTTATCTCCGCATTGCGGAGCCTTTCAGAGAAGTTCCGCTTTGATACGGGGTGGTAGCTGCCATCGAAACAGAAGGATTTATACTGGTTGTAGAGATCCTTCAGCTGGATATAGGCATCGGGAGATTTCTGATATCCCTCCTCCTCCAGGAAGAGGATCACGGAGTTGGAGACTTTGATGTAGTTCTCCAGCGTTTCATCCACCGCATCGCTGTGGGTGAACTGCTTCTGCCGGAGCAATCGTTTCAATCCCTCCAGTACCCAGTTGAAGACTCCGGAGAGTTCCTGCCGGATGATCTTCTGCGCCAGCTCCTTGTCCTGCTCCTCCTCGGGGATGGTGACATCGAACGGAATAATGAGGAAGCGGCGGAAGAACGCATTGGTCTGTTCCACCTCCCTGGGGAGATCGTTGCAGTTGAAGATCAGCTTCGCATAGTTGGTCAGCGTGAAGGGTTCACCGTAAGGCAATCGCGCTTCGACCGGTTCACCGGAGACCAGCTGCTTGAAGATGGATGCCTCGAGCTTGCCATTGATCTCACTGGCATAGTTGACCAGCCTGTTGGCCAGCATGGCCCGGTAATATCCATTCTCATTGGTCAGGTTCTGCAGGGAGTAACTGCTCACGTTCTCGGTACCCCCCAGGAGCGCATTCACCACATCGAAGAAAACCGATTTGCCGTTCGCTCCTTTGCCGTAGAGGAGCAAAGCTTTCTCCAGCTTGAGCACCGAGTGTTTGATGAAAAGATATCCCAGGTACTCCGCCAGGATCATCTGCCGGCCGGTATCGGGCAGGATCCGGTTGAGGTACTTCGTAAAAATCGGGCAGCCGGCAGCCTCATCGTAAGAGAAGGGGAGCATATAGGTCAGGAAATCGTTCCGGTCGTGTCGTCGCAGGGTATACATTCCCTCATCGATCTCGAAGGTACCATTTTTGAGATTGATCAGCACCACCCTATCGGATTGCGGTGGTTTCGGCAGGTTGGCCACCGCCAGGAACTGCTTGAGCAGTTGTTCGCGGAAGGTGTAGAGCCGTGCATCGAAACGATCGACCCCCATCTTCTCGGCAGCGATTCCCAGGAACGTCTGGTATTCGATGTTGTCGAGCAGGTTCCAGTAATCCCCGTTGTAGAGATAGATGAAGTCGTGGTTGCGGCAGATACCCCAGTTGTTGCGGTTGGCCGTCTCGAGGATCTTCTCGATGCAGGTTACCAGGTAGTGTTTCTTTGATAGCTTCTGATCCTCGTTGGTAAATTCCGCTTCCTGTCGGAAGTCTACCTCGTCGATCTGATCGAAGAGCGAGTTGAGGATCTGGGAATGATCGATCTTCATCGCCTCCTCCTTCTCCCGAAACTGTTTTTGGAACTGTTGCAGGTCCATCTCCAGCAAATCGATGAAGCCGGCACCGTTCTTTTTTTGGGGGTCGTTGTGCTGATTGGGTGATGCATCAGCGTGAAGAAAAAATGAAGTTGATTTGTATGGGATGTCGGGTTGTTCATTGGGTAGATTCGTCATCATCAGCCTCCCTTCTTGAAATGTAATATTTGTTGAGTAAAGCCAGGATATCGGATTTGCGGTAGTAGATTTTGTTGTTGATACGCGAGTAAGGCAACAGACCGTTTGTTCTCCAGCTCTGCAAGGTGCGGACGGAGACGTGGAGCTTCTGCATGACATCCTGGGAATCGATCCAGTCGGTCCACTCGTTGAGGTCGTCAGGTTGAATGATCTCGGTCATTGAGGAATTCTTTTTCTTTTGAGAATCGGGGGACAATAATCAGGTTCCGGATCAACCTGATTGTCACTTATCAGCCACTCATCAATTTCACTTTTCAGGAACAGGAGTTTCCTGCCTTTCTTATGGTAAGGGATCTTTTTCTTGAAGACCCAGCCGTATACTGTCTGTTTGGCCGGGCTACCCGGCAGGTAATCGCATACAGCATCAAGGTCGTACCAGGTGTTTTCATCAGGTTGTGTGTTGGCTGTTGTTCTGATCAACTCTTCCAAGTCATTGACCTTGTCGATGAGGTAGCTCACCGCTTCTGGGATCTCGTTGAAGGTAATCATCTTTTCTTCCATGTTTGCAAACGGCGTTATGGTGGTCACCCGTGCCAATAGAAATGAGCACCACCACCTCAACAGTGAGGCAGTGGTGCAAATATAAAACCCAAAAGCAGGAAGGTAGTGGCAATGGTAGCACTCCTTTTTTAGTTAAATAAAGTTATTTGATGTCGTTTAGCATTCTATTGGCAATGTCAGGAAACAATTCAGTCAGGGCTTCGGCCACAATTCTGAGATTGTTCTTCGTTCTCCTGGAATCGTACTTGATGTCGAATTCATTTTTGATGTTCTGACTGTTGCAGCCAGTCATTCTTTCAACCAATCGTCCAAAATGAGCCTTGGGAGTATTTCTATAATTCTTGCCAAGTTCATAGGCTATGTATTTGACGAAAAGCACAAACTGCGGCATGGACATTCCCTTGCGGGTGTTGTACTCCTCAGCCTGCTCCCTGATTATCATTTTAAGGCTTTCAATCTCTTCAGAGTGCTTTGTGGCAATCATCTTTATCTCCTCATTCTTTTGGGTGGCAGTCTCAGCAAGTTTTTCGATTGAAGACTTGAGTTCTTCAATCACTGTCCTTTGTACAGCGATTGTTTGATTCATGGAGAGCCGCCTCATTGACGATTTCTGTTGTAGATCGGGATAGTTTGTGCTGTCGGTAATATTGTCCTTAATTTGAAAATGATCACGTAAACAAGTGAAGAAACACGTGAGATCGTAGTGATAAAAAGAGGGATGCTCCTGTTTCTCGATGAGGTATTTCTTCTCGATATTATTAAGAATCAGAAGTTGCTGTTCCGACTGGAATGCCGGGTGTGTGACCCAGTTGGTGATAATCTGGTAGTTAAAATACTTTGTCAATTTCTTCCAGTTCACTTTTTCGAGGTTTTGGGAATCAACCTCCATGACTTGTTGGTCATCGGTTTCATAATATTGGTTGTCCCAATAGTCTTCGATTTGATTTTTCAAGAGTTCAAATTTCAATTTTTGCTCATCGGACAAATCGTAGGAATAATTTAGTAAAAGATTGTGGACGATCCCGACAACGGTCTCTTCCAGCTGCCCATCATTGTAGTAAATATTCTTGACCATGTATTGCACCTTGAACGGTTCGAGCGCTTTGATCCTGACTCTGTCGAACAGCTCATAGGCAATATTGAAAGCAGAAAGCCACCATTCCTCATCACGAGATATCTCCTCGCTATGGGCACCAAAATAAAACAAGTTGTCTGGATCCACCAGAAAGTCGGCCAGATTGTTCTTAGGATAGTCCTCCTTGTACCTGATGCATTCTTTCTCGATCTCATCAG
>CAYUQE010000170.1:0-3558 GCA_964446805.1 uncultured Proteiniphilum sp. | reverse complement strand
TTCTATTATTTAATCAAATCTACACGGCCTTTCACATCCGTCAATACCTGTCTTGCAATGGAAGCAGAGACCTCTTCGAAGTGTGAGAACGACATGGTCGATGTGGCACGTCCAGAGGTAATAGTACGCAAGGTGGTCACATAACCAAACATCTCCGAGAGTGGCGTCTTGGCTTTCACCACACGTGCTCCCGAGCGGTTCGATTCCATTCCTTCCACCTGTCCGCGACGTTTGTTCAAGTCAGAAATCACATCACCCATGTTCTCTTCGGGTGTCACCACCTCTACCTTCATGATCGGCTCCAACAATACGGGACCCGCCTTCTCGGAGGCATGCTTGAATGCCTGTATGGCACAAATCTCAAACGAGAGCTGGTCAGAGTCAACCGCATGATAGGAACCGTCGAGGACGGTCACCTTCAGCTTATCGAGCGCATAACCGGCAAGCACACCATTCTTCATGGCGCGATGGAATCCTTTCTGGATGGAGGGGATGTACTCTTTCGGAATGTTACCACCCTTCACCTCGTCCACGAACTGCAAATCTCCTTCGAAATCGCTGTCGGCAGGCTCCACACGTACAATCATATCGGCAAACTTACCACGACCGCCGGTCTGCTTCTTGTAGGTCTCACGCAACTCTACCGGCTGTGTGATGGCCTCCTTGTAGGAAACTTGCGGACGACCCTGGTTGGCTTCCACCTTGAACTCACGTTTCAGACGGTCGATGATGATCTCGAGGTGAAGTTCACCCATACCGGAGATCACTGTCTGACCGGTATCTTCATCGGTCTTCACGGTGAAGGTAGGATCTTCCTCCGACAACTTGGCCAGACCCATAGAAAGCTTATCGAGGTCTTTCTGCGTTTTGGGCTCCACGGCAATGCCAATCACCGGATCCGGGAAGTCAATGGCTTCCAGAATGATCGGGTACTTTTCATCACAGAGGGTGTCACCGGTGCGGATATCCTTGAACCCTACGCCTGCTCCAATATCACCCGTACCGATAAACTCTTTCGGGTTCTGCTTGTTGGAGTGCATCTGAAACAGACGAGAGATACGTTCTTTCTTGCCCGAACGGGGATTGTACACATACGATCCCGCTTCAATCTCACCCGAGTAAACACGGAAGAAACAGAGACGTCCCACGAAGGGGTCGGTGGCAATCTTGAATGCCAGCGCGCTCATAGGCTCTTCCGGATCGGGATGGCGTACAAGCTCTTTATCCGAATCATCAGGTGAAACACCGGTGATCGCTTCGGTGTCAATCGGAGCGGGCAGGTAGGCACAGACCGCATCAAGCAGTGTCTGTACACCCTTGTTCTTGAATGAGGATCCACAGATCATCGGATTGATCTGCATGGAGAGGGTGCCTTTTCTGATCGCTCTTCTGATCTCCTGTTCGGTGATCGTCTCCGGTGCATCGAAGAATTTCTCCATCAACACATCATCGCACTCGGCGATAGTTTCGAGCATCTTCTCACGCCACTCTTTCGCTTCCTCCAGTAATTCGGCGGGTATATCCAGCACGTCGTAGTCGGCACCCATGGCTTCATCATGCCAGTAAAGCGCTTTCATCGTCACCAGATCAATCACTCCCTTAAAGGTCTCCTCTGCGCCAATTGGTATCTGGATGGGGCATGCGTTGGAACCCAGCATCTCTTTCACCTGACGTACCACGTCGAAGAAGTTGGCTCCCGAACGGTCCATCTTGTTGATGTAACCTACACGGGGAACCTTGTATTTGTCAGCCTGACGCCATACGGTCTCAGACTGTGGCTCCACACCACCTACAGCACAAAACGTGGCTACCGCACCATCAAGTACACGTAACGAACGCTCTACCTCCACCGTGAAATCCACGTGTCCCGGAGTGTCGATCAAATTTATCTTATATGTCTTGTCATCATATTTCCAGCTCGTAGTGGTAGCTGCAGAGGTGATCGTGATCCCACGCTCCTGCTCCTGCGCCATCCAGTCCATGGTAGCTGCACCGTCATGCACCTCGCCGATCTTGTGCGTCAACCCTGTATAAAACAGGATACGCTCCGACGTGGTGGTCTTGCCGGCATCAATGTGCGCCATGATACCAATGTTACGAGTGAATTGTAATGCTTCTTTTGAACCCTTAGCCATCTTTTTTACCTTCTATCTTTGTTAAAATCTAAAGTGCGCAAAAGCACGGTTTGCTTCTGCCATTCTGTGCATGTCCTCTTTTCGCTTGTAAGAGCCGCCCTGATTGTTGAATGCATCAACGATTTCACCGGCCAGCTTATCGGCCATGGTCTTGCCTCCTCTTTTACGTGCGTAAAGGATGAGGTTTTTCATTGAAACAGATTCTTTTCTGTCGGGTCTTATTTCTGTGGGTACCTGGAAGGTGGCGCCACCTACACGGCGTGATTTCACTTCCACTTGAGGGGTTATATTGTCGAGGGCCGCTTTCCAAATCTCGAGAGCCGACTTCTCTTCGTTAGGCAGTTTTGCCTTTACAGTCTCCAATGCAGTATAGAAGATATCGTAGGAGATACTTTTTTTACCGTCATACATAAGGTGGTTAACAAACTTTGTTACCCTTATATCACCATAGACAGGATCCGGGAGGATCTGTCTTTTCTTCGGTTTACTTTTTCTCATTGTTTAAAATAATTATGCGTTGTTTGGTTGCAATTTATCTGTCTTCAACGAACTCCTCTGAGTTCATTTACTCAACCTGTAATAAGTAGCGTATCCAAAAATTTCAACAGCGATTCTACATGATTAAATTTTCTCTTGAATACAGTGCAATGTGGAAGAGATTATTTCTTCTTTGCTCCTGGTTTAGCTGGTGCAGCTGTCTTAGCTCCCGGTTTAGGACGTTTTGCCCCATACTTGGAACGTCGTTGCGTACGACCGGCTACACCGGACGTATCCAGGGTACCACGCACAATGTGATAACGTACACCCGGAAGATCCTTCACACGACCACCACGTACAAGCACAATGGAGTGTTCCTGCAAGTTGTGTCCTTCACCCGGGATGTAAGCGTTTACTTCCTTCGAGTTTGTCAAACGTACACGGGCAACCTTTCTCATTGCTGAGTTAGGTTTCTTTGGTGTAGTTGTGTACACTCTCACGCAAACACCACGACGTTGCGGACATGAATCCAGCGCAGGCGATTTGCTTTTATCCGTAAGGGTGGTACGACCTTTTCTAACTAATTGTTGAATTGTAGGCATTTTCTGCTTTCTTTTATTACGTATTTCTATTTTTTAAATAAGTGCCACTTAATCGCTTTACACACCATAGGCATAGAATAATTCCCTGATTATCATTAAATAACCTTCTACTTGGTGTGAAAAACGGCACAAAATTACAAAGAATCAACAAGATATGCAAGCGTTTGACATCTTTTTTTCAAAAGGTTTCAACGTTTATGCGTTATTGGGTTAGTAGGTTGGTAGGTTGGTAGGTTGGTAGGTTGGTAGGTTGGTAGGTTAGTAGGTTGGTAGGTTAGTAAGTTGGTAAGTTGGTAGGTTAGTAAGTTGGTAAGTTTATAGTTCGATGTTCAAAGCTAACAGCT
>CAYUQE010000169.1:0-3621 GCA_964446805.1 uncultured Proteiniphilum sp. | reverse complement strand
CCAATCCCGACACGCGTATCCCGAGGGCGATTGCCAATGACCCAAATGACAACGACCGCATCAGCGACCGTTACATCGAAGATGGTTCCTACCTCCGCATACGCAACATCACGCTGGGCTATACCCTCCCCGAGAGTGTGGCACGCCAGTGGATGCTGGAGAATATCAGGGTGTATGCCAACATCCAGAATCTCGCTACTTTTACCAACTACAAAGGTTATGATCCCGAGATCGGTGCCAGCACCGCCAGTCAGAACGTCTTCGGACTCGACAACGGACGCTATCCTTCACCGCAGGTCTATTCATTCGGCGTAAGCCTTTCGTTTTAATCATCTTCAATACGTACAGGATATGAACAAATATAGTATCATTACAAAAACATTCATTGCTACCGTCATTCTTCTGGTGATGGCCTCCTGTGAGGACTTCCTGGAGCGTCCCACGGAGGATAACTACACGGTAGACAGTTTTTACAAGACCGATGAACAGTGCTTTCAGGCAGTGAATCCGGTCTACAACTCCCCCTGGTATGACTTCCAGCGAGGTTTCTTCAAGGTGGGAGAGGTGCTCTCGGGCAACTACTACTGGGGATCATCCCCCTACCTCACCTTCACCATCAACTCCACCGATGAGGACCTGACGAACATGTCGGCCTCCCTCTGGTCGGTGAATGCCTATAGCAACGGCATCATTGAGAACCTCGATTTGAAGGCCGGTCCCGACGTGAGTGAACAAGCCAAGAATACCGTAAAAGGGGAGGCGCTGGTATGGAAGGCAATGGCCTACTTCTACCTGGTACGTACCTTCGGTGCGGTACCCATCATCCATAACAACTCGGCCGAGATCTCTGCAGGCAACTATAACCAGATATTCAAAGCCACCATTCCCAATGTCTATGATTATATCATCATGACACTGGAGAAGGCGATTGAATGGTTACCGGCAGACAATGCTCCGGGACGTATTGACCGTTACACCGCTTATGGGCTGCTAGCCAAGGTATACCTCACCAAGGCAGGCTATGGCATGAGTGGCAGCCGTAATCAGGAGGATCTGGAGAAAGCCGCCCTCTATGCCGGTAAGGTGATTGACGAGAGCGGTCGCACGCTTCTGCCGGTCTATTCCGACATCTTTCGTCTGAAGAACAACTACAGCGACGAGAGTCTCCTGGCATGGCACTGGGTGGTCTCCAACCAGTGGACCTCACAGAACACCCTACAGTCGGACCTTGGTATTCAGGGTATTGATGAGTATGGTGCCACCTGGGGTGGTTATGCCGGCCCATCGGTAGACCTGCAGGATGCATTCGGCGAAAATGCACTGAGCCTTAGTCGTAACAACGTGGATGCACGCCGCAAGGCCACCATGATGATGTATGGTGACAAATATGACTACTTCTGGGTGGACAAGGGTGGTCTCGACTACACCGCGTTTGCCGTTGAAAGTATGGAATACCAGAGCCCCGTGGGCAGCAACGAGGTGAAGCATATCGTGGGCAACGACAACGACCATCAGATCGGCATCGGGCACGCCATGTCGCGCATGGCCACCAGCCTGAGCACTCACCTCCTTCGGCTCTCCGATGTATACCTGATCTATGCCGAAGCGGTGCTGGGCAACAGTGCCTCCACCTCCGACGCGAAAGCACTCAAGGCATACAATGATGTAAGAGGACGATCCGTACAGGGTTATGCACCCAAAACATCCATCACCTGGAATGATATATGGAAGGAACGTCGCCTGGAGCTCGCCTGCGAGGGCGACCGCTGGTACGACTACGTACGCTGGCACTACTATGAGCCGACCAAGGCGATCGCCGAGATCAAGGCACAACGCAGGAACCAGTACAATGGGTTGAAGTCGTTCTATACTACCGGCGTCCTTGATCCGGAGGTAACCTATTACGATACCGGCGCAGCAGCTCCCAACGTGACCGACGCTCATTTCCAGCTGCCCTTCCCGGACACTGATCTGACCATGAATCCCAACCTGCTGTCTGATCCGGTAGAGTTTGACCTGTCGACCATTCAATATTAAACAAGAGGAGATACATCAATATGAAAAAGATAGTTACAGAAAAAACAGGATGGTCGCTGCTACTGCTGCTGATCGCCCTTTTCACCTTCGGAGTGCAGTCGTGCGACGACAATCCCGACAAGTTCGAGCTCACCGAGGGCATCCCTGAGGTCTATTACGTACGCATACCCAATCCGGAGTCGGCCGATTCGCTGCTGGTGAAAGCCTTCATGGACAACAGCATCGTGCTGGTGGGGAAGAACCTGACCAGCATCCGCGAGATGTGGTTCAACGACAAGAAGGCGATCCTCAACTCCAGCTTCATCACCGACAACAACCTGTTTGTGACTGTTCCAAAGGAGATACCCGGGGTGGTGACCGACAAGATATATATGATCACCAGGGGAAATGACACCCTCACGTATGACTTCGGTGTACAGGTGCCCGGACCCGTGGTATCCCGCATATCGAATGAGTACGCCCACGACGGACACATGGCCATCCTTTATGGTGACTACTTCATCGACGATCCCAACGTGCCGCTATCGATCTCCATGGCAGGCAACATCCCGGTATCCGAGATCATCAGCATTGAGAAGACGAAGGTCACCTTCCGCATTCCCCAAGGAGCGCAAAAGGGATACCTCAACGTGAAGACGATCTACGGTAATGCCCGCTCGAGGTTCCAGTTCCGTGACGACCGCGGTATGATCCTCGACTGGGACAATCTCAACGCCGACGGCGGATGGCGCGCCGGCAAGATCAAGAACAGCGATCCCGAAGGTATCAGCGGTAACTATGTCTACTTCACCGGCACACTCGATGGTGATCCAACGAAAGACTGGGCTGAGGATGACTTCTCGTTCAACCTATGGGGCTCGGCCAACGGACGTCCCCAAGGTGATCTCTTCCCTTCCGATCCGGCCAACTCAACCCTCAAGTTTGAAGTCAATGTGACGCAGCCTTGGCAAACGCTGGCTCTGCAGATGATCTTCACACCCTGGTCCACAGGTGGTACCAACGGGTATATTGGTGACGGAACCACACCTCGCGGTCTCTGGAGACCCTGGGAAGTCAGTGGCAGCTATGTGACCGACGGATGGGTAACCGTATCCGTGCCGCTGACCGAGTTTAAGTACGACCATGCGGGCGGCATGCTGGAGATGGCTCCCAAGGGCAACTATGGCGGTCTCACCTTCTTTGTCTACCATGGAGGCATCACCGGTACCGATTGTACCCCTTATATATGCATTGATAATATCCGGGTTGTGCCGAATGAATAAAAACCTACTAAAATGAGAAATATGCAAACAATAAAATACAGATGGTCAGGACTTGCTATCTTCGCCCTCATGCTGCTGGGGCTCTTCCTGCTACCGTCATGTGAGAAGGACGAGATGGATACCGGCATTGTGCTTCACTCTTTCGGACCATCACCCGCGCTACGGGGAGGTGAATTGAGATTTATCGGCCAGAACCTGGGAGAGGTCACCGCGGTGATCTTCCCGGGAGTGACCGGCGCCCCCATTCAGGTGACCGACATCATCACGGTGAACGAACGGGAGATCAAGGTGATGATCCCGCAGGATGCAGGCGTGGGTATCG
>CAYUQE010000168.1:0-3667 GCA_964446805.1 uncultured Proteiniphilum sp. | reverse complement strand
TCAGCGAGAAGAACGGGATGGTCAACTCCACCATGAAGATCGTGAAGCACAAGGTCTACGAAAAATATGCAGGGGAGATAGAGATGCTCCATACCCCGGAAGGGAAGAAGCCCGATTCAGCAAATAATCTCAACGTGTTGAAGCGGTTGTTGAATAAATGAGGATCGTATCAAGACAACCTCTTTGATGATCAAAATAGATTCAACAGATCGAATGGAGGCTCTTTTTTTTGCATCAGTTTACCATTTCTTTATCTTTTTATTAGTTTCTTCGTAAATATCTCTCCATCAATTATTACACGAATAAAATAGATGCCGGAGGGTAATCCGCTTACAGTTAATTGAAATATTGGATCGCTCGTTTTTACAGATCGAATCATGTGCGTGCTATCCCATAATTGTATTTCGTACTCTTTCCCGGTGGGAAAAACTTTTAGCGTATTAGACGCTGTTTTGGTATCCGTGCTTTCCTGCAATTCTACTGTAACAATATCGGAGGCCGGGTTGGGGTAAATAGATAATTGAATATTGCCATTGCCTGATATTGAAAAAAAGAGAACAGATCTTTCTCTACAACCACCAGTTATTTTAAATTGAAAAGGAACACCACCTGAACCATAGGGTAGTTTTAAAAGCAATAAACTTTGATTAGGAAGATAATCCCAATATAACGGTGTCCCGGATCCAGGAGCAAGAGTGACGGTCTTGCCAAACATATTTTTTAAAGATATCTCCGTTAGACATCCTTGATGCAGGAAAACTGCTTCTCCATTCAAGCTGCCTGAAATGGAAGGATGCGATACATTATAAAAGAGACATGCTTCCTGAAAATATGTCCCGAGTTGAATAGTTGAATTGTCATCACTTGTAATAGTTTTATTAATAGTTGTGATCAATGTTCCGGCACTATAGATTTTTGCTGTTAGTGGCATGGAAGTAGCATAGTGATAGGTGTTAGAGATCAAACATAAATTTGGCGCCGGATAATTATTTCTTAATATTGGATAAGGGGAGCTTGAATAAGGAATGCTCCACACGACAGTCGCTCCCTGCGGTAGGCTGTTGACACTATAAACAGCATCTGTACAAACCAGATCAGGTCCGGAGATGGAAAGATCACAAGTACTAGTCAACCTCTTTTTAAGTGGATACAAATTATCGGATACGATGGTTAATACAGTCGTTTTTATTATCGGTGCACTGCTTATAACAGCAGATGTATTGGTAGGTGAAGTAATACTGAACGTATTATCAGATACTGTCCAGGTTAGAGGCAGGAGTAATGGATTTTTAACCGTTACAGTTTGATTGCCACAAAAACTTGATTGAAAACTATTCGGGGAGATTGGTTTATCTGTCAACTGATTAATTACGAACTGTTTTGTTTCGTCAAATGTTACGTGGAATTCAGATAAATTTACCGGCATGATGGTATGCTCAAAGTTTGTTTTATTTAAGGTAAATAAATCCTGACCTTGAAGATTCGCACTGTAATTGGTGTCCCAATCGTTCAAAGCCAATGCACTTCCTCTAGGTATAAAGCAAAATTTATCTTGTTTCACATATTGTTGTAGCTCTTCTGGAGCACTATTTAAATATGTTTCTAAATCGATAATACCTCCCGAAATTCCGTCTATCGGGACCATTCCCGATTGTGTTTTCAAAGTGGAGGATGTTAAAGTGACCGAAGAATTAATCAGCCATAGAATTTTTTTGTGAAACTTAATTGCTCCATAATAAACTTGTGAGTTTGGAGCAGTATTAATGGCATTAATATTTACAATTACTCCTAATTGGGTTTTACCGGGTATAATGTTTAGTAATAGTTGCGGGTAATTTGAAAGACCTATTGCTCCATAGATAATAGGTGAAGTAAAGAGGTGGGAGGAGAGCAGAATATTTACAAATTCCTGCATAAAGGTAAGGGTATATCTATAATTAATATCCACTAAATCACTACCCGGTGAAAATAATGAAGCACCACTGCTAATACCGTTTGAAACTGCAATATTCTGGCATTTTTGAGGAAATCCCAGTTGTTCATACTCTGCAAGAAAAGTAGTATGAATGGAGTTGTCATATCCTGTACCGGCATCATTTACATTGTATATAAGCATTTGTTTTGCCGCTGGACTATTTAATACCTCGAGAGCGTCACTTACCATTGGGATATCGGTCATCTCAAAAATGGTTCTAAAAAAGTATTTAAAATCTAAAGATGACAAATGGCGTGCGGCCGCCTGAAAACCTACGGGCACATTTGCTCCTTTATGAGGGCTGTCTATCGATATATATTTCCATACCTTGTGATCCTTGTTTTCCGTTTCCATTTTACGTAATGCATAACGGGCAACCAATCCACCCATACTGATACCCATTACCACATTTGGAGATGCATTGTCATTTCTGTAGACTGAGCTGTTAATTTTATCTAACGCTTCCATAAATAATGCCGCGTTACGTTTTATATCATCTATACCGTTATTGTTATCAATATAAACCATATCGTACCCATTGATATCGATATCATTTGTAATATATTGGAATTTAGCGGGGTAGGCTAAAATTGAATCCAAATTATCATTAGATTTATTCAATAGTGGAGACGGGTCAAAACCTTCCGCAATAAACAGTGCTTTTTGTATTTTTCCGGTTGTATTGGTCGATGCCATTTTTACCTGGATGGTTCCCCCCGAGTGTGCTGATGTACTATTTATAGAGATATCATATCTGGCACCACCTATGCCGGCGGCATCTCCAGGACCAGAAGAACGGAAGTCTCCATCGGTAGGAATACCTCTGACAATAATATTGGTCTGGCTTGTAAAAGATGTTCCGTCCGTGTAATTGATCTTAAAGCGTACTTTTTTATGCCTTCGGTAGTATAGGTATAACTGATCGACGTATTCCAGCCCGTATTTTCAAAAGCAAGGTTTTCGTCGAAACGTATCTGCAAGTTTTGTACTGCTTTGTTTATGTTTGTTATTCGTAATGTGGAAGGAAAAATAAACGATACGGTTCCTCCTTCCGTAATTACTTCTTTGGGTCCTGCGGCAAATAATTCAACCGTTTCATACGGATTTTTTCCCGCAATTTCTATAATCTGGTCATTCGCCACAGTTACCAATCCCTGTTCTACTGCATCATCTTTTATCCGGTTATATTTGTAGTGCATTACGCTCACTGGAATGGAACCCCCGGATGAATAATTTTGTATTTGTTGAGATAGCTCATCCGGAGTGATTAACGTAATATTGTTGTTGAATTTAGCGCTGTAAACACCCGCATAAAGTAATTTGTAGCTGTCGATATCCACAAAATTGCTGTCGGCGGGAATACCATTGTAATATTCAAGGGGAATGGGTTGCACGCCGTAATTACTTAGCAGGCCTGTGGGTACATTGCTGCGATTTACTTCTTCAAACACATAATTCATCCGGCTTATAGCTTCATCTGCAGGTGTTTGCGCATGAATTGCCAAACATAGATGAAGCAATAATAAAAAAAGTAATATTTTTTTCATGACATTTTTTAAGATTGTATTACCTGAGTACACTCATATACAAATCAAAACGGCCTTCGGTAATATGCAATACATTGTTTGCATCCTCTATACATGGAACATCGAACGCAAAACGACCGCTTAAAATTTTATTCTCTAAATCCAT
>CAYUQE010000167.1:0-3671 GCA_964446805.1 uncultured Proteiniphilum sp. | reverse complement strand
GACCCCAGGCCGAAGCCCATCAGCACCGACTTGATACCGAGGATCTCCTCGAAGGTGGCAATGATGGGGATGCTGCCACCGGAGCGTACCGGCACCGGCTCCCTGCCATAGACCTCCTTGTAGGCTTTCTCCGCCGCCCGGTAGGCAGGCAGGCTGATGGGGCATACATAGGAGGGGCCACCATGCAGGTACTCCACCTTCACTTTGACCGACTTCGGAGCAATCGATTTGAAATAACGCACAAACATCTTCTCTACTTTCCGGTGATCCTGGTTGGGTACCAGGCGGGTGCTGATCTTGGCATAGGCTTTCGAAGGCAGCACCGTCTTGGCTCCTTCGCCGGTATAGCCACCCCAGATGCCGCACACGTCGAACGTGGGGCGGATGCCGGTGCGCTCGTTGGTGGTATATCCTTTTTCACCGTAGACCTCTTTCACGTCGAGTGACTTCTTGTAATCCTTCAGCGAGAAGGGAGCCCTGGCCATCAAGTTACGCTCTTTCCGGGAGACCTCCACCACGTCGTCGTAGAAGCCGGGGATCAGGATTCGGCCATCGTCGTCGGTCGTCTGCGCGATCATCTTCGCCAGCACGTTGATCGGGTTGGCCACGGCACCGCCGAAGAGCCCCGAGTGCAGATCGACATTCGGGCCGGTCACCTCCACCTGCCAGTAGGCGAGGCCGCGCAGTCCGGTGGTGATGGAGGGTACGTCGTGAGCAATCATCGACGTGTCGGACACCAGGATCACATCGGCCTGCAACATCTTCTTATGCTTCTTGCAGAATTTGGGAAGACTGGGTGAGCCTACCTCTTCCTCTCCTTCTATAAGGAACTTCACATTGCACTCCAGCGTGCCTGATTGCACGAGGTATTCGAACGCCTTGGCATGCATGAACGACTGTCCCTTGTCGTCGTCCGCACCACGCGCCCAAATCTTGCCATCCTTCACCACCGGCTCAAACGGATTGGTCTTCCATTGGTCCAGCGGATCGACCGGCATCACATCCATATGGGCGTAGACCAGCACGGTGGGTGCTTTCGGGTCGATGAGCTTCTCGCCATAGGTCACCGGGTTGCCATCAGTCTCCATCACCTCGGCCCTATCGGCGCCGGCAGCCAGCAGTATCTCTTTCCATTTCTCGGCCGCGCGGTACATGTCGGGCTTGTGCTCCGGCAGCGAGGAGACGGAGGGGATGCGGATCAACTCGAACAGTTCATCCAGAAAACGTTTCTCGTGGGTTTTTACATACTTGTCGATTTCATTCATGTCGGTTCAGTTTATGGTGTTGTTTGGTTGTTACAAATATAAGAAATTGAACTTTCGCACGTTCATAATTTTGTTGGCCAACCCCTTTACAGCAACTTTGACTCTTTTCCGTAAGCCGCAGGAACATGCAGACCAATTGCATTTATTGCACACCGCTGACATTCATTTTCAGCGTGTAGACCGATGTACGGGCAGTGATGAAGAGGATGTCGCGGTTCTTGCCTCCAAAACAGAGGTTGGAAGGGCTCTCAGGTATCTCGATCTCGCGGATCAGCTCCCCTTCAGGTGAGTAGACCCACACCTTGTCCATGGTCAGATAAATGTTTCCCCGGTTGTCGATGGTCATCCCATCCGAGCCGTGCGGAGCAAAGAATGTTTTGTCGGTCAGCGTGCCGTCGCGCAGGATCTTATACCGCCATATTTTCTTATCCTCGATATCGGCCACGTAGAGCGTTTTGCCGTCGGGGGTGCCGATGATGCCGTTGGGTTGTTTGTAGTCGCTGATCACACGGGTGACCACCCCTGCGGTAGTGAGAAGGTAGACACCCCGCACCTCCTGGCCCTCGTGCTGGCCTTCCGGCCAGTAGTTACGGTGGTAATAGGCATCGGTGAAGTAGATATCACCGTTGGGTGCGATCCATAGGTCGTTGGGACCGTTCAGGTGCTTTCCCTCGAACTCTTCGAAGAGCACCTTCCGCTCCTCCCGGCTTTCAAAAAGGATGATCCGGTTCTGCGCATCCGCACAGGCAACCAGCTGATCATCCGGGTTGACATACAAGCCGTTGGACCGTTCGGTACCCTCCAGCCACAGGGTGATGCCTCCCTTCTCTCCCCAGCGGTAGATGCGGTCGTTGGGCTGGTCAGTGAAGTAAACGCTGCCGTCTTTGGCGACAGCGGGGCCTTCGGTAAAGGCGTAGCCGGTTCCGATCTTCTCTAATGCTGCATCCTGCGCTATAATACAGCCCTCTTGCCCGGCAAGTGAAGCGGACAGCAGGATACATGCAATGGTAATGGATAATTTCATTCTAAGTATGTATATTTTCAAACGACTATTTCTTTTTCTCAGTAAGTTGGTTGCCTTGTGATGTGCAGCCCGGTTGTCTCACGGCCGCTGATACCCTTCGCGGTAAGGTCTGGCCAGTAAAGCGGCTGCCGCCTCATTGCCGGTGATGGTCTGGCGCTGCTCATCCCACTGCACCCTGCTGCCGGTCTCGTAGGCGATCATCGCCAGCTGTACCGTGGCGGTGGAGCGGAAGGCATCGTCGATGGTGCAGCTGATCAGCTCCCTGTTGCCGGTTCTCACCGCGTGGATGAACTCAGCCACATGCTCCTCCTGCATGCGGGGAGAGGGGATCTCCATGATTTCGGGTTGGCTATCACGACCGGTAGTCTTCAATACCAGCCGGTTGTCGGCAGCGTAGAGGGTGCCTTTATCACCGTGGAAGAAGATGCCATTGTTGTACTGCGGATCGATCTCTCCCGTGCCCCAGAGGCGGTGCTGCCACACCAGCGGCACCTCACCGAAGAGTATCGTTGCCCTCAGCGTGTCGGGGGTGTTGGTCTGCCCCTGCAGCGCGTAGATGCCTCCCTGGGCTTCAATGGTCGTGGGCATATCGTAACCCATGATGGTGCGCGTGATATCGATATTATGGATGCCCCAGTCCACCAGGTGGCCGTTGCCATAGGCTTTCTCGAAGCGCCACGACATATGTCCTTTGGAGGGACTGTATGGCAGCAGCGGTGCCGGTCCGCACCAGGCATCCCAGTCGAGCGATGCCGGTGGGTCCTGCAGGGTGGTATCGGCAATGGTAGGGTTGTAGTGTATCTGTGCTTCTATCTGATGCACCTTTCCGATCTTTCCCTCAACGATCAGCTCCTTGGCCCTGATGAACGCCTTGTTCTGCCGCCGCTGGAAACCTATCTGCACGATGTTGCCCGCCTCCCGGGCCGCCTTCACCATCGCCTTGCCCTCTTCGATGTCGTAGGCCAGCGGCTTCTCGCAATAGACCGGCAGCCCTTTCCGGCAGGCCGCGATGAACTGCAGTGCATGCCAGTGTGTCACTGTGCCGATGAGCACTGCTTCGAGGCCACTCACCTCCAGCAGATCCCTGTAATCCCTGAAACCCCGCGGACGGCTGCCCTGCAGCGATGCCAGCTCGTTCAGGCTATCTGATAGATGTTGGCTGTCCACATCGGCGACAGCGATCACCTCCACACCGCCGCCTTCGAGTGCCGCCTTCGCGATCACCATGCCGTACCAGCCACTGCCGATAAGGCCGATCTTGAGCTTCTTGTCACTTGCAAAAAGGGGAGTGGGGAAACCGGTGGCAACGGCTGCCGTTGCCAGAGAGGAGCTTTTAATAAATGTTCTTCGGTTCATAATGACGGGGTATTAATAAACGAATC
>CAYUQE010000166.1:0-3685 GCA_964446805.1 uncultured Proteiniphilum sp. | reverse complement strand
GAAGGAGCGCTGAGAGTAAGAATCAGCAGGATAAAAAAGCATCTTAAACAATTGATCGAACATGAATAACCAGATAGAGAACCTGAAAGCCCTTTGGCAGGAGTCCAGGAGCACTGACACCGGTGAGCCGTTCAACAGCGGGCGCATCATCGCCGTTGCGAAAGAGAAAATTAAACGAACCGTGCGCATGCAGCTCACCACCATCTTCATCCTGACGCTTACCCTTGCCATTCTCTGTGCCTACTTCATCTTTGGCGTTTCTTTGCAGGTGACCGTCAGCCGCATAGGTGCGCTCCTGATGACTGGCGGCCTGGCCGTGAGGATCCTGATCGAGATATGCAGCATCCGGCTCGCGCGGAAGGTTGATCTGGCCGCCACGGCACGCAACAGCAACCATACCGCGTTGATCTACCACCGTTTCCGAGGGGTGGTGAACGGTCCCGTGACCGTAGCCATCCTCCTCCTCTATAGTGTTGGCTTTTATATGCTGACGCCCGCTTTCACCGTGATATTTCCTACACCGCTGTTGATACTGATTGATGTCTCCTACCTATTCATCGCGCTGCTGTTTATCGGCTTTATTCGAAGCACAATCAAAAAGGAGAGACGGATACTCGATCAGCTACTGCAGATTCAGGAAGAGCTGAACGAACCGACGGAGTAGGCACGTCGCCATTCAATTTATCTCTGGCAGTCGTATCCTACACTGCCGGAGATATTTTTTGCAAACTCATCTGATCTCGATTCCCTCTTTTTTGCACAGCTCGAGTGCCATCTCGCGCAGGCGGAATTTCTGGATCTTCCCGCTGCCGGTCATCGGAAAGGCATCCACGAAGAAAACGTAGCGGGGTATCTTGTATTTGGCAATATGAGCCTTGCAGAAATCGCGTACATCTTCCGTGCTTAACTGATAGCCCTCTTTCTGAATGATGAAGGCCCCCACATCCTCCCCATACCGTTCCGAGGCCACCGCCACCACCTGTACATCCTTCACGCCCGGCATCCGGTAGAGATAGTCTTCCACCTCTTTCGGAGAGATGTTCTCCCCTCCCCTGATGATGATATCCTTGATACGTCCGGTGATGCGATAGTTGCCGTTCCCGTCCTTCACGCCCAGGTCACCCGAGTGCATAAAGCCGTTGGCATCAATCACCTGTGTTGTAGCTTCCGGGTTTTTGTAGTAGCCCTTCATCACGTTGTATCCCCTGCAGCAGATCTCACCCGCAACGTCCACGGGACACTCCTCCCCCGTTTCGGGGTTCAGTACTCTCACCTCGGTGAACTCATACTCACGCCCCACCGTGGTGCAGCGCACATCGAACGGATCATCCACACGGGTCTGTGTCATGCCCGGCGAGGTCTCCGTCATCCCGTACACGCTGGTGAGGTCCATAAACATATGCTCATTCACCTGCCGCATCAGCTCTTCGGGACAGAGTGCCCCGGCCATGATGCCGGTTCGCAGGGAGTGCATATCGAACAGACTGAACATGGGATGGTTCAGCTGGGCGATGAACATGGTGGGCACGCCATGCAGCACGGTGCACTGCTCCCTGTGGACAGAAGCCAGTGTCACCAGCGGGTCGAACCGTTCCACCATCACCTGGGTGCTGCCGTGAGTCAGGCAGCACATGGTGGCGAGGACCACGCCAAAACAGTGAAACAGCGGTACGCAGACACAGCATTTATCTTCAGCGGTAAAATGCATATGTACCCCTGTCAGATAACCGTTGTTGGCGATATTATGGTGCGTGAGCATCACCCCTTTGGGAAAGCCCGTTGTGCCGGAGGTGTACTGCATGTTTACCACATCGTGAACGGTTGAGAGGGCACGTAATCTCCGGAAGGCATCATCATGCACATTCTTTCCCAGCAGGAGGATCTCGGCGGTGTTATACATCCCCCGGTATTTCTCCTGACCGATATAGACCACGTTCTTCAGCTCGGGAAAACGGCTTGATTTCAGTTTGCCGCGCTGCGCCGTCTTCAGCTCCGGCACCAGCTCATAGATGATGTCGGTATAGTTGCTTCCCGGCACGCCGTCGGTCATGCAGAGGGTGTGCATGTCTGAATTGTTGAGCAGGTAAAGCAGCTCTTCAGACCGGTAGCTGGTGTTAACCGTCACCGCCACGGCTCCTATCTTCGCGGTGGCATAGAGGAAGGTGAGCCAGTCCGGCACGTTCTGTGCCCAGATGCCCACGTTGGTGCCGCGTGTCACCCCGATGGCGATCAGTCCCTTTGCCATGTGATCCACCCGTTCGTTGAATTTTTTCCAGGTGAAACGGAGATCACGGTCGGAGTAGACGATATACTCCTTGTCGGGCGTCTTGTCGGCCCAATACTCGAGCCAGTCCCCCAGTGTTCTGTCGGAGAGTGTGATATCGTTTGAATTGTTCATTTTTCAGGAAAGCTTATGCAGGGGAATAGATCACTCCCAGGATTTTCGCTTCGGTAGCATCTGTGGCAGTCACCAGGTGATCCACAATCGAATCGTAATAGATGCTGTCACCCTGGTTCAGGATATATCTCCCGGATCCATACTGTACTACGATGGATCCCTCCAGCACAAAGAGAAACTCTTCACCCTCATGCGATGAAGGGATCTCGTTTCCTGTACCCGAATGGATATGGACCAGAAACGGTTCCATATTTCGTCCCGCTTTTCTGGCAGCCAGTGAAATAAAACCCATGTGTGCGTTGGTGTTGGTCTGATGGCTGGTAAAGGTCACCGGTTGGTGTGAGTCGCTATGCCTGTTGACCACCGGACCGGTCTCTTCACTGTCGTCGAGAAAAGTGCCCAACCGCACACCCAGGGCACGAGCTATCTTGATCAGTGAAGAGAGGGAGGGAATCCTGTCGCTTTCGCAGATGCGGTGCACCTGCTCCACGGTGAGTCCCGCCCCTGTCGCCAGCTCTTCTGCCGACATATTCCTGTCAGCACACAATATCTTTATTTTCTCGGTTACGGTTGTCATATTCTTACAATTGAAGTTGCAAAAATAAGAGAATCAAATTAAAACGGCAAATTATACCGCTAAATGTTATTTTTTGGCGCTTCTTTATAACAATTCCATATTACAAGATTGCAACCAACAGGCAAATGAAATAATTTCCTGTACTTTAAAATTATTGCGTCACCATTGATATGATCAATTGGTATGATCCACAGTGTGCCAGTTTGAATGGTTATAGCAGAATCCGTCAGATCATTAATGATAACATTATTTAACTACAAAGATTGTTATAATCTGGTCTGATTATAAATATATTAACTAAACTTGCACATATTATTCTAACCGTTTGAAAGATATCAACTCCATAGCGCCACCTAAATACTCAAAAAAAGATATGTTGGTTATCAATATGTCGCATAGAACATTGTGTCTTTACTTCAGCTATAACCAGATTATCACAGGGAAACTAAAAAAAATCCCAACAAGTTCCTGGAATCCAGTCAGGAAGTGTTGGGAGGTACCCTTTTCTGAGAAGTACCTGGCTGAATTAAAACGAATAGCCAGTCAACATGAACTACATTTCATTTATCATGAAGAAAACAAACCGAAGCTACAACCCCGCAAATCAAAGAAAGAGAACCAGCTCTATCGAAATTGTCCGCAGAGTTATATGGATAAACTGAAAGAACTTCGATACAGTAAAAATACGATCAAGGTATACACCGATTTAT
>CAYUQE010000165.1:0-3735 GCA_964446805.1 uncultured Proteiniphilum sp. | reverse complement strand
GGTGGGACATCATCCAGGAATTCGACAAGACAGGCTTGGCCAACGTGGTGGCCTTATGCGATGTGGATCTGGGGGCTGAACATACAAAGCAAGCGCTGGCCAAATTTCCGAACGCAAAACGGTTTAAGGATTTCAGGGAGATGTTCGACAAGATGGGCAATGAGATTGAAGCGGTGGCCATCGCCACACCCGATTTTGCCCATTTCCCGTCAGTGATGATGGCGATGGCCGAAGGAAAGCACGTCTACGTGGAGAAACCGCTGAGCCGCACCTTCCTCGAGTCGGAGCTGATCATGAAGGCGGCGAGGAAATATCCCAAAGTGGTAACCCAGATGGGTAACCAGGGCCACTCCGAGGCGAACTACTTTCAGTTCAAGGCATGGAAAGAGGCGGGCATCATCAAGGATGTCACGGCGATCACTGCCCATATGAACAACCCGCGGCGCTGGCATGGCTGGGATCCCAACATCAAAAAATTCCCTGCCGCAGAGGCTATTCCTGAGACGCTGGACTGGAACACCTGGCTGATGGCACGTGACCATCACGATTTTAACAAGGACTTCCACTACGGACAGTGGCGCTGCTGGTACGATTTCGGCATGGGTGCACTAGGTGACTGGGGGGCGCATATCATCGACACGGCCCATGAGTTTCTTGACCTGGGTTTACCCGAAGAGGTGGTGCCGGTGAGACTCAGCGGGCACAACGATTATTTCTACCCGATGTCGAGTACCATCGAATTCAGATTTCCGAAACGGGGCAATATGCCGCCGGTGGTGATCACCTGGTATGATGGGCTGGATAATATCCCTGCGGTACCCGATGGTTACGGTGTCTCGGAGCTTGATCCCAACATCCCGACAGTGGCAGGCGGAAAAATACAACCGGCCAAACTGAACCCGGGAAAGGAGATCTATAGCAAGGAGCTGACTTTTAAGGGTGGATCGCATGGCAGCACGTTGAGCATCATCCCGGATGAGAAAGCCAGAGAGATGGCGAAGAAGCTGCCTGAGGTGCCAAAGAGTCCCTCCAACCATTTTGCCAACTTCCTGCTCTCCTGCCTGGGTAAGGAGAAAACCCGCTCACCATTTGAAATATCGGCTCCACTGAGCCAGGTGTTCTGCCTGGGTGTGGCCGCACAGCGGCTCAACAGGAAGATCGTTTTCGACCGGGAGACCAAACGGGTCACCAACGATGCCTTTGCCGATGCATTCCTCACCGGTGAGCCACCCAGAAAAGGATGGGAAGATTTTTACAAAATATAAAATGAAAAACAGCATGAAAAGAAATATTATACAACTGATTATAGTGATGGTGCTTGTAACTTCATGTTCGCAAGGTGCTGAATGGAAGGAGCTTTTCAATGGAAAAGATCTGCAGGGATGGGAAAAGCTGAATGGTACTGCCGAGTACAGAGTGGAAGACAATATGATCATCGGGATCACCCGGATGAATACTCCCAACACCTTTCTGGCTACCACTGAGACATATGATGATTTTATCCTTGAGTTTGATTTTAAAGTGGATGATGGTTTGAACTCAGGCGTGCAGTTCAGAAGCAACAGCCTGCCCGCGTACAACGAGGGTCGCGTGCATGGCTATCAGTTTGAGATTGATCCCGCGGAGCGGGCATGGACGGGAGGCATCTATGATGAAGCACGTCGCGGCTGGCTCTACCCGTTAAACTACAACCCGGCAGCACAGAAAGCCTTTAAGAATGAAGAGTGGAACAGCGCACGGATAGAAGCAATCGGCAACTCCATACGTACCTGGGTGAACGGCGTACCCTGTGCAGATTTGCTTGATAACACCACCTCATCGGGTTTCATCGCCTTACAGGTGCACTCCATCGGCAATGCCGACCAGGAAGGTAAAACGGTTGCCTGGCGGAATATTCGCATTCTCACGGATGATCTTGAGCGCTACCGCTCACCTGAAGATACAACGGTGACACAGATAAACCAGGTGGCCAACAATATCTCGGCACGTGAGGAGAATGATGGCTGGAAGCTTCTGTGGGACGGTGAAACGACCGCAGGATGGAGAGGAGCCAAACAGGATGCGTTCCCTGAAAAGGGATGGGTGATTGAAGAGGGAATCCTGAAAGTGCTCAGGAGTGATGGCGGTGAATCGACCAACGGCGGCGATATCGTAACCACACGTCCCTATAAGAACTTCATGTTAAAGGTCGACTTCAAAATCACCGAAGGTGCCAACAGCGGCATCAAGTATTTTGTAGATACCAACCTGAACAAAGGGGCAGGATCTGCCATAGGCTGCGAGTTTCAGATTCTCGACGACAGGAGACATCCCGATGCGAAGATGGGGAAGGATGGCAACCGTACCCTCGGATCGTTGTACGACCTGATCCCGGCGCCTCTGGACAAACCGTTCCGGAACGGTTTTTTCAATACCGCCATGGTGGTGGTGCAAGAAAACCATGTCGAACACTGGCTGAACGGCGTGAAGATCGTGGAATATGAACGTAATAACGACTCATGGAACAACCTTGTGCAGACCAGCAAATACAAGGATTGGCCCAACTTCGGAAATGCCGAAGAGGGGCTGCTGCTTCTTCAGGATCACGGCGATGAGGTGTGGTTTCAGAACATCAAGATAATGGAGTTATAACTGCAAAGACTCTCCAAATGACCGCCGGTAACTACCGGCGGTTTTTTTAGCAGGAGAAAAGGCATGGATGCCGAAGCAAACACGCCTTTTCAAGAAAAGTGTATGTGAGATGATGACAGTACACTAGTCCGTAAATATTTTCTTTAATCCCTCCACCCAGGCTGTCAGGCGTTGTTCGGTCATATCATATTCGTTGTCCTCATCAATGGGCAGTCCTACCCACATTCCGTCGTTCACCGCCATCGAGTCGTCGTAGGTGTACCCCACATCCGCCGTCTGTCCCACGATGGTGGTTTTATCGGCGATCTCGTCGTAGACCACCTTCATCGATTCAGCGAAGCTGGTAGAGTAGGAAGCACTGTCACCCAGCGCGAAGATGGCAACCTTCTTGCCGCTAAGATCCAGCCTGGCGAAGGAGGGGAGAAAACCTTCCCAGTCATCCTGCAGGTCGCCCACGCCCGTAGTGGAGGTGCCTATGATATAATAGGGATACTCCCTGATCTCATCGAGTGAAACATGTTCTACATCGTACAGGTCGGCATTTCCTTCAAAGAGGTCTTGCACCTGTCGGGCTACTGATTCCGTGTTTCCGCCCGATGTGCCGTAGAGGATGGCTATTTTATTCATTGTAATGGTATGCGCTTTGCTTTCTTGTCTATTGTGGATAAACAGTTTTATGCTTAAATTGTTTGTCGAAATAGCGGTAAAAGGTTTTTCTTTTGCAAATTGTCGAAAAAATACTGTATTTTTGCATCTCCATTTGGCGCGGTAGTTCAATGGATAGAATAGAAGTTTCCTAAACTTTAGATCCGGGTTCGATTCCCGGCCGGGCTACATTGATAAAGCTGCAATTGATGATCACTTCATTGGTTGCAGCTTTTTTTGAATCATTGCTCCCTCTCTTTGGTTTTTTTAAGAATTGAAATAAATAGGTATCTTTGTGGTGATGATGATGCATCTTATTTTCGTTTGCATGCTGAGGCAATAGAGGTGCCTTCAGGTCAGTGAGAATTTCAATAGAATAGATACATATAAAACAGAGAGAATTTATGAAAAAAGGATGGATTTTAACCAGTGTCATTGCGATGATGTTTGTATCGGTGT
>CAYUQE010000164.1:0-3756 GCA_964446805.1 uncultured Proteiniphilum sp. | reverse complement strand
ATATGTATGAATACATCTGTAGCCGGGGTGCGGCATGGGATTGTCCCATCGCGCTTATGGGTAAACTGGATCAGCTGGACGGACACCCGCGTACCGATGACAACCTGGAAATTATAAGGAACTGGGAAGATTTCCGTACGAGAGAACTATTAAGTGACGAGCAAAAAGAGAAGATGAAAAATAGCTCGCAGGAACATATCCTTTTAAAGAATAACAGAGGAGCATATGAGTTATACCCATACGAAATGATTGATTTAGCTGACAACCGGGAAATCAGGGCATTTATCTTTGAAAGGAACAAAAAAACGATGATTGTCTATTGGCATGCACGGGGCTCCGCGGAGATCGGCCTGGCTATTCCACCGGACAAAATACGACTCCATAATTCGCTGGACGAGATCATCCCGGCTCGAACACGGGGAGCGCAGGTTATACTCCCGGCCGGTAAAAGACGATTCATTGAATTGGATATGCCGGTAAATCAGGCGCGGGCAGCATTTAAGGATCTAAAAGTAACGAACCATTCATTGCTTCATTAAATGACTAACTGGTGGAACTGGAACAAAGAAGCAATAATAGGCTCGTTATTGGAGAAACAGAGAACATAGAAATCATACAATAGATACAAGAAGAGTGAGATGATATCAAGAAGATTTTTTTTGAAAAGCATGGGCGCTGCTGCTGTCGGATCAGCGCTTATCCCTGATCTGATGGCATCGCTGAAAGAGGTGAAAGGCATAAAACCGATTGAAGGCTCCTGGTTTGAATTTCAGCATCATAGTGCCGTGGAAGGCAAGTACTGGAATCCAACGCTATTAGATTTTACGGCCAATCAATGGGATTATAAGATCAGGGAGATTGCTCAATCAGGGATTCGCTATCTTGTTCTTCTGGATACTGCGATCTATGATAAATCTTTTTATCCCTCAAGGCTACTTCCACAACATCAGATGGGATGTGACGATCCTTTAGAGGTTGTTCTTGCGGCAGCTGACAAGTATGGGATCCGTTTTTTTGTGAGCAACGGTTTTTATGGTGAATGGACCAATCCGGCTTTTCTGATGAGCGATAAATCGGTAGAGAAACTGAGGCTTCAGGCAATGAATGAGATTGCAGAGAAATATGCCCACCATCCAAGCTTCTACGGCTGGTACTATCCCAACGAAACCGGCATACGGGGCCATTATGATGAGATCTTTATGAGTTATGTAAAAAGCTCTTCAGCAGAGGTGAGTAAACTGACACCCGGGAAAAAAACCCTGATTGCTCCTTATGGTACAAGGAACATTGCAGAAGATGAGAAGTATGAACGACAGTTAGCGCAGCTTGATGTCGATTTCATTGCTTATCAGGATGAAATAGGTGTGCAGAAAACCACTGTAGAGGAGAGCGGAGCCTTTTTCGAACGACTCTACCGAATGCACAAAAAAGCAGCAAAATCGAAGCTGTGGGCAGATGTGGAGGTGTTCAGCTTTGAAGGAGATGTATATCGGAGCGCGTTGCTGCCAGCTACTGCCGAAAGGGTAATAGCGCAGATTAAGGCTGTCTCTCCCTATGTTGAGAAGATTCTTATCTATCAATATATGGGACTGATAAACAGGGATGGCACCTACTCCTATGCAGGTCATCCCGACTCCTACCAGTTACACAAAGGATTGAAAAAACAGGGTTACCTAAAATAGCTCCTCCACCACTTTGTTGAAGTAATCAATAGACGCTTTTATTTCTGGGAGATTGTTCTCCCAGTTGGCTTCATACTCAATGGTGAAATAACCCTTGAACTTCTGACGTTGCAGTTCCTTGAGCATCTCGTCAACCTGTAATACACCCTTGCCCCAGACAACATCTTCAAGTTCTCCCTCATTGCCTGTGGGCGCAATATCCTTGAAATGGAATGAGATGATTTTTCCTTCAAGCTGTTTGATACACGCCAACGGATCCAAGCCCATACGCTTGTAGTGCCCCACATCTGCCGATGATCCCAGAAGGTCGGAACGATGGGCAATGGCCTGCAGGAGGATCTCCGGTTTCCAGTAGGATGATTCGCTCGGGTGATTGTGTACGGCCACCTTTATCTTGTGCAGCTTCGCCAGATTTTCCACCACGTCCCAATCGCCCAGTGCCGGCTCGGCGCTGATAAACTCGAGCTCCATCTTTTCAGCAAAAGCGAACACCTTCTCCCACTCATTACGTTGTGCTGTCCAAACCCCTGAAGAAACTATTTGGATATCTTTCGATGCAGCCAGAGATTTTAGTTGCTCCTGATCCTCATTGCTTAGTGCATACCCAAAAACAGCATCCCCAAAATCACCGCCCATTTTCTGACCGGGATAGATCTCAATATAATGTAACCCTAACTGTTGCGTTTTCTCTAATGCTTCCACTGCGGTAAAACGGTGCAACGTATAAGATTGCATGGAGAGTCTCCATCCCGCTTTTTCGGCCTTTGTTTGCGGTGTTCCGGAATGACAGGCGCTATTGAATGTTAAAAAAGACATGGCAAAAAGCAGTATAAGTATTCTTCTCATATTCTTGTTTGTTTGCAGAGAGCTCCCTTAAACCGGAAACCCTCTTTTTTTTGTTGTTTATTTATCTGTGGGCATTGGTGGCAGATTAAAACCGTTATGATAGGTATGTTTGATCCACTCATTGGCCATCTCCAGTGCATTGAACTCGGCAAAACGGCGGTCAAACTTAGGATCACCGTCGATGACGGCATACTCGTCCACAGTGACAATCTTGATCTTATCGGTGGGAGAGATATTGGTAAACTGCATCTTTTCTCCGTCCCACTGCAGTTCACGGTGTAACCCCTGCAAACCCGATAGACGTGTGGCCAAAACCCCCATCACCACCATCTCATTGAAAGGACCTGAAAACTGGAAATTGGAGGATGACTCTTTCCTGCTTGAAGCGGGCTCTTTGCAGGCCCTGATCCAATCCTGCTCGTGTGCGTTGGTAGACCATATATCTCCATTTCCCCCCTTTACTCTTGGAATGGTGGGATCCGGCGCGGTAAAGTCGGCCATTCTCGAAGTGGGCAACAGTGTGGGATTCATCCCGTAACAGCCGGTCATGATCTTCCCCTTTGTTCCGATCAGAATGATCCCTCCGTTTGAATCGCCCATCATCTCGCCGTCGTTCAACTCCTCTGGACGGTCGGGCAACAGCCCTCCATCATACCATAACACCTTCACTTCGGGCATCTTCACTTTTCCTTTCGCCGGTCGTGCCGGAAACTTGTAGGTGACAATCTGTGCCTGTGGGGGTGAATAGAGGTTCGACAAAGTGGAGCTGGCCGAGACGCTGACCGGATATTTCAGGTCGAGTGCCCAGTAAAGAGGATCCATAATGTGACAGGCCATATCCCCCAGTGCGCCGGTACCGAAGTCCCAGAACCCTCTCCAGTTCCATGGCGTATAGGCAGGGTTGTAGGGCCGTTTCGCAGCAGGACCTATAAAAAGATCCCAATCCAGATCGGCAGGCAAGGGGATATCTCCTTTCGGCTCAGCCAATCCTTGCGGCCAGATAGGGCGGTCGGTCCAGCAATGCGCCTCATAGACATCACCAATCACACCCGACTGAATCCATTCTGTAATTTGCCGACACCAGTCAAACGAATTGCCCTGGTTTCCCATTTGCGTGGCTACCTTGTATTTTTTCGCCAGTTTTGTCAGTAAACGCGATTCATATACACTGTGAGTCAAAGGCTTCTGCACGTACGTATGTTTGTCCATGGTGATCGCATGTGCTGCC
>CAYUQE010000163.1:0-3777 GCA_964446805.1 uncultured Proteiniphilum sp. | reverse complement strand
GGTACTGATCTCTTTCGAACTGATTGGTATCACGATCTACAATTTAATGTATTTGCCATCATTTTTATGTAACGTAAACAAGCATTCATTCTTTATTAATCTTTTATTCTTAATTTTTTTTAAACTCTAAATCTATGAAAAGAAGAGTACTTATCTTATTTTTTGGTTTGTGTCTAAGCATTGCCACATTTGCCCAGGTGCAGGTGAGAGGAAATGTCACAGACAGTAAGGGCGCACCTATTCCGGGAGTTACTGTACTGGTAAAAGGAACGCAACAAGGGGTGATTACCGATATTGATGGTAATTACAATATTACCGTGCTGGGATCGGAATCTGTGTTGGTATTTTCATTTGTGGGTATGGATACCCAGGAAGTTGTTGTAGGCAACCGAAGAACCATTGGTATAGTTCTGACAGAAACAGTCTTCGGTCTTGATGAGATTGTAGTGGTTGGCTATGGTACCATGAGGAAGAGTGATATCTCCGGGGCTGTGGCATCGGTAACTTCTAAAGCACTCCAAAATTTAACGACTCCTGATGCAGCAGCTGCACTTCAGGGGAAGGCCTCGGGTGTTCAGGTGCTGACCAATTCCGGTGCTCCCGGTCAGGGAGCAACCATTCGTGTACGTGGTTATTCATCCAATTCAGATAAGATCGGTCCACTACTTATCGTAGATGGTCTGCAGGTAGATAACATCCAGTACCTGGACCCTTCAATGATTGAGTCTGTTGAGATATTGAAGGACGCTGCTTCTGCTGCCATATATGGTGCCGCAGCAGGGAATGGTGTGGTCTTGGTTACTACGAAATCAGGAGCTTCAACCAGGGGTACTTCCAGCATTACGTATGATTTGAGCTATGCCAACCAGCGTCTTGCCAGGCATCCGGAAATTTTCGGGGCAAAAGATTTCATTGAATACAAGAGGATGTCGGGACTACCCATTGATACACAGCTGGAGGCAAATAATTATGACAATACCGATACCAACTGGTTTGATGCTGTATTCGAACCATCATGGAGCAAAAAGCATACGATCACTTTCCAGGGTGGAAATAACCAGGGAAATTATTTCACCTCCATCAATTATATCCATAATGATGGTATCGTAAAAGGGGAAAAGGATGTTTACAAACGTCTCTCTGCGCAGATCAATGGTGACTATAACATTAAATCATGGTTACAGGTAGGAACCAACAACTCAATTGAGAAATGGTCTACCAAATCGGTTCCCCAGATGTCACAATATGGCTCACTGATGAATTCAGTGCTGACCATTGACCCGTTGACACCTGTGTATTATTCCAGCCCGGATCAATTTGCACCGACCATGAAGCAGGCGTATGATGCCGGCAAGATTATCCTGAGGGATCCGGACAATGGTCTCTATTATGCTACTTCAAAGTATATCACGGACGATAGCGGTAACCCTCTGCTCCAGAGAGACCGTATAGATGCTGAAAATAAAGGCGTCACACTCCGCGGTATGTTGTATGGCAACCTGAAACCGGTGAAGGGACTCGTGATTACCTCTCGTTTAGGCTACAGGGTGGCACAAAGTAACGCTCACAGCTTCAATACGCCCTATTATGCTACTGCACAGGCAAAGTCAGATGACTACAACATCTCTGCAAATGCAAATACCAGCGTATACTATCAATTTGAAAACTTCGCTAATTACAACCTTACGATAGACAGGCATAACTTCACCGCGATGGGTGGTATGTCATATATAGAGAATAGCTGGGACAACGTGAGTACCAGTGCGCAGGGACCTGATATACTGACTGGGTATGAACCCAATTTCCGTTATATGGATTACGTGAAAAGCAATATGGTCGACGGTGAGGAAAAGACAGTAAAGGGTTACGGAAACCTGCCGGGAAAATCAACTCAGATATCCTATTTTGGACGCCTTGTTTACTCATTTGACAATCGATACACCCTCCAGGCTAACTTCCGTGCCGATGCATTCGACGCTTCCAAGTTGCCCGCTGATAACCGCTGGGGTTACTTTCCATCATTCTCTGCAGGCTGGACCATCAGTAATGAAGAATTCTTTTCAGAAAACCTCAACATGGATCTCTTCTCATTCATGAGACTCCGTGCATCCTGGGGTCAAAACGGGAATATCAATGTGCTTAACGACTACAAGTATAGTACTACCATTGCTTACAACAGCTCGTGGTACCAGTATGGCGTGGAGGACAGCGGTCCTTCCTACGGATCTAAACCTTCAGGCCTTGCTAACCCTAACTTAAGATGGGAAACTTCAGAACAGATCGACCTGGGTATTGACATGCGATTCCTGAGAGACAGGCTCACTATTAGTGCGGACTACTATAACAAGAAAACGAAGGACCTGCTGGTAAATATCAATCCTGTACCGGAAATAGGCGTGGCAGAGACCACTGTCAACGCAGGCTCTGTACTCAACAGAGGGTTAGAACTGGAGACATCATGGAGAGATAATATCACGAATGATTTCAGCTACTCTGTCAGTGCCAACTTCTCAACACTTCACAACGAGGTTACTTATCTCGATCCCTCTATCCCACGCCTGGAGGGTGCCACCGGTGGTGTAGACGGGACCAACAACCCTATCCGCACAGCGTTCGAGGTGGGACAACCTATCTGGTATTTCAGAGGTTATCAGTACGATGGTGTAAACCCGGAAACAGGTGAGGCAATTATCCGTGATGTGAACGGTGATGAGGTGATCTCCGATGGTGATATGACCTATATCGGAAAGGCAATCCCTGATTACACATACGGATTGAACATCAGTCTCGCATATAAGGGATTAGATCTCAACCTCTTTGGTGCCGGTGTAGGAGGCAATGATATATTCACTGTATTATACCGTGCCGATACCCCTATGCGTAACTCACTCAAGTACTACTATGACAATGCCTGGACAGCGGACAACAAGAATGCCTCAATGCCTGACCCCAATGCTGTGGCAAATGACTGGCATTTTTGGGGTTCTTCGGCTTCCATGTTCAGCGGTGCATACTTCAAGATCAAACAACTCCAGCTCGGTTATACCCTTCCGGCAGAGATCACCCAGAAGGCACTTATCAACAGACTGAGGTTTTACGTTTCACTGGATGACTTCTTCACCTTTACCAAATATCCCGGGGTTGATCCTGAGACAGCTACTGTCAGCACTGCTCCACAGCGTGCGGGCTTTGACAACGGCACCTATCCTCAATCCAAGAAGATTACATTTGGACTTAACTTAACATTCTAATTCAATACTTTTATTAATATGAAAAATAAATATATACTCCCCTTACTATTGCTTGCAGTAGCTCTTTTTACTGCTTGTAGCGAGGCAAATCTGGAAATACCCCAGAAGGGCGTGATCAGTATCGATTCGTTTTATCAGACTGATGAGGATGCTGAATCTGCACTGGTTAATTTATACGGAGACTTTATTACCAATATCGGCGGTAATGACGGTATCTACGTTCCTTACAATATCATATTCAATTACTGTGCAGACAATGTGCTCGCAGCTGGCGAATATTACGGGGACAACGATCAGTTCGCCAGTATCAATGAATTTCGTTTCGATGCACAAAGCTCCGTTGTATATCAATTGTACAGACGTTTATACTTCGTAATCTATCATTCCAACCTGGTAATCGACCACTTCGAGTATGGAGAGAGTGCCGTCAAAGACCGTTGTATTTCTGAAGCAAGAGTAATCCGCGCCTGGTGTCACATGACGGCAGCCCTGGCATGGGGTAACCCTCCTCTTATTGATCATCTTC
>CAYUQE010000162.1:0-3814 GCA_964446805.1 uncultured Proteiniphilum sp. | reverse complement strand
TTCGTTTGTGATATTCCCGGCTGGGAAAAGAAACTGGCCGACTTCCCCGAACCGCCGGCTCAAAATACAGATTTCATTGAAAGTGTACGCAACAGACAGAAATTTGCGTTGAACGAAGTTAACGGACACCGTTCCTGCACCATTGTCAATATGGGAGCCGTGGCACTCCAGCTGAACCGAACGCTTCAATTTGACCCGGTGAAAGAGATGTTCATTAACGATGAGGAGGCCAACCGCCTCGCAAATCAACCGATGCGTGCTCCCTGGACTATCTAATTTTCAAAAAAGTGAAAGAATGAAACAATTCAAATTTATCATACTCTGCTTATCCTTATTCGTTGTAAGCGGACTTCAAGGGCAAATGCCCCAGGGCAGAACAGACGCCACCATCATTGCCGATGCACTTGCCAAGCTGCCGGCAGAAACACCTCAGCAATTCAATCAGATCATTGCCGACCTGGTGACCACCGGTGAAAAGGGGTTGCTCGATCTGATCGGCAGGATGAATCCTCCGGGAGATAAAAGTAACGAAGCACTCGATTTTGCCATCGATGGATGGACCGATTTTGTGGCGAACGACAACGAAAAGCGTACTGTAGCTGCAAGTGCGTTTGAGAAAGCACTGGGTCAGCCGCTTGACACAGAGGTGAAAGCCTTCGTGATCCGGCAACTCAGGAAAATAGGTGCCGACGAGAATGTGGATGTGCTCACCGGTTTTCTTGCAGATAGCGGCCTCTCAGACGATGCTTCACTGGCATTGGTGAGCATCGGAACGGATAAAACAGGCGAGGCATTGCTGCAGGCGCTGACAGAAGCAGATACCGACCAGATTAGGCTCAACCTGGTGAATGCGCTCGGACAGACCCATTATAGTAAGGCTGAACCCTTCCTGCTGGGCATGTTAAGCACGCACACTTCGGAACCATTGCAGAAAGCAGTGTTGAATGCACTCAGCCACGCGGGAACGAAGATGTCGGTAGAGGCACTGCGTAAAGCGGCGGAAGAAGCTAACTATGCCTATCGGAAAAACAGTGCTGCCGCCTCCTATCTCTCACTGCTCAACAGACTGAACAGCAGCGAGCCGCGGCTTGTAGCCAAAGAAGCGAAGAGAATAACTGTCATCGCATCGAAACAGCAACAGCCCGATCTCAAGTTAGCCGCCACACAACTGCTATTGGAGAACTCTTCATCCAATAAAGGGAAGTTATTGAAGGATGCCATCAATGCGGGAGACATCACATTGCTCACCGGCCTGCTCAATCTCTATCCTTTTCAGAATGACAAGAAATCGACGCAACTGGCACTCAAGGAGCTCTCTTCTACGAAGTCGCCGCAGGTACAGACGGCACTTATTTACTGGGCAGCAAGAAACGATCTGCAAGAGGCATTGACACTGATCATACGTCATCTCCATTCATCTGACCAGATGGTAAAGAAGGCAGCATTCCTCTCACTGGCAAAGATAGGGGGCGAGAAGGCACTGATCGCACTGGCAGGTCAGCTGACAAGTAACGATAGTGAAACAGTCTCGCTTGCACAAGATGCCCTCTCCACCTACAAGGGAGATATTTCCTACACCCTGGCATCGGTATTTAACGATGCAGGCGACGCCGGTAAGAAGGCTATCCTCCAATTGATCGCCGGCAGAAAAATGGAAAGTCAGTATAGCCTGGTGTACAACCAGCTGTTCACTGACAATGCAGCGGTTAAAGCTGCAGCAGCCAACACCCTGAAAGAGGTGGTCACTGATAAGAACCTGTCCGATTTATTCGTACTATTGGAACAAACTGACAGCGACTACGTGCCTGCGCTGCAGGAGGCAATCAATGCAGCACTGAACTCTCTTCCGGTAGATGAGCAGCTGAAGTTGGTTCGTGAGAGGATGGGCAAATCGACCAGCAAGCACCTCTACTACAGCGCACTGGCAAACAGCAGATCGCAGCAGTCGATGGATCTGATCACCAAAGCTTATCGTGAGGAGACTGGCGTGAACAAAAGTGCCGCATTCGATGCGCTCACCAAATGGAAGTCGTTCCACGTCATATACCCCTTGCTGATGATCGCAAGAGAGAGCAGCGACAAGCAGGAACTGACAAAAGTGACCGATGCACTGCTCAACACTATCGCCCGGTCGAACGAAACAGGAGCGGTAAAATACCTCTATCTACGTGAGTCGATGCTCTCTGCACAAACAGACAGACAAAAGAACGAGATCCTGAGACTGATGGGAACCACAGGACAGTACCAGGCGATGCTATTCGTTGCCCCCTTCATGGATCAGGCTGAGGTAAGCGAGACAGCTGCCCTTGCTGCAATGAATATTGCACTCAATAACCCCTCTTTTGCCGGTGCCGCGACCACAAAAATACTCAACAAGGTGAGCACAACCCTTAAAAACCCCGATGCCGGCTACCAGCGGCAGTCCATCACCAAATTTCTTTCGGAGAACGTGAACGAAGGAGGTTATGTCGCCCTCTTCAACGGCAGAAATCTGGAGGGATGGAAAGGGCTGGTGGAAAATCCGGTCAGGAGAGCGCAGATGAGTGCAAAAGAGCTGGCTGCAGCGCAGACGAAAGCCGACGCTTCCGCACAATCAAGCTGGATTGTCGAGAACGGCGAATTGCTATTTGCCGGTAAGGGAGACAACCTTGTGACTAACAAGCAGTATGGTGATTTCGAAATGCTGGTCGACTGGAAACTATATGAAGGCCCCGAACCCGATGCCGGCATTTATCTCCGCGGCACCCCGCAGGTACAGATCTGGGATACAGCCCGGGTGAATGTGGGAGCGCAGGTAGGATCCGGCGGTTTGTACAATAACCAGCAAAACCCCTCAAAACCGCTGAAGGTAGCCGACCAGAAGGTGGGTGAATGGAACAGCTTCCGCATCAGGATGGTGGGTGAAAGGGTCTCGGTATGGTTGAATGATGTGCTGGTGACCGATAACGTGATCCTTGAAAACTTCTGGGACAGAAGCAAGCCCATCTTCCCGATAGAACAGATAGAGCTTCAGGCCCACGGAAGCAGGGTTGCCTACCGTGATATCTTTATCAGGGAGATACCTCGTCCCGATCCTTTCAGATTATCAGCCGATGAAGAGAAAGAGGGTTTTAAGATCCTTTTTGACGGCACGCACCTCGAAGAGTGGACCGGCAACAAGAGAGATTATTCCGTAGAAAGTGGGAATATCGTTTTACACCCCAGCGAGGGGTCAGGTGGCAATCTATACACCAAAAATCAGTACGACAATTTTGTTTACCGCTTCGAGTTTATGCTTACACCCGGAGCCAACAACGGTTTAGGGATTCGTACCCCGATGGAGGGTGACGCTGCATATGTAGGTATGGAACTTCAGATCCTTGACAACGATGCACCCGTGTACGAGAATCTGGCTGTATACCAGTATCACGGATCGGTCTACGGTGTAATACCGGCAAAAAGAGGATTCCTCAAACCTAACGGCGAATGGAACTACCAGGAGGTGATTGCCGATGGTGACAACATCAAGGTGATCCTGAACGGCACGACCATCCTCGATGGCAACATCAGGGAAGCTTCCAGGAACGGTACTATCGACAAACGTGATCACCCTGGATTACTGAACAAGAAGGGTCATATCGCCTTTCTCGGTCACGGGTCGAAAGTGAAATTCAGAAATATTCGGATCAAAGCTCTTAAATAATTGCTTTCACGCAATAATATTTGCACAGGCCGGATGGTTTTAACTGTCCGGCCTGTTTTTCTTGTTAATATCTACCTCATGCTCGCTTAAACCATTCTCAAGGTATTATTTTTCATTATTTAAATAAAAAAT
>CAYUQE010000161.1:0-3823 GCA_964446805.1 uncultured Proteiniphilum sp. | reverse complement strand
AATGGAGGAGAGCTATTAAAACAGGTTGGTAGGTTAGTAGGTTAGTAGGTTAGTAAGTTAGTAAGTTAGTAAGTTAGAAGGTTAGTAGGTTAGTAGGTTAGTAGGTTAGTAGGTTAGTAGGTTAGTAGGTTAGTAGGTTGATAAGTGGGTGAGTTGCATCACAACTCCCCATACATCGGGATATCAGTTAGAAAAGTATAGCTCATTGTTTCGTAATCAATCCGATAGCAATAGTGACTGATGCCATTCGAGATCATGATATAGGGTACCCTTAACACGCTGTTATAACGTGCCACCTGATCGAACACCTGCTGCGTGATGGTCACGCCGGGTTCCTTGTACTCAGCAATAACCACCGGCTCAAGACGATGGTTGTAGACCACCGAATCACATCGGCGGGTCATCGAATTCAATTTGATAGCCCCCTCGTTCACAATGCGTGATGCCGGGTAGTTTTTTTCATCAATAAGAAAATGGACAAAATGCTGTCGTACCCACTCCTCGGGAGTGAGTGTAAGGTATTTCCTTCTCAAGGGATCAAAAATCTCAAAACCCTCCTTTTTTTTTCGGATTTTTGCATCGAAAGATGGCAAGTTTAACGCGTACATATCGTATCTTTGTTACTGAACAAGGCTCACACAGAACAAAAATAGCTCTTTTTTATGAGAACGAAACAAGAAATTGTGGAGAATTGGCTTCCCCGTTACACGAAAAGACCGTTGAACGAATTCACGAAATATATCCTTCTGACCAATTTCCAGAAGTATGTGGAGATCTTTGCCGATCATTTCAAAGTGCCAGTGGTGGGAGCCAATGCCAATATGCCCAATGCTTCCTCCAACGGCATCACCATCATCAATTTTGGCATGGGTAGTGCAAATGCTGCCACGGTGATGGACCTGCTGAGTGCTGTGACGCCCGAAGCGGTGTTGTTCCTGGGTAAATGTGGTGGATTGAAGGCGCGGAGTGAACTGGGTGACTATATTCTGCCCATCGCCGCCATTCGCGGTGAGGGCACATCGAACGACTATTTTCCACCGGAAGTACCTTCTCTGCCGGCATTCAGCCTGCTGCGTGCTGTCTCCTCCAATGTGCGCGATTGTGGTCGCGACTACTGGACAGGTACCGTGTACACTACCAACCGACGGGTGTGGGAATATGACGATGATTTCAAAGGGTATCTCAGGCAGGTGCGCGTGATGGCCGTGGATATGGAAACAGCCACACTCTTCACCTGTGGTTTTGCCAATCACATCTCCACGGGAGCCCTGCTGCTTGTCTCCGATCAGCCATTGATCTCCACCGGCGTAAAGACTGAAATAAGTGACCAGCATGTCACTGAAAATTTCGTGGAGGAGCATGTCAGGATCGGTATCAAGTCGCTCTCCTCCATTATGAATAACGGTTCCACCATCAAGCACTTACGCTTCGACTGGTAATGATTCATTTAGATCTTCTGCGATATGGCTGTAACCACTAAATCCTCCTACGAGTCCATCCGAAAAGATATTATGGGTGGTCATTTCAAACCTATCTACCTGCTGATGGGTGATGAGGGGTTTTTTATTGACGAGCTAACCACCCTGCTTACCGACACGCTGCTGACTGAGGTGGAGAAAGATTTTAACATGCTTACCTTCTATGGGGTAGATTCCGATGTGAATCTCATTATCTCCTCTGCACGTCGTTTCCCGATGATGGCTGACCATCAGCTGATCATCGTAAAGGAAGCCCAACAGTTGGATCAGTTCGACTTACTGGATCATTATGTGAAGAATCCGATGCTGTCGACAGTGTTGGTGATCAATTACAAACATGGCTCTGTGGACAAGCGCAAGACGCTGGTGAAGAATATCGAAAAAATTGGGGTAGTCTTTGAATCAAAGAAATTGTACGAGAATCAGATACCTGCATTCATCACATCCTGGTTCAGGGAAAAAGAGATCGGAATTGATGAGAAATCGGCACAGATGCTGACCGATTATCTAGGGAATGACATCAGTAAACTGATTCCCCAACTACAGAAACTGGAGGTCTCACTTCCTGCAGGTGCACGACGTATCACTTCAGATCTGATTGAAAAGAATGTGGGTATCAGTAAAGAGTTCAACAATTTTGAACTGCAGAAAGCCATCATCACGAAAAATGTACTCGCTGCCAACAGGATCGTGGATTATTTCAGCAGAAACCCCAAGGAGAATCCCATGATGGTTACGGTGGCTATCCTGTTTAATTACTTCAGCAACCTGCTGGAGTGTTACTGGCTCCCACAGAAAGATGAACGAAGCATCATGAGTGCCCTGAACATGAAGTCCTCTTTTTTTGTAAGTGATTATATGACAGGTCTGAGGAACTACAACGCCGGCAAAGTGATGGAGATCATTTCCGACCTGAGAACCTTCGACGCCCGTTCCAAAGGCGTGGACAATATCTCCGTTTCACAAGGGGAACTGTTGCAGGAGCTGGTTTATAGGATCATGCATTAACCCTTTGTGATCCAGTTCACTATTTTCTCACTCATTGGGCTCTCCTGCGGCATCACCACATCCACCAGATGACCATCTTCATCGATGAGGAATTTCTGAAAATTCCATGTTACCTCCTGATCCATCTTCCCGTTTTCCGATTTGTGCGTGAGCCACTTATACAAGGGAGCCTGATGATCACCTGCCACACTTATTTTATCCATCATGGGAAAGGTAACACCATAATTGGCAGTGCAGAACTCCTTAATCTGGAGCGTCGTCCCCGGCTCCTGATCGTTAAAGTTGTTTGCCGGAAACCCTATCACCACGAAGTTTTGATCCCCATACTTTTCATACAGCTTCTGCAGTTGCTCATATTGTGGCGTCAGCCCGCATTTGGAGGCGACATTGACCACCAGCACCTTTTTTCCTTTCAGTGAAGAAAGGTCAAACGCTTTCCCGTCAATATCCTTTACAATGAAATCATGCAGTGTGGCATGAACGCCTGGCTGCCCAGTGAGTGCACTCTTTTCAGTGGTCTGCGTCATCTCTTTACGCTGTTTTTGTTTGCTTTGCCCGGTGCATTGAAGTGCCAGAGAGATAAATAGTGCCACTATCAGTAGGTTCTTGAATGTCTGTTCCATAGGTGTCTGTAATTTTAATTGAAAATGACAACGGTTCATCAAATAATATGGCAGTGGCGTGAAAGCCTCTCTCCGATATCCTCATTAACTGTCCAAAGTTAAACAAATTGGTGAAACTTCAGTTCACAGGAGGGCGCTATTTTTTATCTGGTAAAAAGAAATCATAATTAAGTTGAGATAAATGCAATAGATCTCAATCAGTTAAGTGAGAATAGAGCCTTTGAGAGCAGCCTGATTGCATCGCAACTGGATCATGGCCCTGTTTTTGTTACGCTGGCACAGTTAAAATGAAAAACAGCTGTGGTGCGTACAGGATTGACATAATAGGCTTCTTCATTCAGCGTTGCACGGATAATCATACGTAGCATTATTCATAACTTCTCATGCAACCAGATCGATGGCTCTCCATTTGTATGATACAAATGTATCGTTTCCTGTTTGTGACATTTGTACCATTTGATAAAGCTGAAGTGATGTAGGCTGTTTACATATCTACTGAAAGCAGTTTAACAAATTAATAATTGTCGATTGATCCCGATTATTAATCATTCAATGAATATTTTGATTGAATTTACTGAACAATCAAATAAGATAAGATCACTCCACACGTCCAACACTTGCGATTTTAGTTAAAATATGATTTAAATACATATTCATATATCTATATATCAATGGTATACGTGATGTATATAAATTAATACTATATTATAATAC
>CAYUQE010000160.1:0-3911 GCA_964446805.1 uncultured Proteiniphilum sp. | reverse complement strand
GAGGCTGAGATCCGTATCGACGGCAACCCTCACCTGCTGAAGAAGGGCGACTGCATCATCATGCCGGCCAACATCCCCCATGCGCTGACAGCAGTAGAGCCGTTCAAGATGTTACTCACCATGATCAGGGGAGAGGAGTAATTCATTCCATCAATCACAAAAAACAATGAGCGAACTTATCAATAATTCAACGCAGCGCAAAGAGACGCTGCGCCATCTCCTTCTGAGACTCCATGAAGGAGATAATCTGGAGGTATAACGCCGGCGACTGGTGGAGGTGACACAGGACATCACCCAACTGCGCAAGCTGGAAGGGGATCAGCGCTTACTGTCGTATGAGCAGCGATGAAACAGGAACGATTGAAAAAGAGACGGCTTGCGGCCGTCTCTTTTGATTATAGGGGAGATTGTCTGTTACAGGTTCGGGTTCAACGTGCTCCACTGGTCAGTGGCAGGAATGATCCCCATGGCGATCACCTCATCACGCAGTTTCACCAGGTGACCGTAGCTCTGCTTCAGCTCGGCGATCTCAGCATCGGTACCCTTCACCTCGCCAAAGGAGACACCGTTCTTGTCGAGGGTGGTCTCCATGGCCATCATGATATGCGAAAAGCCCTGGCTGTTCACATAGCAACCCGAAGGCCAGCGGAATGAATCACCACCCATGGCTGCACGGATCATCTCTACGGAAGTATAGGAAGGGCTCTGGAAGGATGAGCGGCCACGTAGTTTGATAATGGCGGCACCACCCTTGGTGATACGTTGCTTCAAGTCAGCCCATGCTTCTGTGGTCATTGCATCTGTACCAATCAGATCAGTCAACAGCTTACCGTCGATCTTGGCGGTAGAAGCAAACACAGCCATCTGCTCACCATGTCCGCCATAGGTGCGGGCGCCGGTAACCTTGCTCTGTTCCACACCGAAGTGCTTAGCCAGCTCGCTCTGCAGACGGGTGCTGTCGAGTGCCGCCAACGTGGTCACCTGTGACGGTTTCAGACCGGAATGAATCAATGCTACCAAGCCGGTGATATCGGCAGGGTTGAAGATGATGGTCAGATGTTGCAGGTCGGGGCAGTAAGATTTGATATCCTTACCCAGCTGTGCAGCGATCTCGGCGTTGCCCTTCAGCAGGTCTTCACGTGTCATCCCATCCTTGCGGGGTGCACCACCTGAAGAGATCATGTATTTGGATCCCGTGAAGGCCTCTTTCACATCGGTGGAGAAGGTGAAGTTCACGCCTTCAAAACCACAATGACGCATCTCCTCCACTACCCCTTCGAGCCCTTGGGCAAAAGGGTCGTAAAGACAGATATTGGGTGTTAAACGCATCATGGCTGCTGTCTGCACCATGTTGGAACCGATCATACCGGCAGCTCCTACAATTGTTAATTTGTCGTTAGTTAAAAAGCTCATAGTTAGTTGTATTTGAATGTTATGATTCTCCTTGAACGGGTGATTTTTTCAGGCATCAAATATACGAAAAAAAGCTGAACCACCCATCATCCAGAAACATAATAATCACTAAACAGACCTATGCCTACAAGAGACTCCAGGCTACTGTAAGTCCGGCCATCACGATGGAGACCATGCTCATCAGCTTCACGAGGATGTTGAGCGACGGACCGGAGGTATCCTTGAAGGGATCACCCACCGTATCACCCACCACGGTCGCCTTGTGTGCCTCACTACCCTTGCCACCCAGGTGACCCTCTTCGATATATTTCTTTGCATTATCCCAGGCACCTCCCGCGTTGGCCATGAAGATAGCCAGCACGAAACCCGCACCCAGTGCTCCGGCAAGCAGCCCCATCACACCGGCAACACCCAGCAGCAGCCCTGTCAACACGGGTGCAGCAATGGCAAGCAGTGAGGGTAACAACATCTCACGCTGCGCACCCTTGGTGGAGATCTCCACACACCGCGCATAATCGGGGGTGGTCTCGCCCGTCATGATTCCCTTCATCTCCCGGAACTGGCGGCGTACCTCCTCCACCATCCGCTGTGCCGCTCTTCCCACGGCATTCATCGTCAGCCCGCAGAAGAGAAAAGCCATCATGGAGCCCAGGAAGATACCGGCCAGCACCTTGGGGTTCATCAATGTCACCTGGAAGTAGCCCATAAAATCGACGAAGCTGGCCTTGGCCACCTCCACGGTCTCACCATCAGGAAACAGCAGTATATCGCTTCCAAGCCGCAGCATGCCGATACGTATCTCCTCCATATAGGAAGCCATCAGCGCCAGTGCTGTGAGGGCTGCCGAGCCAATGGCAAAGCCTTTTCCCGTGGCGGCAGTAGTGTTACCCAGTGCATCGAGGGCATCGGTACGTTTTCTCACTTCCGGATCGAGACCGCTCATCTCGGCATTACCCCCCGCATTGTCGGCGATGGGTCCGTAAGCATCGGTGGCCAGGGTGATACCCAGCGTGGAGAGCATGCCCACCGCGGCAATCGCGATGCCATAGAGTCCCATGCTCAGGTTCTCCGCTGCCATTATGTTGTCCACATCGAAACGGATGGCTGAGAGATAAGAGATCAGGATGGCCATCACGATGGTCACCACGGGAATGACGGTGGAGATAAACCCTGTCCCCATACCGGAAATGATCACGGTGGCGGGACCGGTCTTCGCACTCTCGGCAATCAGTCGAGTAGGCTTGTAGGAGTGCGAGGTGAAGTACTCCGTACCCTGCCCGATGATGATGCCGGCTACCAGTCCCGAGATCACCGAGAAGGATAATCCTACCCAGTTGGTGAACCCAAGCAGATACAAGATCCCAAAAGTACTGATAGCGATGAGCAGGGCACTCATGTTCACGCCCCTGTTCAGGGCATCCATCAGCTGCTTCATGGTCGCCTGTTCCTTCGTGCGGACAATGAAAATACCGATGATGGAGAGAAAAACACCGATGGCCGCAATGATCATGGGTGCAAAGACGGCATTCTGCTGCATGGCAGGATTCAGCACAAAGGCCGCAGCACCCAGTGCTGCCGTGGAGAGGATAGAGCCGCAGTAGGATTCGTAAAGGTCGGCACCCATGCCGGCCACGTCACCCACGTTATCACCCACATTGTCGGCGATAGTGGCCGGGTTACGCGGGTCATCCTCGGGTATGCCCGCCTCCACCTTCCCCACCAGGTCGGCACCCACGTCGGCTGCCTTGGTGTAGATACCGCCTCCCACACGGGCAAAGAGCGCCTGCGTGGAGGCACCCATGCCGAAGGTAAGCATGGTGGTAGTGATCATTACCAGCTTATGTCCTCCGTCGGCAGCATCCACGAAATGATCAAGAATAAGATACCATGCTGAGATATCGAGCAGTGCAAGCCCCACTACCACCAACCCCATCACCGCACCCGAGCGGAATGCAATCTGCAGCCCGCTGTTCAGCGACCGCTGTACGGCATTGGCCGTCCTGGCGGAGGCATAGGTGGCGGTCTTCATTCCAAAGAATCCGGCCAGGCCGGAGAAGAATCCACCGGTGAGAAAAGCAAATGGAACCCATCGGTTTTGTAAATCAAAAAAGACCATCACACCAAAGAGAAGGGCAAGGATGATGAACACGATGGTCACCACCCTATACTGCTGCTTAAGGTACGACATGGCACCTTCACGTACGTAACGAGCGATCGTCTGCATCTTTTCGGTGCCTTCACTCTCTTTCAACATTGTTTTATAAAAATAGTAGGCAAAAATAAGTGCTACTATGGAGGCTGAGGGTACAAGATAAAAGTAGTTCACGGGTAATTATTTAATTGTTATTATTCAAACAGATATGGCATGCGGTTACTGCGAGCTATATTTCGAGAAACCGAACATTGAGTCACTCTCTAAAACTGATCATTTCGAAATAATATATAAATATGCGGAAATAACGGTAAAATAAACAAATTAAACGAAAAAAAAAGCGTTT
>CAYUQE010000159.1:0-4055 GCA_964446805.1 uncultured Proteiniphilum sp. | reverse complement strand
TGGGGAACAGCAGAAGGTGTGCAGGAGAGGGCTGTGGGCGGAGATAGCCCGGGAGAATTAGAGATATCGAGGATCACAAGAAGAAGAATCAGTCAATGAGCTGATTGTGGAATAAGAAAGCATAATAGGAGGAATGACTAGGCAATACGGGAGCGGATGCGGGCAGCGATCTCCTCGAACTCCTCTTTTGAGAGGGTCACTCTCGGGTTGGCCAGGTTCATATCACCCTCACGGTTGATAGGGATCAGATGCAGATGTGCGTGGGGCACCTCCAGGCCGATCACCATCATGCCCACCCTTTCACAGGGGAGTGCGGCGCCGATGGCTTTCGCCACTTTCTTGGCAAAGACCATCATGTCGGCCAGGAGGGCGTCATCCAGGTCGAAAAGATAGTCAATCTCCAGCTTCGGAACTACCAGTGTATGCCCCTTAGTCATGGGATTGATATCGAGAAAAGCAAAAAAGAGGTCCTCTTCCGCGATCCTGTAAGAAGGGATCTCCCCTTTAATAATCCTGCTGAAAATGGTAGCCATCACTGAATCGTTAAATGGAAATTTCGATGATCTCAAGGGTAAGCATGCCCGATGGTACGGTGATCTCGGCCACGTCGCCCACCTTCTTACCCATCAGCCCCTGTGCGATGGGCGTGTTGACGGCAATCTTCGCGTTCTTCAGATCAGCCTCGTTCTCCGAAACCAACGTATAGGTCATCAGCTTCTTTGTCTTCAGGTTCTTGAGCGTTACCTTGTTCATGATCTGCACCTTGTCGGTGCCGATGGTGCTCTCGTCAATCAGTCTGGCGCTGGCTACAAGACTCTTTAACTGAGCGATCTTCGCTTCAAGCATCCCTTGCGCCTCCTTGGCGGCATCATACTCCGCATTTTCCGACAGGTCACCCTTATCGCGTGCCTCCGCAATCTGCCTTGATATCTCGGGCCGTTGTACTGATTCCAGCTCCCTCAATTCCTCTTTCAGCTTCCGAAGACCCTCTTCGGTCATGTATGTCACACTCATAATAATTTTTCTCCTTCTTTTAATGATGCACAGCACGAACACAAAGAAAAAGAATTCCGGCCTCTCTGTTCAAGACCGGAACTCCCTCTTTTCCATGATGTAATTACCACAAAGATAAAAAACAAAATCGAAACACACAAATAATAGCAGGATTATTTTACAACACTTTATTCAGTTCTGCGGACAACTGCTTGTAGTCCTCAATGCGTGCCACGATATCTCCTTCACGGTTCAGGATGAACGCAGTAGGGATCTCTCTCACGTTATACATCGAGAGGAGACGTGCATTGACCGATTGGGGGTCACGGACGGTGATCCATGGCAGGTTATCGGCCGATGTTTTCCAGAAATGCTCATCCGAGTCGAAGGAGATCTGATAGATTTCAAACCCGCGTGAACGGTACTCACTGTAAATAGTATGAAGGGCCCTATTGTGACCGGGGGAGAATTCGGCATTGTAGACCACGAAATCGAGCAGCACTGCCTTTCCTATCAGCGAGGAGAGTGCCACCCGCTCACCGTTCACTTCCTGCAACACAATATCGGGCAAACCTGAGGCAGTCTCCACCGGGGCGCTTTCAAGCAGTTTTGCCTGTTGTTCCTGCTGTCTTCTGGCCTTCAGTGCATTCATCGTGAACCCATAGAGATGCTTCGACCGCTCGGTATCGGGATAAAACCGGTTCCACGAGGTGGCCACTGCGCCGAACATGGCGAAATCCTGCTTGTTGAACGGATCATAGATGAGGTAATCATTGATCTTCTGAAAAACGGCGTAGTAGGCCGCGGCATTGGAGGGGTTACCCAGTATGATCGGCGTGACGGCTGCCTTGTAATCGATCAGCGTGGTATCGAGCTTTGCAATGAAGGTGAGGTCATCCACACTCCCTGCCTTGTGCTTCTCCTCCAGGTCGGTGATTCTTTGTGCAGTCAGCAGCACCAGGTCGTCAACCCTCCTGAGCTGATCATTGGAGGGTGAATCGATCACCCTGAACGATCCATACAAGTCCGTCGCGGCAGCCTCCACTGTCAATGTCTCCACCGAATCGACGGAAAAGGCCACCGTCTGTGTTCCTATACGGAGCTGATAAAATTCCGGATTAGGGGGTGCCGGCTGCTTGAATGTGAACGTTCCGTGCTGCTTAAGTATCACCGAGTCGAGCAGCACCACACCCACCAGGCCACGCTGTTCAAGGTAGAGCGTATCTCCTTCGGCAGCTGTGATCCTTCCTTCAATCCTGAAGTTGTCTCCCTTTTCGCATGCACCTAATCCGCCAACCAGCAGCAGCAGTAGAACCGTCTTTTCAATCCATTTCTTCATAGAGTGCTATTATTTGAGAGTGCAAACATACCTATTTTTCAGGAAAAAACGGCAATGTGCATCAATTTTTCACGGAGATCCTCCTTGTTTATTCTATGTAGCACGCTCCCGCTCTATGAGTGTAGGAGACGTTGCACTCCAATAGGCAGAAAAAATAGGTTTTTTTTATAAAAATCAACGTTCATTTAGAACTAATTGACGCAATCGTTGTTAAAAGAAATGATAAAATCCTGTTTTATTACACTTACACCTTACCCACTATGAAACAGAAAATCCAACTCACACTCCTCCTCTTTGCATTTTCCATCTTCACACTGAAAGCGCAGGATCGCCCCTTTCAGCAATGGGCTGCAGGCATCAATGCCGGTTTATATGGCGCAGGCGTGCAGGCTGCCACATCCCTTCATCCCCATCTGAGACTACGAGCAGGCTTCGACTACCTCACCTACACCCACAGCGAGGCAATCACGCTGGAGACCACGGCAGAGACGACGGAAGGCTATGAGATGACCATTGAAGGCGAGATCTCGGAAGCAGCCATTACCTTTCCCAACTTCAAAGCATTGGTCGACTTTTATCCCATGAGCAACGGCATTTTCTGTCTCACCGGCGGATTCTATCTCGGGTCGAACAGTATCTCGGCAAACGGGCTCATCAGAGATTATGCGCAACTGAAGGAACAGCTGGGAGACGATCCTGAATTTGAATATGAGGATATCGTGATCCGTCCCGACAACGACGGCACCTTCGAGGGGAAACTATGGATGGGAAAAAGCTTCAAGCCCTATATCGGCTTCGGACTGGGACGAACCATCCCTCATAACCGTATAGGCTTCAAGGTTGAGCTGGGCATGGTCTACCAGGGAAAATACAGGCTTGAGAGTAGCAACGTGAATGAAGCGGGTGAAGATTGGCTCGACAGCCTGGTGGAAGAGGAGGACTTTCCGGTATCACGCAGCATGTTAAACTGGTGGCCTATGCTGAATTTTTCGCTCACCTGCCGCATTCATTAGTCCCTCCATCCGTAACACCCCTTATTGGCACTGAGAAAAACAGCCTGATCTTTTTCAGGAAAGTTCCTTTTTTTTGTTTCTTAATGAAAATAATGCTAATATTGCAACCGGAATAGATGTTTCCTTTTGTGCTAACATCCTCCTGCCAATGCAGGGGGATGAGCTTCCGGAAAGGGAATTACACATTTTAACGCGAGCCATTGTTGTGCTACTCTCTCATTGAAACAAAGAATGATGATTGATCTGGATCACCTGTTAACTATCTTAAACAATATGTCCGAACCGGGGACAATGGTTGGTCGCCTGTCATTAATACTGCTACCGGTGTTGCTCATACTCCTGCTGGGGTATCTCTGTTTCTCCCACTCCAGGAATATCCGCACCGCGCAACATTCCGACCAGGTGCGCTCGGACTTTTACACGAAAGTGGGTTATGAGTTCCGTACGCCGCTCACTATCATCCTGGGTTTAACCAGACAGCTGCAGGAACAGCGGGATCAACCCAATCACCATACCTCCACCTATCTCTCAGCCATTGAACGGCAGGGACGCACGCTCACCCACCTGGTGAACCAATTGCTGGATGTGGCCCACTTACAAAGCTATGAGAAACCCGACGAGTGGAAAAGAGGCAATATGGTCGCCTTCTTGGAGAACAACGATGCCCTTTCTGTGAGAAGAGCCGAAGCGGTCAAGAAATACCTCGTTGG
>CAYUQE010000158.1:0-4067 GCA_964446805.1 uncultured Proteiniphilum sp. | reverse complement strand
CTATTTATACTGTAATCATGAAGTCAAAATTAGTCCTTTTCATTTTTCTCGTCACCACCTGCTCCCTCAGTGCGCAATGGCAGCCTGCGGGAGATAAACTCAAAACAAAGTGGGCATCTGAAATAGATGTGAACAATGTGTTGCCTGAATATCCAAGACCAATCATGGAGCGTGCCGAATGGCAAAATCTAAACGGATTGTGGGAATATGCCATCATACCTGCAGGAAAACAAAAGCCCTCCTCATTCGATGGTGAGATACTGGTTCCCTTTGCAGTGGAGTCGAGCCTGTCGGGTGTGCAGAAGAGGGTGGGTAAAGAGAATGAGCTCTGGTATCAACGTGCTTTCATGGTTCCCACAAAATGGAAGAACGATAGAATACTCCTTCACTTTGGCGCTGTGGACTGGAAAGCAGATGTATGGGTAAATAATGTGAAAGTAGGACAACATACCGGTGGTTACACCCCTTTCACATTCGATATCACTGCAGCTCTGGTTAAAGGTGAGAATAGTGTTGTAGTGAAAGTATGGGACTCGACCGACGATGGATTTCAACCTCGCGGTAAGCAGGTAAACAAGCCTGAAAGCATCTGGTACACCCCTGTTACCGGTATCTGGCAGACCGTTTGGCTGGAACCGGTGCCTGAAAAATATATAGATAATATCAAAATCACTCCGAATATTGATAAGCAAACACTTACTGTGGAAACATTCACCAACACTACCTCTTCGGGCAACAGAGTGGAAGTGAAAGTGAAAGAGGGATCGATCGTGGTTGCAACTGCGCAGGCGATCAATAATCTGCCATTGGAGATTGCCATGCCCGAGAATGTGAAGTTATGGTCACCGGGCAATCCTTATCTCTACGACCTGGAAATCACGCTGTTCGATGGCGCCAAACAACTGGATAAGGTGAATAGTTATGCTGCCATGCGGAAATATTCGATGAAACGTGACGACAAGGGTATTGTAAGACTACAGTTAAATAACAAGGACATCTTCCAGTTCGGCCCGCTCGATCAGGGCTGGTGGCCCGACGGACTCTATACGGCACCTTCCGACGAAGCACTTGAATATGATGTGATCAAAACCAAAGAGCTTGGATTCAATATGATCCGTAAACATGTGAAAGTGGAGCCGGCACGCTGGTATATGCATTGTGATCGTCATGGTATGATTGTATGGCAAGATATGCCCAATGGTGATAGGGGTTCGGAATGGCAGATGCATCAATATTTCAATGGTGTGGAACGCATACGTTCCGCGGAGTCGGAAGCCAACTTCCGTAAAGAGTGGAAAGAGATCATGGATTATCTCTATTCCTATCCTTCTGTGGGTGTATGGGTACCCTTCAATGAAGCATGGGGTCAATTCAAGACGGTTGAGATCGTGGAATGGACCAAACAATACGACCCGTCGCGTTTGGTGAATCCGGCAAGTGGGGGAAATCATTTCCAGGTAGGAGACATGCTCGATCTGCATAACTATCCGCAACCCGCCATGTACCTTTATGATGCACAGCGTGCCACCGTCCTTGGTGAGTATGGGGGTATCGGTTGGGCTCATAAAGATCACCTGTGGGAACCTAACCGTAACTGGGGATATGTACAGTTTAACAGCTCTGAAGAGGTGACCGATGCATATCTGAAATATGCAGAACAGCTCAAACAGCTTATACGTGGCGGTTTATCTGCCGCAGTGTATACCCAGACCACCGACGTGGAGATGGAGGTGAATGGGCTGATGACCTATGACCGTAAGCTGGTGAAGGTGGATGAGACGAGAGTGAAGAAAGTGAATCAGGAGATATGCAATATCTTAAACGATTAATTCTCTTACTGTTTACAATAGGTACATTCCTCTCTTGTCAGAGTCAGGATACCCGGCAAGACAAGGAATTTAGGATTGAATGGGATGAAAGCTCTCTTGTCTGCATTGCAGACGAGGGAGCTTATCCTCGTTTACGGAGGCTGAACGATGGTACCCTGTTGGCAGTCTATGAGAACCGGTGGGGAGACGTGATGGTGACCTCGGGGACAACACCATCGCTGCACTCTCTTCCACCAACTTCCTTTCCGACAGGATCGGTGTCTGGATGATCAAAGGGAAAATAGTTGGGAAATGATCATGAACCTGTTCCCGGCACCGGTGTTTCTTACGTTGCCTCAGAGATTAACTCGTTTTATTGTGTAACATTAATTTTCATCAATGGGAAACTTTTTTCAGTTACTTTTCATACCTCTGCTGTTCCTGTCGTGCAAAACACAGGAGATACTTGCAGAACAACCTCCGGCTACCGTTAAAAACTACAGCAATCCGGTAGTGAACTACAGCCTGCCCGATCCGTCAGTAATCAGGGCGAACAATGGCTACTTCTATCTCTACGCCACAGAGGATATCCGCAACACCCCCATCCATCGGTCCAAAAATCTGGTGAACTGGGAACTCGTGGGGACAGCATTCACCAACGAGACACGACCCACGTTTGAACCCCGCGGCGGACTGTGGGCTCCCGATATCAATGAAGTCAACGGGAAGTACCACCTTTTCTATTCCATGTCGGTATGGGGTGGGGAGTGGACCTGTGGTATCGGCGTAGCCACTGCCGATAAGCCTGAGGGTCCTTTCACCGACCGGGGTATGCTATTCCGCAGCAACGGGATAGAGGTGCAGAACTCCATCGATCCTTTCTATATCGAGGAGGAGGGGAAGAAATACCTCTTCTGGGGAAGCTTCCGCGGGCTCTACGCCATCGAGCTCTCCGACGACGCACTTTCCGTGAAACCCGGTGCCGAAAAGCGACAGGTGGCCGGGACGGCGTATGAAGGGGTCTATATCCACAAGCGGAACGGGTATTACTATATGTTCGCCTCCATCGGCTCCTGCTGTGCGGGACTCAACAGCACCTACACCACCGTGGTGGGACGCTCCCGCGATCTCTTTGGCCCCTATCTCGACAAGCAGGGCCGCTCTATGATGGAGAACCATCATGAGGTGGTCATCGGGAAGAACGAACAATTCGTGGGTACGGGGCATAATTCCGAGATCGTGCAGGATTCGAAGGGACAGGACTGGATCCTCTACCATGCCGTATCGGTAGCCAATCCGAAAGGGCGGGTACTGATGCTCGATCAGGTACGCTGGGAAAACAACTGGCCAACCATCAAGGGCGAATCCCCTTCCCTGAGCACTGAGAGGCCGATATTTGAAACAAATTGATCGACATATGAAATAAATGTTTACTTTTGTCTTGCTGGACAACTGTCTTCGATGGAATCAGCAGGAAAACATTAAATGAATCATATACCCATTAAATTAATTGTATCGTATGAAACTCAATCAACTGATCCTGCTGGTGGCACTGATCGCCATGGTAGGATGTACCAACAAACAAAAAGAGGCTCCCGCGGAGCAGACAACACTTTCGGGCCTGAAGAGAAGCGATTTCCAGTCCGCAGTGAATGGTGATTCCACCGATCTCTATGTGCTGAAAAACGCCAACGGGGTAGAGGTGACCCTCACCAATTACGGCGGACGCATTGTCTCTGTGATGGTCCCCGATAGAGAGGGTAAACTGCAGGACGTTGTCCTCGGCTTTGACAACGTGGATGATTATATCAATGTGAATAACAACTTCGGAGCCACCATCGGCCGTTACGGCAACAGGATCGCTCACGGTAAAATCACCGTAGAGGGAGTAGCCTATGAGCTGCCGCAGAACAACTTCGGCCACACACTGCACGGCGGCCCGGAAGGATTCGACAGGAAAGTGTTTCAGGCTGTGCAGCCGGACAGTCAGACTGTGGTGTTCACCTACCTTTCGAAAGACGGTGAAGCCAATTTTCCCGGCAACCTCGATGTGAAGGTGACGATGACCCTCACCGACGACAATGCCATCGACCTGCAGTATGAAGCTACCACAGATAAGGAGACCGTGGTGAACCTCACCAACCACTCCTACTTCAACCTGAGCGGCAATGGCAACAACACCATCCTCAACGACTCACTCACCATCCACGCCGATGCATTCACACCGGTGGATGATACCTTTATGACCACCGGCGAGAT
>CAYUQE010000157.1:0-4091 GCA_964446805.1 uncultured Proteiniphilum sp. | reverse complement strand
ACAGATTTATCGTAAAGTAAACTGAATGCTGATCAATGAGTACTGAGAACTGATCACCTAGCTGATAATGCCTTGCCTGTAGAGGTCACGGTAAATACAACCGTCGCGCAATGAATGGATAGGCTTGCCATGGGCTATACGATACACTTGCCAGGCAGACGTTCTGTGTTTTACAGCAATCTCGGAATGAATTTTGCGATGGTTGTTTTGAAACAGATATCCATAAAATAGTTTAAACATTTCCTTTCATTCTAATAAAAAACAATGTGACTTTTAAAATAATCCGAAAGAGTAATGACAAGAATACAGTTTCTCCTCATATTGCATCTTCATCCAGACAAATTGTGACCTGTAACTCATTTTAAACGGCACACATTCACAACAGGATATTTTCACAATTCGTAGAATAATTACACAAAAATAGGACAATTTCGATAAAAACAATTAATCGGGACAACAATATTACACAATCAAGACACATTTAACTATTATTATACTTTGTCACACCTTCTCCACCATCCCCGGCGACATCTCCACGGTGGCACAACCCAGCCGCTCGATACGGATGGCGATGGTTGTCTTGCCATCGACCTTGATCAGCTCACCCCTGAGCCCCTTGAGCGGACCCTTGATCACCACCACCTGTTCACCAGGCTGCAGCTCGCACGCGTTGAAGCTGACAGTACTGTCGGAATAGTCGAGCATAAAACGGAAGCGTTCCATCTGCTTCCCTGGTATCTCGGTGGGGGCATGCTCCCCACGGAGCACCATGTAGCGCAACACGGCAGGCAGCTGTAGCACTTGCTGCTGTTCCGCCCTGTTCACCTTCACGAAGAGCATCATCGAGATCAATACCCGCTCCACCTTCTTCTTGCGGTCGCTCCACTGACGTACTTCGGTCTGCAGGGGGAGGAAGCTCTCAATACCCATCGCCGTGAGCCGCTCATGCACCTTCTTCTCGTGATGCATCTTCACATAGGCCGCCAGCCAGCGGCGCTCACCTGTCTCCTTGTTAGAATCGTTCACCATGATTTTTTCTTCATTCACACGGGCAAAGATACAAAAATAGTGATAAGTAGTGCGGGAGGTGCCACATTGAAAACAGGAGGTGCAGCAGCAATTGCTGCATCCTCCTGCAAGCTTATCAACCTATACTTATAACCTTATGGAGATACCCAGTTCGAGGGCCGATATGCCGTATCCAATTTCCGCATAAGCAGCGAACTTGTCGGAGAAATGATACCGTGCGCCCAGGAATGCGGAGTAACCGATGCCGCTGGCACTGGATGCTTCGGGCGTAGCAGCGCCCATGTCGTCACCGAAATACTTACTGCTCACCACATTGTAGCCGAGCATCAACCCGGTGTAGGTGTCGAGCTTATCCACAAACTGGTAGTGGAAGGCACCTCGAGCGCCGATCATCAGATAGCTATACTTGTAGCCATAGCTGTTACCGGAGATGGAGGTCTCCCATTTATTGGCGGAATAGCCCATATAGCCTCCCACGCCGATAGCACCCTTGCCATCGAGAAGGCCGTCGATGATCCCTTTCTCGTAGGAGACCGACAGTGGCGGTATACTACCCGTGTAGCCGTCGCCACCATAGTAGCTTCCTAAGCCGAGACCTATATTCAACGCCTTGTCTCCTTTAGAGAAGATCTGTTGTGCACTGAGTGTGATGAAAGCACCACAAAAGAAGAGTACAATAAACCCAATAAGTTTTTTCCTGATCATAGTGTAAAATTTTTTATAATGTCTGCCTACTCATGTAGCTTTTCGGCTTCCGCTCCAATTTGTCTGTTTCGGGCAAAGGTAAATAATTCCCCATGCTGCAGCATGGGAGCCTGTGTGCACCGGGTGAAAAAAACTGTTCACTCGGTAAAAGAAATCGGATCCTTGCCTTTGTGGTGTGCAATTGATCAATTGATCAGTGATCAATACCGATGCATATGTTGCATGCGGTGATCCTTCAAAAGCGACCGGGAGCTGCTTCTGACACTGTCGGCAATTTGCGGTGGGTAAATTTGTTTTGCCGTGGGTGAAAAATTCCTTACTTTTGACTTCATTTTTGTGGGTATCATGCACACAACCTTTTTCATCCTATTATCTTTACATTTTCTAACTAAACCTTGTGATGACGCATATGCAATTCCCGGTAAATGGAGGACTGAACATCTTTTATTCGAATTACAAAAGGCCGATTATTTATACGGTTATCCTGCTCCTGGTAATTTTAGGGCAGCATTTCACCATGCAAATGTCTGTAGAGCCTTTCCGATATATCCGCCAGTCGGTGATGTCGATGCTCGTCTTCCTCTGCTTCACCGGTGCATTTGTGCTGTTGCTGCGCAAGAAGTGGGGGCGTGCCGACGCGCTCTTCCTCTTCCTGATGATCATTATCGGCGCAACCAACCTGATCTCGCTGACCAGGGGATTGACTACGGGCTACGCCAGCGTGGTGCAATATAAATACATGTCGTTCTCCATGCTGGTATATGGCAGCGTCTATGCCTACTTTTTTCAACTCTATCCCATCGAGGCTTTTCGTCCCGGCTGGCTTACTTTCGGGCGGGCATTGCTGCTATTCCTGCCCACCATTGTGGTGCTGGCTGCATACATGGTAGCCACAAGACTCTTCCACGTGTCGGTGCCCGTGATTGATGACTGGCACGATCTGGTGGGTAACCTGTGGAATGTGACCGTATGGCTGCGACTGTTCGTGCTTTTCTATCCCGTGTTCGGGCTGATGATCATGCTCCGTTACAGAAGGAACTACAAGGAGTGGTGCGAGAACAACTTCGCCTCGATGGAACATATCGATGCGAAATGGCTGGGCGATTATATCTTCGGTAATTTCGTCATCACCTTCTCCTGTCTGGTGATTGTCTTCAGCAATAACTTCCGCAGCGCCCTGGTGCACACGCTTATTTTTCTATTCTTCTTCCTTTATGGGTTCTTTCGTGTCTTCTTTCAGAAGAATCCCTATCCCGAGGGCTATTTCAGGGCGGGGATGAACGAGAAGAAATTAATGATCAAGGAGGCGGCTGCAGAGGAGGCAGACTGCACTGACGGGGAGGAGGAGTGCTGCCCCGAGGGAGAGGAGGGAATTGAGCGGAAGTGTCTATTTACCAGCAAGCTGCCTGAATACCGGGATAAGCTGGAACAATGGATGGCGACGGAGAAACCCTATCTGCGGAAGGATTTCAAGTTGACCGATGCCATGCAGATACTGCCGCTGAACCGCAGCTACCTCTCACGCCTGTTCAACGAAGGGTATGGCGAGCGTTTTTATCATTTCGTGATGCGTTACCGCATTGCGGAAAGCAAGCAGCTGTTGTTGTCACGTCCCGACCTGACAATAACCACTATCGCCGAGATGTCGGGATTCAGCTCTCCCTCGGTCTTCGGCAGGGCCTTCACCCAGGTGATGAAATGCAGCCCCATGCAATGGCGTGAGAGGGAATCATCCAAAAATAACTTTAAAACAAACCAACAGATGAAACGAATGACTTTGCTCTTACTAATCTTTGCCGCCCTGTGCACTACGCTCACGGCACAGGAGACCCACATCAACCTGATCGGCAACAGCGTCACACAGGGGATGATGCAGGAACAGCTTACGCAGGAACCGCACTACAGGGAGTACCCGCTCAACACGGTGAAAACACCACCGCTGGCCGACAAGGACCCGAAGATAGGGCTGACGGCCCCCTCGCTGCGTGTCTACCTCCCCTCACCGGAGAGGGCGACGGGAAGGATGGTGATTGCCCTGCCGGGCGGTGGCTATAGCGGCCTGGCAATGTTTCACGAAGGGTTCGACTGGGCGGAATACTTCCTCGGCAAGGGGATTGCCTTCGGGGTACTGAAATACCGCATGCCGGCGGGGGACCGTACGATCCCCTATGCCGATGTGGCGGCGGCGTTCGCCCTCGCCAAAGCGCATGCGGGCGAGTGGAACGTGCATCCCGATGCTATCGGCATCATGGGCTCCTCGGCAGGGGGACACCTCGCATCCACCTATGCCACCCATACCAAGGGAGCCGACCAGCCTGCCTTTCAGATACTGCTCTACCCGGTGATCACGATGGATG
>CAYUQE010000156.1:0-4107 GCA_964446805.1 uncultured Proteiniphilum sp. | reverse complement strand
TGTATCGGAAAATAATCTACTTTTGACTTAGTTAGCTGCCGGTATGATTCGTACCATGCATACATCGCTAATTTCCTGTAGTTTTTTGATGATTGTTTCATCTACTGTTTTTTGGGTGACGTCAATAATGTTATAGGCAATCCCATTGTGTTTCCGGTTCAACATACTGTCGATATTAATGCTTTCTGATGCCAGAATGCTTGAAATCTGGCTGACCATGTTTGGAATATTTTTATTTGCTATGGTAATGCGACAACCGTCATGCCGCTCCATTGCGGCAGCTGGAAAATTGACCGAGTTGGTGATGTTGCCATTTTCCAGAAAATCTTTCACCTGGTTGACTGCCATAACCGCACAATTGGTCTCAGATTCTTTTGTCGACGCTGCAAGGTGTGGAATAGTAATCACCTTGTCCATTTCCAATACTTCCTTGTCGGGGAAGTCGGTAATATATTTGGCTACTTTTCCCGATGCGATTGCCTCTTTTAAATCGTTCAAATTGACCAATCCACCCCGTGCGAAATTCAATATACGCACATTATTTTTCATCATCTTGAGCTTTTCCTTGTTGAGGTAACCCTCTGTCTCGGGGGTAAGCGGGATGTTGAGTGTAACATAATCGGCCTGCGACAACAAGACCTCGATCCCTTGCACCCAGTTCACCTCGTTACTTAATTTCAACGCCTGGGGTACTGAAATGTAGGGGTCGTAGCCAATCACGTTCATTCCTAATGCTTTGGCGGCATTAGCCACTAAAACACCTATCGCGCCGAGGCCTATTACAGCGAGTGTTTTGCCTTTGATCTCCTGTCCTGCAAAGTTATTCTTTCCCTTCTCTATGAGTGTTGGTATTTCATCGCCTTTACCTGCCAGTGATTTAGCCCAATTTACACCATCGATGATGTCGCGCGAAGCAAGTATCAATCCACCAATCACCAGTTCTTTTACACCATTTGCATTTGCTCCAGGTGTATTGAAAACAACGATTCCTTTTTCCGTACATTGCTCGATTGGAATGTTGTTGACACCTGCACCCGCTCTTGCTATGGCTACAATGGATGAGGGCAGCTCCATCTGGTGCATTTTATAACTGCGCAATAGTATTGCGTCGGGATTAGGGAGTTCGCTTGCTATCTCGTAATTACCAAGAGGGAAAATTCTCAGACCTTCTGGATCGATTGCATTTAACGTCTGAATTTTAAACATTTGGATTGTTATCTTAAAAGTTATTGAAAAATTAGTGCTTAACAAGGGGCAAATATCAGCATTTTATTTTTAAACAATGAGAAAATAATCAATTTGTTTGTGAAGATTTAATCGAATTATCTAATTCTTGTGACAGCAGTGTTAAGGGGTAGAAATGGAGGTATGTAGTATTGAGGTGAGATCCCCTCCTTATTCTTCAATAATTATTTGTAAATTTGTTGCCTAGAATTGAATTATAATGAAGAAAGCGTTTCGTTTCTTAAATAAACCCTATCCGTTGAATGATGACTTAAAACATAATGCCAAGATCATTTTGTTTTTGAGTATCGGGATATTTGCTTTCTTATCTATTTTTCAGCCGGTTGGCATAAGTTCATTTACTAAAAATGAGATCATTTACCTGGTTTTCGGACTTGCAGCAACCATCTTCTTTGTACTTACGCTGAATCTGATTGTGCTGCCAAGCATGTTCCCCAAATTTTTCAATACCAATAAATGGGATATCAAAAGGGAGATTTTCTGGAACATCTGGATGTTATTGTCCATTTCAAGTAGCGCACTGCTGGTCTATTCTAAAATATTGGGCCCGATTGATATCCACTTTTCAGATGTTTTGAAAATAATTTTGATCGCTTCTATACCTGTAGCCCTTCTAATCACTATCAACCACGACCGCTTATTACGTTCCCACCTTAAATCAGCCCAACTCCTTAACAAAAAGTTAATTGAAAAGAAAGAACAAAATCAGAAGCTGGTTCATTTCGAATCTGAATATAAGAATGATGAAATCACATTAAAACCGGATACAATCTCTGTGATAAAGTCGGCAGACAATTATATTGAGATCTACTACGAAAGAGAAGGAGCGTTACGAAAACATATTATAAGAAGCACTTTAAACAAAGCCGAAACAGCCATACGTGACTGTGATTTCCTTATCCGGTGCCACAGAGGTTATATAGTTAATATTAAGCGTATTAAAGAGATTCAGGGCAATTCACAAGGGTACAGGTTATATTTCGAACATCTCGATTTCCCCGTGCAGGTTTCTCAAATGTATATTGCTGAATTTAAAAAGCATTTAGAGTAGTTTTTTTGGCCACTGTAGGCCTACTTTTCACCCCTAATATAGCTATCCATCCCTATTATTCGCAGGTTATACCCATTTTTTTGTCATCTTCAATTTCATCCCTAATTTTATTTGCTCATCACGAATTAGAGAAAGGTTATCACTTATCAATGATACCTTATTGATGGCTTTACTATTTTAAAAAACAATATAATCAACAAACAATGAATGAGTTAAGAATTGGGGATCTGACTGCGAAAATACCGGTGATACAGGGTGGGATGGGTGTATGTGTGTCAATGGCAGGATTGGCTGCAGCTGTAGCCAATGAAGGCGGCATAGGTGTGATCTCGGCTGTGGGCATAGGTATGTCAGAGCCTGGTTACCGGAAGCATTTTCGTGAATCCAACAAAATCGCGTTAAGAAAACAGATTCAAAAAGCACAGTTAAATTCGAATGGAATCATCGGTGTGAATATCATGATGGCTGTTTCAGATTTTGATGATCTGTTAACAGTAGCACTTGAAGAGAAGATTGATATCGTCTTTATTGGTGCAGGCTTACCATTGAAGATACCCGCATTTCTGGAAAGTATCAACCAGGCCGATACAGCTACAAAATTTGTTCCGAAGATTTCTTCTTCCAGAGCTGCAAAACTGATATTCAGGCATTGGCTGGAGAAGTACAATAAAATTCCGGATGCTGTCGTCGTGGAAGGGCCTTTAGCAGGAGGCCATCTGGGGTTTGGCAAGGAGGATCTGAACAGCAGCAAGCAATCACTTTATTCAATTGTGAAGGAGACTGTTGATGAAATCGACGTTTTTCAACAATTAACCGGAAAAGAGATTCCCGTGATAGCCGCAGGAGGTATATATACAGGCATGGATATGTACAATATCATGCAGACAGGTGCAAAAGCGGTTAAAATGGGAACCCGATTTGTTACTACCACCGAATGTGATGTCTCAGAAAAATTCAAACAGAATTATCTGGACTGCAAGAAAGAAGATATTGTTTTGATTGACAGTCCTGTGGGCCTTCCCGGCAGAGTTATAATCAATGATTTTGTAAGGGAGATTCAGCAAGGAGCACAGAAACCGGTGAAATGTCCCTGGAAATGCCTGAAAACATGTGACTATAAGAAAGTACAGTTTTGTATTTCCGAAGCCCTCTTCAATGCTGCGCAAGGTAATTTTGAACACGGTTTCTCCTTCGCGGGAACGAATGCCTGGATGGCCAAAGAGATCATCTCGGTGAAGGAGACAATGCAACAACTGAAGGAAGAATATTATCATGAGGAGATTCGACTAAAACAGGTTGAAGTATGTGAATACTAACATTTAAGCGTATGTCTCTTTGTCAACTGAAAACCGGATTCATTACAATTATGCATCCGGTTTTTTAATTAACTCCTGTTGATTGATTTTTTAAAGAAAAAGCTTAATTGTGGTGAATGGTATATATGCAATAATATCAATGAATTAGTGTCGGTGTCGGAGGTTTCTGCACTCTTTTAAAAACTATTTATTTATCCGACTGTTATATCCAGAGAAAGAATTATTTAAAATTGTTCTAAATAAACAGATAAATGACGCCAAACGATTTACCTGCTATATTTCGTGATTACAATCCACTAGACGATAAAATGCTGCAAATCATCGACAATGAGGGCAATATCATCCACAAAGAGCTGATGCCTGATCTGGATGACAAAACCATTATAGATGCTTATCAGCAGATGCTTTATGAACGGATAGCCGACGAAAAGGCTGTCTCGTACCAGCGCCAGGGACGCATGTTTACCTATACACCCAATCTGGGACAGGAAGCGA
>CAYUQE010000155.1:0-4114 GCA_964446805.1 uncultured Proteiniphilum sp. | reverse complement strand
TATATAGAGAGAGACTGAGCCTCTACGCCAATAGATTTTACAAACAAGAAGGTGAGCAGTATATATATTTTGTAGTTCATTGGTATATATCTCTGTACAAAAGATTGATATCGTCTGTTCATTCAATTTTAACACGACAAATATAACAATTATTATTATATCCCCCTGAATGGAGACGCTTTATTACAATTTCCGAAACACCTATTTTCCGTCTCCTTTACCCTGTTGTACTAATGATGTTGTCTCGACAAGCAGTTCGCGGGAGACATGAGCGATATTGTAGATCAGTCCCGCTCTCTTGTTGACTTCAACCTGCTGCAGCTCCTCCAGGCTCTCTTCCCAGCGGTTGGCCTTCTGAAGCAATGGTCCGAGTTGCGACTCATCGGCACTGCCGGTAAGTAGTTCAGTCACATAATGAAGCACCACACTCACATCGCGGCAAAACTCGCGCTCCTCAGGTGTAAGGTACTCCGCATGCTTATGGATGCCAAAGGCTGAGATGTAGGAGAGCAGGGCGTGATTGAGGTTGGTGAGGCCGAAGGCACTATCCTGGTACTGCCGCGTGCTTTTGGGTTCCAGCCGCATGCCTTTCCAGGCAGAGGTAAGCGCGTTGTCGGCGTTATAGGCAGTGCGTCGGTTATGGAGATAATCTTCTTCCGTGACGGTTCCTTCATAGATGCTCTCAAAATAGCGCTTGTTCTTCATCACCGCGTTCAGCAACAACTGCGGCAACTGCCTGTACTGCCAGTCGGGCCAGACAAACCGCACCACGAGAAAGGCTATGGCCCCTCCGATAAGGGTATCCATTATACGGGGGTACATAACGGCAATACCCTGATCTGAAAGAAGATTGAAGGAGGCCAGCACATAGGTGGTAATGAAGATGGCAGCCACCACGTAATTTTTTTTCAGCCAGAAGAAGAAAAGATAGATTGAGAAGATAAGCAAAAGAATCTGACCGGCAAGTGTAGGCAGCAGGTGGGCCAGGGTAACACCCAGGATGACCCCGAGAAGGGTTCCGAAGACCCGGTGGAAAAGGCGCATCCGTGTGGCGCTGTAGGTCTGCTGGAAGACAATCAGTGAGGTGAGCAGTATCCATGCTCCCTTCTCAAAGTGAAACAGCTGCATGATGCCGTACCCCAGCAGCCAGCTGAGCGTGAGGCGTACGGCGAACTTAAAACGGGGATGTGCCGCTTTGAACAGTTCAGCAAGTGCTGTTCTCTCCGGCTTGCGGCTGTTGAAAACGGTGACGTCAATCTTCGCACTGAGCGTCTCCTGCTCACGTAGATTTTTCTCGAGGCCTGTCAGGTTTCTTATCAGTAATGAGAGCGTGTGATAGTGGGGTGCGTCCCTCTCCTGCTCCAGCAATTTATACAGTGCCGACAGGGTCCATCCCAACGACAGCGGATGCCTGTAAGGCTGGTCTGTAAGCAGCGAGTCGCCATACAGATGCATCGCTTTCCCCAGCTCCCGCATCAGCTGACCAAACCCTTCCAGCAGCTCACGGTTATCCACCTCGCGTGTCAGCAGGTCGTACTGCTCATGGCTGGAGATGGCCCGCTCCTGCATCTCCTGCAGCAGGAACCATTTCTTATAGTAGTCATTCACCAGTGGGCGTGTCTCCTTGTTGCTCTCTGCGGAGTAACTATAGAGATTGTTCTTGCATGTCTCAATCTGCTGGGCCAGCTCAATATTCTTCTGTGCCAGCTGGTTCCTGACCTTCATCTGCATTTGCGGATTACTAGGGAAGAGACTGGCTTTCAGGTCGATGTACTCCGCCAGATAGTGGAAGCCACGCGCCAGCTGCTCCTTGAGCAGGCGGTAGGGCCTGTAATGCAGCAACAGGATGGAAACGACTGAATAGCTGGTTGCGCCGATGGTGTAGAGCACGGGCTGGTAGAACCATCTCTCGCTGTTGCCTGCTCCCATCATCGTATATACAAAGATAAGCATCGCCCCGAAGGTGATACCCTGCATTCTCGCGTTCATTCCTCCTGCCAGTATCAGTGAGAAGGTGAGGAGGCAGAGGATCACGGCGAAGAGAGGAGGGAACGGTAAAAAGAGCCCTACCAGGCTGCTGACAATGAAAAAGAGAATGACTGCGATCGATGCCGACTTGATCCGTCCCCGCGGATGGACATCTGTCTCCCCCAGTGCCATGGCCACTACCCCCAGTGCCATGGTGGTGCCGATGAATGAGTTATGAAACAGCAACTCGGCAGGAATCAGCAGAAAAGCAATGGACACTGTCACCTTCAGTGCCCACAGGTGATAGGGGTTCCTCCAGAAGACGTTGATCCATAAATCGTAGAACCCTCTTTTGATGCTGTTTATCCGAGTGCTCATTTCTTATCTGCCTGATCTGTTATGATGTTAGTTGGTGGTATCCACCCTATCTGTTACAGTGTCACATCCACCCTGATCTTCCCCAGCAAAGCATCGGGAAGATCACGATAGGTGAAGCGATGCACATATTCCACCCGCAGCAATCCTAATATATTTGTGAACCCAATGGTTCCTTCCAGATAGGGAGCTGATCCGTATCTATGTGAAGCAGCAGGGAATCTGTATAGATCAGATGATTGTTCGGGATCGTTCTTGTCGCTCAGCCTCCCGTAGGATGCTCTCAGTGAGAGCAGCTCCTTTATTCCCAACCTGTCAAGCAACGCAATTTTTGACAAAAGCAGGTCATCACCCACGAAAGTAGTCCTTATGGTAACCTGTTCATCGGCCATGAACTCGAGCGCCCTGTTCAAGAAGAAAGCGTTGTTCTCGATATGATGCCGCTGTCGCTGGTTGGGATAAACCAGCAGGGGGAAGGGAACAGCATTCCATATCTTCATCACCTCACCCACCGCATCGAGACGGCCGGCAGATCCCATCAGGAACCGTTTCTGGGCGGAGAACTCCGTGCGATGAAACGGCTTCTCCTCACCGAAATAATCATACTGCCCTATCATATGAGAAAGGAACAAGACGGGGCTGGTCATCTCAATGGGGCGGCGTTTGCGCTTCTGCTGCACGTAGGCCTCTCTCACCGAGTAACGCAGCTGAAGTCCCATTTCAGCGGTATTGAGCGCATGCTCCTGCAGGAGCATATCCGGCATCTGGTATTCGAAAAGCAATGCACCCTCCGGCACCAGTCGTGCCTTTCTCATCCAGACGATGTGCGAAAATCCGCTTTTATACTCTCTTTCGTAATTGACCTCTGCAAAATTGCGGTAGGTGGCCTCGTTGAGCGATCGCCTGTAGGTGATCAGCAACAGGTCGTTCAGTGCACGGGGGTGCATCTCTCCCGGCGAATAGAGATCCTTCTCATATACCAGCCGCAGATTGTTTTTTGGAAACTCATCTTCATGGTACGCTTTCCTGTCGAACGACCAGATGGCTTCACCCCGGTACTTGAGCTGCTGATCCTTGAAGCCGTATGCAATATAACCTTTCACGAAGAAGTGCGGGCTGAGTCGTGAATTGGAGGCGACACCCGCTCTGAGGCGAACACCTTCAATGGAGTTGTAGGTGGGGAAGGTCTGGATCCTGCCGAAATCAAACTTGTTGGTTTCGGGATCACCCAAGGGGATCCAGTCGTTCATCACAAACCGGGCCGTCTTGTTCAGCAGTGACACAATCTTACCTTGTTTCTCTGAAGCACCACCCGGTGGCGATATAAGATCCTGTTCTGATTCCTGTGGCTGCAACGCAATGTGCAGGGGAGTCTCTCCCTGGTATTCAGGTGAGATATAGGTCAGTCGGTAACCCTCCCCCACGCTCACCAGCCGGCTGTTCCTCAGAGAATCGGGAACAGATAGCGAGAATGCACCCACGTTGTTGGCCACCACACCAACCTGTGTATGCTCCACAAAAACAACGGCATAGGGTACCGGTGTCTTGTACTGTGCATCGGTAACCAAACCACTTACTTCTATGCTTTGCGCATACAACGTGATGTTGAGTAATAAAAGATAAAACAGGATCAATTGCTTCTTCATTCAGTTGTCAGAATTTAGCTTTCAGCGATTAGCTGTCAACGTTTAGCACTCAGCGATTAGCAGTCAGCAGTCAGTAATCAGTAATCAGTAATCAGTAATCAGTAATCAGTAATCAGTAATCAGTA
>CAYUQE010000154.1:0-4115 GCA_964446805.1 uncultured Proteiniphilum sp. | reverse complement strand
TCCTATCTCCGATATACCTGCACCACCTGATCGGAACGCTTCGAAGCCAGAGCTTCCGGGTGATGTCTTGTCCCATCACCTGTGATGGGATTAAGCTTTAATCTACTAAACTTCGATTAAGCAGCAAGAGCGTAATTGTTGTTGCCAGTTAAATGGTTGACGCTTGTGATTAAAGTGCTAACCGCCAACGCACTGCATGCTTACAAACCTCTTCTGCCCGCTGTCAAAGCCAAACAGCCCCATGATCCTCTTCAATAATTACCATTGGTAATCCTGAATCTTTCGGACGCAAATATAGTCAAAAAGTTTAACCGACACAAATATTTTTCACTACCCGGACATTGTTCTTATCACAGCGCTGGAAAAAGAGTCTCCTTCTTTGTGAGCCACTGAAGATCTGTCGCTTTATGTAGGAACTGAGCGATTAGATTTTAGGGTAAAAGAATGACTGTTTATAAGCAAAAGAGGAAAAAAATGTTTAATTTTGTGGCTATGAATTTAAATAGGTTATCATCATTCACACAGACCTGGCAATCATTATGAACAGAATTATCGGGAAAGAGCATTTATCGGAGAAGGTAGTACGTTTCGAGGTGGAGGCACCATTGATCGCAAAAAGCCGTAAAGCCGGTCACTTTGTCATTCTGCGCGTGGGTAAAAAGGGAGAAAGGGTCCCCTACACCATCGCTGCCGCCGATGTGAAAAAGGGAACCATTATACTGGTCATACAGCGGGTAGGCAAGTCATCGGAGAAAGTGTGTCAGCTGGAGGTGGGTGACTATATCACCGACATGGTCGGCCCACTAGGCAAAGCCACCCATATTGCGCATTTTGGCACGGTGGTCTGTGCCGGTGGAGGTGTGGGTGTAGCTCCCATGCTGCCCATTATCGAGGCGATGAAGCAAGCAGGCAACAGGGTCATCTCGGTGCTTGCTGCCCGGTCGAAAGAGCTGATCATCCTGGAGGAACAGGTACGCCAGCACTCCGATGAGGTGATCATCATGACGGATGACGGCTCCTGCGGTGAGAAGGGATTGATCACCAACGGTGTGGAGCGGGTGATACAACGCGAAAAGGTGGATCTATGCGTGACCATCGGACCAGCCATCATGATGAAGTTTGTGTCGTTACTGACCAAAAAATATGAGGTGTCTACTGTTGCATCGCTCAATACGATCATGGTAGATGGTACCGGCATGTGTGGTGCCTGCCGTGTTACCGTAGGTGGAAAAACAAAGTTTGTCTGCATCGACGGACCTGAGTTCGATGCACACCTGGTAGATTTTGACGAGATGCTGATGCGTTTAAAAGCATACAGTTAACCGGGGAGGAAACATATAAAGCGGATGACAAACATTTCGAGATTTTTTAAACAATGATTAGCGTGAATGAATATGAGTGATTATTTGCAGGTGGAACGGGCGCAGGAATGGCGTGAGACATTACGCACATCGATGAAGAACAAAGATCGCACAACCATCCCCCGGGTAGTAATGCCCGAGGTTGATCCAGCCGTGCGGAGTCACACCTACGATGAAGTAAACAAAGGGTTGACAGAAGAGATGGCCGTGAACGAAGCACATCGCTGTCTCGACTGTGTGGATCCCACCTGCATCACGGGTTGTCCCGTGGAAATCAATATTCCCAAATTCATCAAGAACATTGAACGTGGTGAGTACCTCGAAGCAGCCAAAACGTTGAAAGAGACCAGTGCGCTGCCTGCCGTCTGTGGACGTGTATGCCCCCAGGAGCGACAGTGTGAGAGTCGATGCTTCTACACGCTGAAGCTGAAGAAAGAACCGGTAGCCATCGGTCACCTGGAGCGATATGCAGCCGACTATGAGAGGATAAGCGGTCAGATCTCCATTCCGGAGACAGCTCCCGCCAACGGCATCAGGATTGCCGTCGTGGGTTCTGGGCCGGCAGGGTTGGCCTTCGCGGGAGAGATGGTGAAACTGGGGTATGATGTCACCGTGTTCGAAGCACTGCACGAGCTGGGAGGAGTGCTCCGTTACGGTATCCCCGAGTTCAGGTTGCCCAATGATATCGTGGATATCGAGATAGAGGGTCTGAACAAGATGGGGGTGAAGTTCGAGACCAACTGTATTGTAGGGAAGACCATCTCACAGGAAGACCTCAGAGAAGAGGGCTTCAAGGGTATTTTCATTGGCAGCGGTGCAGGACTGCCTAACTTCATGAACATCCCGGGAGAGAACCTGATCGGTATCATGTCGTGCAATGAGTACCTCACACGAGTGAACCTTATGCAGGCAGCCGATCCGGAGAGCGACACCCCGGTCTATCAGGGAAGGAGGGTAGCCGTGGTGGGTGGAGGCAACACCGCCATGGATGCAGTACGTACCGCACGCCGGCTGGGTGCCGAGAAGGCAATGATCATCTATCGCCGCACGGAGGAGGAGATGCCTGCCCGTGTGGAGGAGATCAAGCATGCCAAGGAGGAGGGGATCACATTTTACACGCTGCATAACCCGCTTCGTTATGAGGGGGATGAGCGTGGACGGGTACAGCGGATGGAGCTTCAGCAGATGGAGCTGGGCGAGCCCGATCAGTCGGGTCGCCGTCGTCCTGTGGCTATTGAAGGCGAGACCGTGTGGCTGGAGGTAGACGAGGTGATCGTAAGTGTGGGTGTCTCCCCCAACCCACTGATACCACAAACTTTCACAGGGATGGAGGTGACTTCCTGGGGAACCATCGTAGTGAATAATGAAACCATGCAGACCGCCGACGATATGATCTTTGCCGGAGGTGATATCGTTCGGGGTGGTGCGACGGTGATTCTCGCCATGGGTGATGGCCGAAAAGCTGCCAGGGCGATGAATGCACATTTATCAGGCAGGCAATGAGATTAAAAATACTGGCAGATGCACATATCCCCTATCTGGCGGGTGTGGCCGAACAGTTGGGGGAGGTGGAGTACCTTCCGGGCAACCAGTTCAGCAGGGAGACGATCAGGGAGAAAGATGCGTTGATCGTGCGTACGGTGACTCATTTCGGTGAGGAGATCCTCTCAGGCAGTAATATAAAGCTGATATGCTCAGCCACCATCGGCTTCGATCATATCGATACCGCCTGGTGTGATGCCCATGGTGTTGCGTGGCGTACAGCTCCAGGTTGTAATGCCAGCTCGGTGGAACAATATGTCACCGCCTCACTGCTATACCTTGCCCAAAAGCAACAGTTCAAGCTGCAGGAGAAAACAATCGGCATTATAGGTGTAGGTAATGTGGGGAGCAAGGTGGAGGCTGCCTGCCGGAAGATAGGGATGAAGGTACTGTTAAACGACCCTCCCAGAGAGGCAGCGGAGGAAGATAGCAGCATTTTCACAGATATCGACACCATCATGCGGGAGGCGGATATCATCACCTTTCATACCCCACTGACAACATCAGGGATCTATACAACGCATCATCTGGCGGATACTGTTTTTTTTGATCATCTTCACCGGAAGCCTGTCATCATCAACGCAGCACGGGGAGGAATCATCGACAACCGGGCACTCACCACAGCGTTGCTGAAGGGTACTGTTTCAGGTGCTGTGATCGATTGCTGGGAGAATGAACCGGAGATAGACCGAGAGCTGCTTGAACTGGTGGATATTGCCACACCCCATATCGCCGGTTATTCGGCCGATGGCAAGTGGACAGCTACAAGGATGAGCATAGAAAGCCTGAATCGTTTTTTTGCGCTGGATATACAGCCTCGTTTTCAGGAGATACCTGCTCCGCTGCAACCCGTGATCGACCTCCAAGGGATCGCGTTGGAGAAACAACTCTCCCATGCAGTATGGCACACCTATAACCCGATGACTGAGACGGCTGCACTCAAAGCCGCTCCGGCGAACTTCTACCGCTTCAGATCGGACTATCCGTTACGCCGTGAATATTCCTCCTACAGGATCGTCAATGCCGATTCATCCCTCACAGGCATATTACAACTGCTTGGATTCAGCATTTTATAAAGTTTCAATTTAACTATTCAACCCTTTATTCATTAAGTCTCATCTATAATCAAAAAAGAACGCAAATATAGGGTTGTCTGCTTTTTTATTTACTTTTAATTGGCTAAATTTGTGTCTTTATTGAAAAGTACAACGA
>CAYUQE010000153.1:0-4129 GCA_964446805.1 uncultured Proteiniphilum sp. | reverse complement strand
TTCACCTTTCCCGGCATGATGGACGATCCCGGCTCATTGGCGGGAATGGTGATCTCACCGATACCGCTGCGTGGGCCGGACGCCAGCAGACGGATGTCGTTGGCGATCTTGTTGAGGGAGACTGCCACCTGCTTCAGCGCACCATGTGTCTCCACGATGGCATCGTGGGCGGCAAGCGCCTCGAACTTGTTCTTTGCCGTCACAAAAGGATGACCGGTGAAGGCTGCAATATATTTAGCCACAGTCACATCATAGTTCTTGGGGGTGTTCAAGCCTGTACCCACAGCGGTGCCTCCCAGCGCCAGTTCCGACAGATGGGGCAACGTGTGCTCGATCGCCCTGATGCCGAACGCCAGCTGCGCGGCATAGCCACTGAACTCTTGTCCCAGCGTCAGTGGGGTGGCATCCATGAGGTGGGTACGTCCAATCTTCACCACATCGGCCATCTCCCGCGACCGTGCTACCAGCGACAGCTGCAACTGCCGCAGTCCGGGGAGGGTCTTCTCCACGATCTTCTTGTAGCAGGCGATGTGCATCGCGGTGGGGAAGGTGTCGTTGGAGGACTGTGACTTGTTCACCTCATCATTGGGCTGCAGCGTCTTCTCTCCCTCGCCGATTGTTTTGCCGGCCAGCTGATGGGCCCTGTTGGCAATCACCTCGTTCACGTTCATGTTGCTCTGCGTGCCCGATCCTGTCTGCCAGACAACCAGGGGGAACTGATCGTCGTGCTTCCCCTCGAGAATCTCATCGCACACCCATGCTATCGCATCGCGCTTCTCCTCCGACAACTGACCCAGCTCCTGATTGGCATAGGCAGCCCCTTTCTTCAGGTAAGCAAAGCCGTGGATGATCTCCGGCGGCATCGATGCCGGCGGCCCGATCCTGAAGTTGTTGCGTGAACGCTCTGTCTGTGCCCCCCACAGCTTGTCGGCAGGTACCTTCACCTCGCCCATGGTATCTCTTTCTATTCTGTAATCCATACTTGTCGCGTTTTATATAGTGATGTTTATTCCTGTTTTTTCTCACTTCAAATATACATAAAAAAGCAAACCTCAGGCTATTATTTAAATCAATTATAAATAATACAGAGAAAAAGGTGTATCTTTGCGGTACGGTTATGCCCCATTAAGAGAGTAAGGAGATTCATGCGTCTTTCAGAACTACAGACAGGACAAAAAGCATACATCATCAAGGTGAACGGCAATGGCGCCTTCAGGAAACGGATCCTGGAGATGGGATTCGTGCGCGGTCAGGAGGTGAGGTCCATCCTGAATGCCCCGCTGAAAGATCCTATCAAATACGAGATCATGGAGTATGAGGTCTCGCTGCGCCGCAGTGAGGCGGTACTGGTAGAGATCTGTATGCTTGCCGCAGATATCAGAAAAAATGGTGCCGAGAGTGACGCTCTTCCTGACACGGAGGTGTATGAGGGTAACGGAGCAGAGCACCATATTCACCATACCAGCACCCAGCATCAGCAGGAGAAAAATATCAGGGTGGCACTGGTAGGGAACCCCAACGCAGGAAAGACCTCCATTTTCAACCTGGCCTCGGGAGCACATGAGCATGTTGGAAACTACAGCGGTGTGACGGTCAACTCGAAGGAGGGGACACTGAAGCACAACGGATACACCTTCAGGCTGGTCGATCTGCCTGGCACCTACTCCCTGTCGGCATACACCCCTGAAGAGCTGTTTGTGCGGAAGCATATCCTGGAGGAGAAACCCGACGTCATCGTCAATGTGGTGTCGGCCTCGGCACTGGAGCGGAACCTCTACCTCACCACCGAGCTGATAGACCTGGAGGTGCCGATGGTGATCGCCCTGAACATGTACGATGAGCTGGAGCAGAGCGGACGCACCTTCGATCACAGGAAATTCTCCGACCTGATTAACACCCCTATCGTACCCACCGTGGGGAAAAGAGGCGAAGGGATCCCCCAGCTGCTGGAGAAGGTGATCACTGTTTATCAGCAGAAAGAGCATGCGCATGTGCTGATACCCTACGGGAGGGTGCTGGAGAAATCGATCGCTGTCATGGAACGAGAGATGGAGAGCAGCTTGAATGCTGAATGGAGCATCCCCCTCCGCTATCTCTGCATCAAGCTGCTGGAAGGCGACAAAGAGGTGGAGAAACGCCTCCGCGGTGTGCCGGACAACAGCGTCATCTTCGCACGCAGGGACAAAGAACGCCTGTACATCGAGAAGCTGCTGCGCGAAGATCCCGAGTCGGCCTTCACCAATGCCCGCTATGGTTTTATTGCAGGAGGGCTCAAGGAGACGCTCACCGAGAAGACCCTCTTCACCGAAAGCACGAAGCTGATCGACACACTGGTTACCCACAAATATCTGGGGTTTCCCTTCTTCTTTCTTTTCCTCTGGGTCATGTTCGAGGCCACCTTCCGTCTTGGCAGCTACCCCATGGGGTGGATCGAATGGCTGGTGGCACAACTGGGTAACCTCTTCCGGGGCAACATGGCGGAGGGACCGCTCAAGGACCTGATTGTGGATGGGATCATCGGCGGTGTGGGAGGTGTGATCGTCTTCCTGCCCAACATCGTCATCCTCTATCTCTTCATTGCCTTCATGGAGGACTCGGGCTATATGGCACGGGCTGCTTTCATCATGGACAAGGTGATGCACAAGATGGGATTGCACGGCAAGTCGTTTATCCCGCTGATCATGGGGTTCGGATGCAACGTTCCCGCCATCATGGCCACACGTACCATCGAAAGCAGGAGCAGCCGCATGATCACCATGTTCATCGTGCCGTTTATGTCCTGCAGTGCACGACTACCGGTATATATCCTCTTTGTCAGCGCCTTCTTCCCCTCCCGGGCGAGCCTGATACTGCTGGGGCTCTACGCCGTGGGCATCCTGATCGCTGCCATTACGGCACGCCTGTTTCGCCGGACCCTCTTCCGGGAAGATGAGACACCCTTCGTGATGGAGCTCCCACCCTACCGAATGCCTACACTTAAATCGGTCTTCACCCATATGTGGGACCGCTCACGGCAGTACCTGCAGAAGATGGGTGGTGCCATCCTGATCGGCTCCATCATCATCTGGTTCCTGGGCTATTTCCCCCGTGATAAAGAACGGGAAGCCGGGTTCGATACACAGATCGCACAGATCGCGATGCAGCACGACAACGGAACGATGGGTGCCGCTGAACGGCAGAGCCGCACCGCTGAGATAGCTCACCTCCGCAATACGGAGCATCAGGAGAACTCATACATTGGCAGCATCGGCAGGTTCATGGAACCGGTGATGCGACCGCTGGGGTTCGACTGGAAGATATCGGTGAGTCTCCTCTCTGGGATGGCTGCCAAGGAGATCGTGATCAGCACCATGGGTGTGCTCTACACGGGTGACAGTGACGACCAGCAGTCGCTGCAGCAACGGCTGCAATCGGAGACCAATGCCGACGGCACACCTGTCTTCACCCCGCTGGTGATCGCCGGCTTCCTGCTGTTCGTGCTGATCTACTTCCCCTGTATCGCCACCATTATTGCCATCAAAGAGGAAGCGCACTCCTGGCGGTGGGCTCTCTTCAGCGTATTTTATTCCACCGGCCTGGCCTGGCTGGTCGCCTTCATGGTGCATCAGGTGGGGAGCCTGTTCGTGTAGAATTGACGAAAGTATATCGAACTATTGAAAGTGAATCATTGTTTAATGGATATGGACCTGCAACTTTTTATCGTCATCATCATCGGGATCATCGTGGGAATCATTCTCCTGCGACAGATCTATCTTTTCTTTTTCACTAAAAGGGACTCCTCTTACTGCGGTGGCTGCCCGGGGTGCGATATTCCGAAAAAGCATTCCCCCACAGGGTTATAATCCTGTTTCTCCTATTCATCACCACCGGGTAACACCTCGGCGAGGTTGCAAGTACTGTGATATCTATTTAACCTCTAAAAAAGTGATTATGAAATCTATTCGATGGATCAGTCTGGTGTCATTCCCGGGATTGTTCTGCATGACCTCCTGCGAGAAAGAGATTAAAGGATGGACCGAATTGCCACCAGAGACCCAAACAGGAACGAATACCATTGGTTGCCTGGTAAACGGTGAGTTGTGGGCGACAAGTAAGCTACCAGGTATATATAAATTCCCTCCAATGAAGG
>CAYUQE010000152.1:0-4179 GCA_964446805.1 uncultured Proteiniphilum sp. | reverse complement strand
GAATCATTCTAATATGTGGACAACTGCAAAAGAAAATATATATAAAGGAAGCTGATATGGCGAAAACTAAATCAAAAAAAACTGAAGTAACAAAGGAAAAGATGCTGCACATGCATCGGTTGATGCTGGATATCCGTAATTTCGACAGTAAGGTAAACAAACTGGTGAAGAAGGGCAAGATCCCCGGAATGACACACTTCTCCATTGGAGAGGAGGCAGCCAACGTGGGAGCGGTAGCTGCCATCAAACAGGGGTTCGACATGATCACCTCCAATCATCGCGGTCATGGACAGAGCATCGCACTGGAGATTGATCTCAACGGGATGATGGCAGAGATCATGGGAAAGGCTACCGGCACCTGTAAGGGTAAAGGCGGCTCGATGCATATTGCCGACCTTGACAATGGCAACCTCGGTGCCAACGGGATCGTGGGCGGTGGCATGGGCATGGCTATAGGAGCAGCGCTCACCCAGAAGATGAAAAACACGGGAAAGATAGTGGTTTGCTTTTTCGGTGATGGGGCCGTCAATGAGGGTACCTTTCATGAGACATTGAACATGGCTTCCATCTGGAAACTGCCGGTTATTTTCTATTCCATCAACAATATGTATGGTATCAGCACCCCTATAAAGGATATGATCAATATCGACTACAATTATCAGCGAGCCTGTGCCTATGGGGTGCCGGGACATTTTATTGAAGATGGCAATGATCTGATGGCTGTCTACAATAAGTTCGAGGAGATCGTGCAATATGTACGTGACGGCAACGGCCCTGTGCTGGTGGAGTCAATTACCTACCGCTGGTTAGGCCATTCCACCTCCGATCCGGGCAAGTACCGCACCAAGGAGGAGGTAGACGAGTGGAAGAAGAAAGACCCTATCGCCCGTTTCAGGGATTACCTGTTAACGAATAAGATAGCCACTGAGAAAGAGATTGTCGATATTGAAAGCTCATCACTGGAAGCGGTGGAGGAGTCGGTGAAATTTGCACTGAGCAGTCCCGAGCCTACCCTGGAATCGGCTTTTGAAGATATTTTCGCAGATTAAAAAACCACAGCACAATAAATAAATGGAAAAAGAGACTAAGATTATGTCCGTGCGTGACGCCATCATCATGGCGATGTCGGAAGAGATGCGTCGTGATGAAAACGTCTTCCTCATGGGAGAAGATGTGGGTGTTTTCGGGGGCGACTTCGGTACATCGGTAGGTATGCTTGAAGAGTTTGGTAAGGAACGTGTGCGGGATACCCCTATTTCGGAGAATGCGATCTCGGGTGCTGCTATCGGTGCAGCCATGACCGGCATGCGTCCCATCGTGGATGTCACGTTCATGGATTTTGTGGTATATATGATGGATAACATCGTGAATCAGGCAGCCAAGACCAGATACATGTATGGCGGAAAAGGTCAGATACCCGTTGTCTTTCGTTGTGCCGCCGGCGGCGGCGTGGGCTCTGCTGCACAGCACTCACAGTCACTCGAAGCCTGGTTCACCCATATCCCCGGGTTGAAGGTGGTGGCCCCCGGCACACCAGCCGACGTGAAGGGAATCCTCAAGGCAGCCATACGCGACAACAACCCAGTGATCTTCCTCGAATACAAGGCACAGTTCAACATGAAGGGAGAAGTGCCTCTCGATCCCGACTTTATCATACCGCTGGGAAAGGCAGATATCAAGAAGGAGGGTAAAGATGTCTCGGTGATCACCTATGGCCGCATGCTCGAGAGAGTGATGCAGGCTGCCAGGGAGGTGGAGGAAGCCGAAGGGGTGAATGTGGAAGTGGTGGATCTGATTACACTCTCACCCCTCGATAAGGAGACCGTACTCGCGTCGGTAAAGAAAACAGGCAAGGTGCTGCTGGTCAATGATGCCCACAAGACAGGCGGTTTCATTGGTGAGGTGGCAGCCATGATCGCCGAGAGTGATGCTTTTGATTATCTCGATGGACGTATTCTGCGTCTTGCCGGTGAGGATGTACCCATCCCTTACAACCAGACACTCGAGGCGGCAATGATCCCCAGTGTGGAGCGCATCAAGAAATACATACTCAAGTTAGTCAATAACCGATAATAACGGATTGAATGGAAAACAGTAAACTGAGGGCCACACCGGCAGCCAAGGCGCTGGCAAAACGTCTGGGGGTGAAGCTGGTGAATGTGACCGGCACAGGTTACAAGGGACGGATCCACAAGGATGATATCGCAGGCTTCAACTATGAAGAGAAAGTGCATATCTCTCCTCTGGCGCGTCGTATTGCCGATGAGCATCAAATAGCGCTGAAAGGTCTGACAGGTACGGGCCATCGCAGCAAGATCATGAAAGAGGATGTGCTCAAGCTAATCTCCGATCCGCAACTGAAGGCAAGGCTTACCCGTGATGATTTCGCCGAGGCAACAGCGCCACCAAAGGCGATGCCGGCCACAGCACAGGCGATGACCACAGCAGCTGCAGCTGCAGCTGCCAGTGCCACGTCCGCAGCGGCTCCGCAGCCCGCGATAAAGGGTGAGACCGAAACCGTGCCGATGACGCAAATGCGTAAGATCATCTCCAAGAGGATGATGGAGAGCTATTTTGGTATTCCCTCGTTTATTCAGACATGGGAGGTGGATATGACCAACCTGCTGGCCCTGCGCAAACAGCTTATCGAGCCCATCAAGGAGAAGACGGGCAAGAAGCTGACGGTGACCGATCTGATTTCAATGACCGTGGTGAGGACGCTGATAAAACACAAACAGATCAATGCGAGCCTCAACAAGGAGGGGACCGAGATCACCTACCACAATTATGTGCACCTCGGCATGGCCGTGGGGATGGAGGAGGGGCTACTGGTGCCGGTGGTGAAGAACGCCGACAAGATGAGCCTGAGCGAGTTCGTAGTGGCACTGAAGGACCTTACCGAGCGCACCTTCTCGAAGAAGCTGCTGCCGGACGAGCAGGCAGGCAGTACCTTCTCTATCAGCAACCTGGGGATGTATGGGGTGGATGAGTTTACCGCCATCATCAATCAGCCCAATGCTGCCATACTCAGTGTTTCATCCACCCATGAGAGGGTGGTACCTCTCAACGGGGAGATGGTGATCCGTCCCATCATGAAGATTAGCCTTACCAGTGACCACCGCATCATCGACGGACTGGCAGCCGCAAAGTTTATGACCGATCTGAAGGCGTTGATGGAGGATCCGATCACGTTATTGATTTAAACAGAAAAATAGTATAATATGGCTTTTGAAATAATCATGCCCAAAGCCGGTATCGACATGACCGAAGGGCAAATTGTAAAATGGTTGAAGAATGAGGGCGATGCTGTCACTGAAGGTGAGATCATCCTCGAGATCATGACCGATAAAACCAGCATGGAGATTGAGGCGGAAGCGTCTGGGATCCTGTTGAAGATTGTCCACCCCGATGGCGATACGGTGCCCATTGCCGAGGTGATCGGCTATATTGGCTCGGAGAACGAGTCGGTAGACACGCTGATGCCCGAGGTGATCGAGGATACCGGAGAGAAGGAGAGTGATGACGATAGAAAGATGATCCGTCTGGAAGACAACTACCAGGTGGTGGTCATCGGTGGCGGTCCTGCCGGCTATGTGGCTGCCATCAGAGCGGCACAGCTGGGGGCCAGGGTAGCCATCGTGGAGAAGGGCACCTTTGGCGGCACCTGTCTCAACGTGGGGTGCATACCGACGAAGACCTATCTGAAGAATGCCGAGATCATCGAACATATTCATGCTGCAGCCTCGAGAGGGATCATCATTGATAGCTCGATGATCAGGGTGGATATGGAGAAGGTGCAGGAGTACAAGAACGGTGTGGTGAAGAAGCTCACCAGTGGTGTGGTGGCGCTGTTGAAAAGCAATGGCGTGGACATCTACCAGGGACTGGGCAAGATCAACAAAAACAAGGATGTGGTGGTGAATGATTCACAGATCATCAAGGCCGACAAGATCATTCTTGCGGGCGGGTCGAAAGCATCAAGGATCAATATCCCCGGTATCGAAAGTGACAAAGTGCTAACCAGCGACGATCTGCTGGCCATCAAGGAGGTGCCTGAAACGCTCGCCGTGATTGGCGGTGGTGTGATCGGCACAGAGATGGGACAGTCGTTCGCAGGACTAGGCTCGAAGGTGATCATCATCGAGATGATGGACCGCATCGTGCCCACCCTCGATCAGG
>CAYUQE010000151.1:0-4191 GCA_964446805.1 uncultured Proteiniphilum sp. | reverse complement strand
CCATTGGAGACATAGATGATCCCACAGTAGGTGAAATCCAATGCCTCCAGTATCCGCTGCATCACCCCATTATCGCGGTGTGTGTCAACCCGTATATTGGGACATTGCCTGAAACACCACTCGAAACAGGCTTTGGCTACTCCTTTCTCTTTTCCGTTGGAGGCGATACGGTGCACTGAAGCATAGGGCTCGTTGTTCTGCCACTCCCCCTCATCAATCCTACTGTAGGTGGGATCATCTCCGGCGATAAAGCAGAAGGTGCCTACCGGCACACCCCACTCGTTCTCACAAACGAAACTGTGCCCCGCACCGATCTCCTCTCTGATAAAGGATGCTGAGGGATAACCACCTACCCATTGCGTGGCATTGTCATGCTGCCGCATGAAATCACGTGCAATGGCATACATTTCCATCACCTCCGGCAGGTCTGCCTCTGTTGTTGGACGGATGATCACGATCATGGAAGAAAGGAGGATTACTTATTTACTCTTTGCTTTTCTTCGTGGTTGCCGTCGTTGCGGACGTTCTCTTCGCAGGCGTTTTCTTGACTGAAGCCGCCCCGGCAGCTGATTTCGTTGCTGCTGTCGCCTTGGATGTGGATTTTTGAGCCGTTGCACCCTTGGCGGTTTTTTTCTTCGCTGTGGTGGCCTTGCTGCTTGTCTTACTGGCAGTAGATTTCTTTGCGGTGGACTTCTTCGCTGGCGTCTTCCGGTTTCTCTTTGCCGGCTTACCCTCATTCTCCTTATCCGCCTCAGCAATGAGCTGGCGACAATCATCCAGTGTCAGCTCACCGGGCTGCTTGCTCTTTGGAATCTTATAGTTCGATTTATTAAAGGCGATGTAGGGACCGTAACGACCGTTCAACACCTGCAGGTCGGGTTCTTCCTCGAACGATTTGATGATCTTCTCGCTGTCTTTCTTCTCCTTGGCTTCGATCAACAGAATCGCTTCATCAAGTTGTATCTCCAGCGGATCCACATCCTTGGGCAGGGAAACGAACTTATTGTTATGACGTACATAGGGGCCAAAGCGACCAACACCGATGATTACCTCAGTCTCCCTGAACGTGCCCAGGTTTCGTGGCAGATCGAACAGTCTGAGTGTCTCTTCAAGGGTGATCGTCTCAATGGATTGCGATTTCTGCAGTGAGGCGAACTGAGGCTTCTCCTCTTCTTCCGAGACACCTATCTGTGCCATGGCACCGTAACGACCAATCTTCACCGATACCTGGCGACCCGTTTTAGGGTCGATACCCAGTACCCTTTCACCCACCTTGTGTTCGATACGCATCTGCGTTGTCTCCTCCACAATGGGATGGAACTTCTTGTAAAAGTTGGCAATCGATTGACTCCACGGTGCTTTTCCTTCGGCTATTTCATCAAACTCTTTCTCCACTTTCGCGGTAAAGTTAAAATCCATCACCGCCGAGAAGTACTCCACCAGGAAATCATTCACCACCATCCCAATATCGGTAGGCACGAGCTTGTTTTTATCGGCACCGACAATCTCGGTCTTGTCACTATCTTTGATACTCCCTTTCTTGAGTGTCAGAATATTATAGGTTCTCTCTACACCCTCCACGATCCTTTTCTCTACATACTCACGGTTCACGATGGTGGAGATGGTAGGGGCATAGGTGGAAGGACGGCCGATACCCAGTTCTTCCATCTTGCGTACAAGCGCTGCTTCCGTATATCGAGCAGGACGCTGCGTAAAGCGCTCCGTGGCGGTGGTCTCAATCATCTCCAATGCTTCTCCTTTTCTCATGGGAGGAAGCATGCCTTCATCATTCTCTCCGTTCTCCTCGTCCGTACCCTCAAGGTAGACACGCAGGAATCCGTCGAACTTGATCACTTCACCGTTGGCCACAAATTTACCCTCGGCATTGGAGATCGCAATGTTGGCGATCGTACGCTCCAGTTCGGCATCGGCCATCTGGGAGGCGATGGTGCGTTTCCATATCAGCTCGTAAAGCCGTTTTTCCTGTGCCGAACCCGGCACCTCATGCTCACTGATGTAGGTGGGACGGATCGCCTCATGTGCCTCCTGTGCTCCTTTCGACTTGGTGGTATATTGTCGTACCTGGTGATATTTCTCCCCATACTGATCGTAGATCTCCGTCTTGGCGGTGCCAATGGCCAACCCGGAGAGGTTGACCGAGTCAGTACGCATATAGGTGATCTTCCCCGATTCATAGAGCCGCTGTGCCACCATCATCGTCTGCGCCACTGAAAAGCCCAGCTTGCGTGACGCCTCCTGCTGCAGGGTGGAGGTGGTGAAGGGTGCTGCAGGTGATTTCTTGGCCGGCTTGGTGGAGACATCATCGATGGAGTACTGAGCTGTCTTCAGCTTCTCCAGCAGCGCCAGCGCTTCCACCTTGCTCTTGAGCCGCTTGTTGTACTCCGCCTTGAGCTCATACTGCTGTCCGTTCTCCTCTTTGGTGAAGAGGGCTACGATCCTGTAGGCAGCCTCAGACTTGAAATTCTGTATCTCCCGCTCCCGCTCCACGATAAGACGTACGGCGACCGATTGTACACGGCCGGCAGAGAGGGCTGGCTTGATCTTCCTCCACAGTATGGGAGAGAGTTCAAAACCCACTATCCGGTCCAGCACACGGCGTGCCTGCTGTGCATCTACCAGGTGCTGGTCTATTTTTCTGGGTGTTTTGATCGCTTCCTGGATCGCGTTCTTGGTGATCTCATGAAAGACAATGCGTCGGGTATTCTCTTCTTTAAGGCTCAATGCATCGAACAGATGCCAGGAGATAGCCTCTCCCTCGCGGTCCTCATCCGAGGCGAGCCAGACGGTCTCGGCATTCTTGGCGGCGGCTTTCAGCTCTGCAACAACTTTCTTCTTGTCGGCAGGCACTTCGTAAATAGGCCTGAAATTATCTTCAATGTCAATGCTGAAATCTTTCTTCTTCAGGTCACGGATATGTCCGTAACTGGACATGACATGAAAATCCTTGCCCAGAAACTTCTCTATCGTTTTTGCTTTCGCAGGGGACTCTACAATGACCAGGTTCTTTTCCATTCAAATGCTTTTTCGTCTATCTGTTGTATGTGAGCTACTTCACATTCAGGGTGCAAAAGTAGTAATTTTGTGGCTGCAACTACAATTATTTCAGAAATTCCTTATTTATTAAGCTATTTTTGTAGTGTGTGCCGTACGGGCAGCGGTACCAACCTTCCAACTTACTAACCTACGAACCTACAAACCTAGTTAACGGATTAAATAATTTCAACGCCGTAAACCGACGAGAGCATCTCCCTCAGTTGGGAAGAGAGTGAACGGCGTATCTGCAGTCGCATTTGGCAGCTCTCCCTGAAATCCTGGGTCCAATGCACCTCTTCGAACTGTTTCAACACGCGCATCACATCATTTAACAACGGGTATTCAAAACGGATATCGATCCCATCATCCACCGTCTTTTCAATGATCACTACATCGGCTACCGCGGCCGCGGCCGCTTCCTTGTAAGCTTTGATCAGTCCGCCGGTACCCAGTAGCGTGCCGCCAAAATAGCGTACCACAAGGATCAACACATCGGTCAGCTCCGCCGCGTTGATCTGCCCCAGAATGGGCTTGCCGGCCGTGCCCGACGGCTCCCCATCGTCGTTCGAACGAAACTGCTCCCGCTCCCACCCCAACATATAGGCCCAGCAGACATGCCGTGCATCGTAATATTTTTTGCGATGTGCCTCCACTATCATTTTTACCTCCTCAGCGCTTTTCACCGGAAAGATGTGCGAGATAAACTTGCTCTTCTTCTCGGTGATCTGGCCCTCACCGGGATGTTTGATGGTATGATAGATATCGTTCATTAGGCAAAAATACAAATTGAGCGGAGAAAAAGTGCATAAAACAGAAAAATAAACAGCGACACATCATTACTGCATCGCTGTCATTCTTATTAAATATCCGCTATCCCGATAGCACAGGAGTCGTCACACGGTCTGGTCACCCGCACTTCGAAGCGCCGCAGTTGCGGCACTTCAGGCACCCCTCCTCGTAAACCAGGGTCTCATGTCCACAGACAGGACATTTCTGCCCTTTCGCTTCCGTCTCACTGGGCAGGTATTTCTTCAGTGCCCGCTCCACACCGTTCTTCCAGGTGTTGATGGTCTCACTGTCGAGCTCCAGTCCCGATACCAGCTTGATCACCTGGTCGATGGGCATGCCGTAACGCAG
>CAYUQE010000150.1:0-4226 GCA_964446805.1 uncultured Proteiniphilum sp. | reverse complement strand
TAATCTTATAAAGTTAACAACATGTATTTAAATGTAAAAAAAAGTACGAAAGCGTCCCTGATGACACTGTTATTGGGCATGTTAATGGTTTTATCGCTCAGCGCCCAAACGGGTAGGACGATAAATGTGCGGGGAACGGTGACGGATATAAGTGGTGAACCAATCATAGGTGCCAATATTCTGATACAGGGAACCTCATCTGGAACAGTTACCGATTATGATGGTAACTTTGTGCTTCAGGCTCCGGCCGATGGTGTGCTTGAGGTTAGTTACATCGGCTACAGGCCACAAACCATTGCAATCAGCAACAGAACAAGTATCCAGATTGTGCTGGAGGAAGACACTGAATTGCTCGAGGAACTGGTGGTGATTGGATATGGAACAGTCAGGAAAGATGACGCCACCGGCTCAGTTGTAGCAGTAGATGCTTCGAAGTTGAACAGAGGTCTTGCAACATCCCCTTCCGATCTGCTTGCAGGACAGGTTGCCGGTCTGAGTGTGATTTCCAGCGGTGGAGCACCCGGATCATCCTCAAGTATACGCATACGTGGAGGCTCCTCCATGTCGGCCAGCAACGATCCGCTCATCGTGATCGATGGTGTGCCGGTAGATAATGCCACCGGCGTAAGCGGTATGTCCAACCCGCTAAGCACCATCAACTCAAACGACATCGAAACATTTACCGTATTGAAGGATGCCTCTGCAACCGCCATCTACGGTTCTCGCGCCTCAAACGGAGTAATTATCATTACTACCAAGAAAGGTCACTCTGGAAAAGTGAGATTATCCTATAACGGAAATGTATCTGTAAGTAACAGAACAGGAGCAGTAGATGTGATGGATGCACCCACTTTCAGGAATTATGTGATCAACTCCTTCGGTGAAGAGAGCCAGCAGGCTGCCGCCTTGGGAAATACCGAGACAAACTGGCAGGATCAGATTTTCAGGACAGCGGTAAGTACCGACCACAACATCAGTCTCTCCGGCACAGCTATTGAGACACTGCCTTATCGTGTTTCTGTTGGTTATACCCATGAAAACGGGATCCTCAAGACCTCCAATCTGGAGAGATATACCGGCAGTGTGAACCTCTCACCCAGCTTTTTTGATGATCATCTCAGGGTGCAGATGAACGCCAGGGGAATGTACAATACCAACCGTTTTGCAGACCAGGGTTCTATCAGTTCTGCTACACAGTTTGACCCCACCATGCCGATTTACGCGCAGACACCCTCTCGCTATGGCAACGGCTATCATATGACACTGAAGGCCGACGGATCACCCATCGATATCGCCTTGGCCAACCCGCTTGCCATCCTCATGCAGAAACATGACAACTCGAAGGTGATGAGGAGTATTGGCAATATTCAGCTCGATTACAGAATGCCATTCCTCGAAGCATTAAGAGCCAATCTTAACTTAGGATACGATATTTCGAAAAGTGAGGGGGATGTAGTTATTGACGACAACTCACCCATGAGTTATACCTGGGGCAACTACAAGTCAGGATGGGGAGAGAACTCCACCTACAGCCAGTTTAAGAGCAACACGCTCCTTGATTTCTACCTGAATTACACCAAAGAGCTTGGCGTACATCGTTTCGATGCAATGGGTGGTTACTCATGGCAGCGGTTTTATAACGAGTCGGACAACACCTATCCCTATTCTGTTGCCAAGGCCACCGAAACAGGAAATGAATTTTACAAGGAGGGGAACGATTACTCCACCGAGAGCTTTGTGGTTTCCTTCTTTGGTCGTTTAAACTACTCGCTACTGAATCGCTATCTATTGACACTCACCATGAGAAACGACGGCTCTTCACGATTCAGCCCCGACAACAAGTGGGGCCTGTTCCCCTCTGCTGCTTTTGCATGGAAAATCATCAACGAGCCATTCATGGCAGATGCCGGCGGCGTGATGTCTGACCTGAAACTGCGATTAGGTTACGGAGTCACGGGACAACAGAACCTGGGCAGTGGTGATTATCCTTGGATGGGACGCTACAGTTACAGCCAGGCGGGTGCCAACTATTTCTTCGGTGACCAGATGATCTCACTGATTCGTCCCCTGGCATATGACCAGAACCTGAAATGGGAGGAGACCACCACCTACAATGCCGGTTTGGATTACGGCTTCCTGAACAACCGTATCACCGGCGCTTTTGATCTCTATTACCGGAAGACAACAGACCTCCTCAATACGGTAGGTATCGCTGCGGGTACTAACTTCAGCAATCAACTCCTCACAAACGTGGGAGAGCTCGAAAACAAGGGTGTTGAATTCACCATCACCGGACGACCTGTTGTCAGCAAAGACTGGAACTGGAGCCTGAGCTATAACGTGACCTATAACCAGAACAGAATCACCAAGCTGACCATTAACGATGACCCCAACTATGTAGGTGTACGCTTTGGCGGTATCGACGGAGGTACGGGCAACAACATCGCCATCCATGCAGTCAATTATCCCGCCGGTTCATTCTATGTATATGAGCAGGTGTATAACAACGAAGGTTTACCTATCGAAGGGGTCTATGTAGATCAGAATGCCGATGGGGCGATCAATGAGAATGATCTGATCCCCTATAAAAATGCCGCTCCCGATCTTTTCATGGGATTATCCTCTCAACTATCCTACAAAAACTGGGATCTGAATTTCTCCCTGCGTGGCAACATTGGCAACTATGCCTACAACAATATCCAGTCGAACAGAGAATCGAGAAATACCACCTTCGACCCCTCAGGATGGTTAAAGAACAGGGTGAACAGTGCTACAATCACCAATTTCGAAGCGGTACATTATCTATCGAGTCATTATATCCAGAATGCATCCTTCATGAAGATGGATAACATCTCACTTGGTTATAATTTCGATCAGTTGTTGGATGAACAACAATCGGGAAGGGTTTATCTCACTGTTCAGAATCCGCTGGTGATTTCAAACTATGACGGTCTTGACCCTGAATTCACCAATAACGGTATTGACAACAATATCTATCCGCACCCACGTGTATTTATCCTGGGGTTCAGTTTAAATTTTTAATTCTTGATTCATATGAAAACAGTACAACATATATTTCTATTGATCGTTGCAATCACCCTGATGACGGGAGGAATCACCTCCTGCGTGGACGATCTGAACACCATACCCCTCGATAAGGAAGAGCTGGTATCGGAAGTGGTCTTCGGAAGTGAATTAGGACCCTACCAGGAGCTACTGGCAAAGATCTATGCAGGTCTGGCCGTCAGTGGCAACAGTGGTGGTGATGGTGATCCCGACGTGGCAGGGGTGGATGGCGGCAGCCAGGCCTCCTTCCTCAGAGGGTTGTGGAACCTGCAGCAGCTACCTACCGATGAGGCACACTGTGCATGGAATGATGTGGGTATCCCTGATCTCAACTATAATACATGGACATCGAACAACTCTTTTATCAAGGGGTTCTACTATCGGCTCTACTACCAGATCAACCTGGCCAATGCCTTTTTGAGAGAGACTACCGAAGAGGTGCTCAACGGCAGAAATGTGAGCGCCACCGATCAGGCAACGATTGTCAGCTACAGGGCTGAAGCACGTTTTCATCGCGCGCTGGCCTATTATTACCTGCTTGACATGTTCAGAAACGTACCTTTCGTCAATGAAGAGAGTCCCGTGGGAAGTACCCTTCCCCCACAAATCATGGCTGTAGATCTGTTCGACTATATCGAGAAGGAACTGCTTGCCTGTGAGGCGGACATGCTTGATCCATTCACCGGTTACAATGCATCCCATTACGGACGTGCGCATAAAGCAGCCAACTGGGCGCTGCTCTCACGCCTTTACCTCAATGCGGAGACCTATATATCGGTAAATAAATACACTGAAAGCATCACCTACAGTAAGAAGGTGCTGGCAGTGAACTACCAGCTCGATCCGGTCTATGCCAATCTCTTCAAGGCAGACAATCACAAATCGACAGAGATGATCTTCCCCGTGCGTTACGAAGGTGTAGATACGCAGACATGGGGTGGAATGACCTTCCTGCTCAGCGCGATGGAACCTTCCGACCTGCAGGATGAAATCAATGCCGTAGGTGCATGGCAGGGTAACCGTGCCACCAGCGCGCTGTTGAAAACCTTTGAAAGAGAGTACCAGCATGAAACAGACATTCGTTTCTCGATGCTACGTCTCGATTTTACAGAGAACGTGGAGATTGAAGATCCCTCACTGTTTACCAACAATGGTATCCC
>CAYUQE010000149.1:0-4242 GCA_964446805.1 uncultured Proteiniphilum sp. | reverse complement strand
AGGTTGTTGACCACCACCTCACCCTCACGGCTTGCCGTATGTGCGAGCAGTGAAAAACCGGTCACATCACCAGCAGCGAAGACACCGGGTACATTGGTACGCATCTTCTCGTCCACCTTGATGCCGTTTTTCAGCAGCTCCACACCCAGGTTCTCCAGTCCGAAGTCCTGTGTGACCGGGCGGCGACCGACACTTAACAGTATCTTTTCACCTTCCACACTCTCTGTTTCACCCTCCTTCTCAAACACGACCCTGTTGCCTTCCACCTTCACCACTTTTGCATTCAGGTTAAATGTGATCCCTTTTTTGGTATAGATCTCACGCAGCATGGCTGATATCTCGAAATCAAGTCCTCCCAATATCTCGGGAAGCATCTCCACGATCGTCACTTTTGTCCCCAGACTATTGAAGAAGCTGGCGAACTCCATTCCTATCACCCCACCACCAATTACAACGAGTGATTGAGGCAGTGTTTCCATCTCCAGGATCTCACGGTTGGTAAGAATCACCTCTCCAGCCTCCTTCAGACCGGGGATGGGAGGTACAGAAGCTTCAGAGCCGGTGCAGACAAGCAGGTTCCTGCCAAGATATTTTTCATCGTTGCAGGTAACCTCAATCCCTTCAGTTGAGCGACCATTGATGATGGCATTCCCTTTCACCACTGTCACCTTATTGGTTTTCATCTTGCTCTCCACGCCGGAGACCAGTTTGCGGACTACCTTCTTTTTGCGGGAGAGCATCTTCCCGTAATCGAAACGGATATTATCCCCAAAGACACCATATTGATCGCCATGAAGCGCATTTTCATATATCTTGGCACTATAGAGGAGCGTTTTGGTAGGAATACACCCCTCATTCAGGCAGACGCCCCCCATTGCTTTTTTCTCGAACAGCACCACATTCAGCCCTTCATGCCCGGCTCTCTCTGCAGCTACGTATCCGGCAGGGCCGCCACCGATAATCAGTAAGTCTATCATAATTGTAACTATTTTTTTGTCGTCAGTTTTTATGTTGTAAGCAATCAGCTATCAGCTATCAGCATTCAGCATTCAGCAATTAATTCTTAACTTTTAACTTTTAATTTCATCTCACCATTCCATTTCCAACGTTTCAATCTCGGTGGCAATCTGTTTCAGAAAACGAGTAGCTTCACCACCATCCAGCGAGCGGTGGTCATAAGTTAAGCTAAGACCGATATAGGGAACAAACGCATAGACACCGTCGCCCAGGTCTTTGGGACGCGGAACGATGGTGTTGACCCCCAGAATAGCCGATTGAGGAAGGTTGATCACAGGGGTAAACATCTCCACACCGTAGTTTCCCAGGTTTGAGACGGTAAATGTACCCGCTTCAGAAGAAAGGATATCAGGGTTGACACTGCCGTTCCTGCAGGCTGCAGCCATCTCCTTGAACTGCGCAGCCAGGCCGGTGAGGGAGAGATCGTCCGCATTGCGTACTACAGGCACCATCAAACCACGCTCGGTATCGACAGCCAGCCCTAAGTGGACCTTATTGAAATAACGAACACTATCACCCAGAAAATGAGTGTTTACGCCGGGGTATTTTTTCAGTGCTTTAATAACCGCAAAACAGACCATATCGTTCAACGTGATATTCACAGTCAGCTTCCCGGCTTCAAATGCCGCTTTCGCTTTCCGGCGCAGATCGAGAATGCCTCGTGCATCAGCACCCAGATGATGGGTAAGCTGTGCCGAGTTCTGCAGGGAGGCATGCATTGTTTTGGCTATCAACTTACGGATATTGGATATCTTCTTATCCTCGTAATCCAAACCATATATGGTATTTAATGGTGCCGCCAGATCCGACGCTCTGGCTGTTCCGGCCAGCCCCGTACCGATTGTCTGCGGCTGTGTACCCTGTACAGAGGCAAGTTTCCTGGCCAGGGGAGTCATCTTTGGACGATTCTGCAGAAATGCCTCTATGTCTCTTTCAATAATACGCCCTTTGGGGCCACTACCCGTGATCTGTAGGATATCCACAGCTTCCTTGTCTGCCAGTTTCCTGGCACGCGGTGAGATGAACAGTGCTGATGAAGCGGAAGTGTTTACTTCCCGGACAGCACTGTTATCGCCTACGGGGTTGACCTTCCCCGCTTTGTCATTACCTTTTACTCCGTCCTGAGCGACGGGGTCGTCTTTCTGATCTGCCGGGTGGCTTCCACTTACCTGCGATGAGTAATCCTCACCGGGCTGTCCGATGACCATCATGTTCTCCAACACGGGTACTTCATCACCCTCTTCATAAAAACATGCCAGCACAACGCCCTCAGCAGGCGATTCTTCCTCGAAGGAGGCTTTGTCGGTTTCATAGGTGAACAATACGTCTCCCTTCTTCACACTGTCCCCTTTTTTCTTTTTTAGCTCCGTAATGATACAACTCTCCACCGACTGCCCCTGTTTGGGCATGATTACTATATCTGCCATTTATGAATGTTTTAAGCGTTTCTCAACCTGTAGGATGAAACGATGACTCATACAAAGATATCCATATTAGTCAAAAAACATGCTGATTCTTCTCAAAATAGTTCGCTTCATTTTACCGGCAAATGTATTCAATTTATAGCAGGCTCCGGTTTAATAATTGATTTTTTAGCTATCATTTTTGATATTATTTTTGATATTCCGTCAGTCATGGAAATAATATCAAAAAACATAGTCATTAAATCATTTATTTCATTGTAGAAATCTGATTTAAACTGTACGTTTGCAAACAATCTTTTGAAAACCGCTTATTTAACCTCATCATGAATGAAGGCAATTTAAATTATTTTTTAGCGATCGATCTAGGGGCGAGCAGTGGCAGAGCCATTTTGGGGAGCATAGGGATTAACGGGTTGGAACTGGAAGAAGTCAATCGTTTCCCCAATCCAATGATTGAAGTGAACGGTCGCCTGTATTGGGACCTACTCTATTTATATGATCAAATCATTGAATCACTGAAAGAGGTTAAATCGCGGCGATTGCATATTATTTCCGTGGGAATCGATACCTGGGGTGTGGATTTTGTTTGTTTCGGAAAAGATGGGGAGCCTTTACGAATGCCTTATTGTTACAGGGACTCACACACTTTAGGAGCACCAGAACGTTTCTTCTCCAAAATACCCAAAGAGGATCTGTACCGGAGGACCGGCATTCAGATTATGAATTTCAACTCTCTTTTCCAACTGGATACGCAACTGAAAGAAAACAGTTCTATTTATCCCGTTATTGATAAGATTTTATTTATGCCGGACGCATTGTCCTACCTGCTTACGGGAAAGATGGTCACCGAACAGACCATTGCATCCACCTCCCAGTTGATCAATCCCTTTACGAAGGAGTTCGATCCCACTTTGCTTGAAGCAGTGCAGCTGAGCAACAATCATTTTGCACCCATCGTTTCTTCAGGAGTGGTGATAGGGAATATATCCGATTCGGTACAGCATTTAACCGGCCTGAACGATATCTCGGTAGTAGCAGTAGCAGGCCATGATACGGCATCAGCAGTATTGGCCGTACCCGCAGAGAATGAAAATTTCGCCTACCTGAGTTCCGGCACCTGGTCGTTAATGGGTATTGAATCAAAAGAGCCGGTGATTAACGAGGAGACCTATACACTTAACTTTACGAATGAAGGCGGGGCAGACGGTTCGATTCGACTATTGAAGAATATTTGCGGCATGTGGCTGATTGAACAATGTAAAAAGGAGTGGGATAAAGTCACTCCGGTCACTTACGATGAAATAGTAGCTGAAGCAAAGCAGTCTGCTCCCTTCCAATGTTTTATCAATCCCGATTCACCCTGTTTTGCAAGCCCTCCTTCAATGATCGGTGCCATTCAGAATTACTGTGGGAAAACAAATCAATATATACCACAACAGATGGGTGAGATTGCCCGGTGTATCTATGAGAGTCTGGCATTCCGCTATAAACAGACGTTGGAAAAATTGCAAAAATTGGCTGCTTCTCCAATCGAAACACTCCATATTATTGGTGGAGGATCCAAGAACAACATGTTGAATTCGTTTACCGCAAACGCCATTGGCCTGCCGGTGATTGCAGGTCCTTCAGAAGCAACGGCAATGGGAAACATTCTTTTGCAGGCAAAAGCAGCAGGATTGGTAAAGGACAAGAAGGAAATGCGCCATATCGTTCGAAATTCAACCGCGCTAGAATCATTTGAACCCTCCTACAACAATCTATGGGATTATCATTACCAACAATATCTTGAAGTATATAAAGA
>CAYUQE010000148.1:0-4275 GCA_964446805.1 uncultured Proteiniphilum sp. | reverse complement strand
GGGCTCGAACCCAGGACCCCATCCTTAAAAGGGATGTGCTCTACCTGCTGAGCTAGCGAATCAGCCTAAATGCCTTCTTTCAAAAGCGAGTGCAAAGATAAAACGTTTATTTTATATTTGCAACTGTTAATAGGATTAAATCCTATTTATTTTAACCGCTTACGGATAAACGATTCATAACTAATTGCTTTTGCGATCATAATTCAAAGTGCCGAACGCTGACCGCTGTTCAATACCTGTAATGCTCCGGTTTGAAAGGACCTGCTGCAGAAATACCCAGATAGTCGGCCTGCTTCTGCGTGAGCGTGGTCAGCTTCACACCTATCTGTTCAAGATGGAGCCTGGCAACCTCTTCATCGAGTTCTTTGGAGAGACGATAGACACCCACCTCATAATTGTTCTTCCAGAGATCAATCTGCGCCAGTGTCTGATTTGTGAATGAGTTACTCATCACAAATGAGGGGTGTCCGGTAGCACAGCCCAGGTTCACCAGCCGTCCTTCTGCCAGTAGAAAAAGGGAATTACCTGCAGGGAAAGTATACTTGTCTACCTGTGGTTTGATGTTGAGATGCTGAATACCGGGGAAGGTGAACAGCTTCTCCACCTGTATCTCATTGTCAAAATGACCGATATTACAGACGATGGTCTGGTCTTTCATCTGCTGCATATGCTCAATGGTGATCACATCGCGGTTACCGGTGGTGGTGACGAAGATGTTCCCCTCCTTCACCGCCTCCTCCATGGTGGTCACCTGGTAACCCTCCATGGCTGCCTGCAGTGCACAGATAGGATCAATCTCGGTGACAATCACACGGGCTCCGTAGCTTCGCATCGAATGGGCACAACCCTTGCCCACATCGCCATAACCTAGCACGACCACCACCTTGCCGGCGATCATCACATCGGTAGCACGCTTGATGCCGTCGGCGAGTGACTCGCGACAGCCATAAAGGTTATCGAATTTCGACTTTGTCACCGAGTCATTCACGTTGATGGCGGGAACCAGCAACTCACCTCTTTCCAGCATCTGATAAAGACGGTGCACACCGGTAGTGGTCTCCTCCGAGATACCCTTCAATGCGGTGATAGTCCTGTGCCATCGTTGATCATCTTCCTTCAGAATACGATGCAGCGTATCCAGGATTACCTGTTCCTCGCGATTGGCACCCTTCCTGTCGATGGTGGCGGCATCATTCTCAGCCTGGTAACCTATATGTACCAGCAGCGACGCATCACCTCCATCGTCCACAATCAGATGGGGTCCTTCACCACCGGGGAAACGAAGTGCCATCTCCGTGCACCACCAGTACTCCTCGAGCGATTCGCCCTTCCAGGCATAGACAGGGATGCCTGCAGCAGCGATGGCGGCGGCGGCATGATCCTGTGTGGAGAAAATATTACAGCTGGCCCACCGCACATCGGCACCCAGCTCAACCAAGGTCTCAATCAGCACCGCCGTCTGGATGGTCATATGTAATGATCCCATCACGCGGGCACCTTTCAACGGTTTGTCAGCGGCATACTTCTTACGTACGGCCATCAAACCGGGCATCTCATGCTCGGCTATCTCAATCTCTTTGCGTCCGAAGTCAGCCAACGTGATGTCGGCCACTTTAAAAGGCATATCTGAAGAAAAAATCTGATCCATGTTACTTCTTTTTTACATTATCTATTTTTAAGGATGCAAAGTTACGAATTTCATGGAATGTTCCTATCTTTGATTTGAATAAAGCTTCTGAAAAGGGGTCAATCGTATGAAAATTATCTATTCCAACTATCTGCCGGTAAAAGGGTTCAGGGCAATCAACCTGTGCGGGATCATCTTCGCGAGGAAAGAGTATAAGGCGCTCGATAGGCGCGTGCTCAATCACGAGGCGATCCATACCCGTCAGATGATGGAGTTGTGGGTGGTTGGCTTCTACGTTTGGTACATCACTGAATGGCTCCTCCGATGGATCCGTTACGGGAAACGTTACCAGGCATACTTGGAGATCGGGTTTGAACGTGAAGCGTTTGCCAATGACACTGATCTACATTACCTGAAACGGAGAAAGCGTTATGCTTTCAGACGGTATCTTTAGCAAATAGAAATGAACAAAACAATGAAACGATGAAACGAATATATGGGTTGATCCTGTTCACTGGCTTGTTTTTAAGCATGTGTGCCCAGGAAAACCAGAAGAAAACAACTATCAATAATTTTAAAACTATGCAATTCAATCAATTAACGCCAGAGGAAGAAAAGGTCATCGTTCACAAAGGAACAGAGAAGCCATTCACCGGTGAGTACGAAAATAACATGGCGGAAGGCGTATATCTCTGTAAAAGGTGTGATGCAGCGTTGTACCGGTCATCCGATAAGTTTGATGCACAATGCGGGTGGCCCTCCTTCGATGATGAGATTGAAGGAGCCGTGAAGCGTGTGCAGGATGCCGACGGTCGCCGCACTGAAATAATCTGTAATAACTGCGGGGCACATCTGGGACATGTTTTCCTGGGTGAAGGATTCACCCCCAAACAGACACGTCACTGTGTCAACTCCATCTCACTTAAGTTTATCCCCGCCAGTCAGGAAGGAACCAACAAGGTCTATTTTTCCTCGGGATGTTTCTGGGGTACCGAATATTTCTTCATGAAGGCTCCCGGTGTCAAGAAGACCAGCGTAGGCTTTATGGGCGGGCATGTTAATAATCCCACCTATGAGCAGGTATGTCAAAAGAATACAGGCCATCTGGAGACCACTGAAGTGATTTTCGACCCCACTGTCACCACCTATGAGGAGATGGTGAAACTCTTTTTTGAAACGCACGATTTTACGCAGGTCAACGGCCAGGGACCCGATATCGGCCCACAGTACCTCTCCTGCATTTTTTATTCCACCCAAATGGAGAAAGAGATTGCGGAGAAGTATATCCACCTTCTAACCGGAAAGGGGTATAACGTGGCAACCATGTTAAAACCGGCATCCACTTTCTGGAAGGCAGAGAATTATCACCAGCAGTATTATGCACACAAGGGAACAAAACCCTACTGCCACAAGTACACCTCAATATTCTGAGGATTAATGCGACAACGGCTTATTTTCAGGAGCTATTGAAAACTTTTCTATTACCTAAGTGTTCTATGGATATGTGATGTGTAAACAGATTAACAAAAACGTTAAATTTAAAAAAGAAGAACGATGAAAGCATTTCGATTCATGACAGCAATTACATTGATCCTGGCACTCGGCATGAGTGTGTCATCGTGTAAAAAAGTGAAAGACGCAGATGTGCAAACTGCTGCACAGGAAGTATTGATGGCCGATCCCGCACTGGCAGGGGTGGTGGTAACCGTACAGGAACAGATAGCCACGCTGACCGGTATTGTGGAAGACGATGCGGCAAAGGCAGCTGCTGAGAGTGCCGTGGCCGCCATAGAGAATGTGAAGTCGGTAGTGAACCAGATTGAAGTGATTCCCCCGGCACCCGATTACAGTACGCTCGATGCAGCGATCAATGTTGCTCTGGCTGATGCACTGAAGGATCACGCAAAAGTGACTGCTGCTGTAAAGGATGGTGTGATCACGCTCACCGGTGAGATCAGAGAAAGAGATCTTCCCACCCTCATGCAGAAATTAAATGCATTGAACCCTCTCCAGATCGTGAACAACCTTACCGTAAAAAAATAAAAAGAGATGACATTGACAGAAAAGTATAAGGAATTGATTCAACTGGCCCGGGCCAATAACCTGCTCGTAAATGATGCAGGGAGCATACTGAAAATCGACGGAGAGGTACCCGCAGCCGCCATCAAGGACCAGATGTGGGAACTCTACCAGCGTATCGATCCGCAATTCAGAAGTAACGATGTGCTGCTGAATGTGAAGACAGCGGTGTCTGATGGAGGAAAGGTAAAAGTGGTTACGAAAGAAAGCCGCCTTAACATCCGCAAAGGTCCGGGAACAGACCAGCCTATCGTGGGTAAAGCAGAAAAAGATGATATCATCACCCTGATCAGCAAAGCCAACGACCTCTGGTGGTTGGTGCGGGACAATGATGGTGAAGAGGGTTACTGCTATGCACAATACCTTGAACCGGTACAGTGACACTGTCACCTGACGCTTATTAACCTGCAGAAAGGTTGCCATATTTGGCAACCTTTTTTTTGTGCGATGGAGAAGCATTACGATCCCCCCGGGCACAACAAAAAGCCCCCAGGATTTCTCCTGAGGGCTTCTATAAAGAACGGCGGCTACCTACTCTCCCACTTGTGTGCAGTACCATCGGCGCTATT
>CAYUQE010000147.1:0-4297 GCA_964446805.1 uncultured Proteiniphilum sp. | reverse complement strand
CTGACTACTATTTCTTCAGATACAGATATCCATACACCGCTCCAACCAGCCCCATTCCTCCGATGATGTTTCCCAGCGTCGCCGGCAGCAGGTTCTGTAGCAGGAAAGCACCCCAGGTAATTTCTGCACCCGAGTAGATCGCTGCCGGGATAAAGAACATGTTCGCGATGGAGTGTTCATAGCCCAGCGCCACGAACAGCATCACCGGGATCCATATCCCGATCGCTTTTCCCGCAATATCCTTCGCAGCATATCCCATGAACATGCCGAGGCATACCAGCCAGTTCGCTCCGATCCCCTTCACGAAGACCGGCATGAACGCCTGATTCACTTTTGCTTCCGATAAGTTATGCAAATAAGATTGCCACGGCGCGGAGTCGAACATCCCCAGGTTAGCCGACAGAAGATAAGCGATCCCCTGCGTCCCGATGAAGTTGAACAGGTAAGATACCACCAGCAGAGCGACCACACGTCCGGGCGTCAGCTCCTTCCGCATCAGCGGAAAGGTGAACCCTGCACAGTCGCTGGTGAAGAGATCGACGCCGGTCACCGCCACCATGATCAGTCCCACGGGGAAGAGTGTTCCCGCCATCAGCTTCACCAGTCCGGGGTTAGCCACAGCCACGCCCGGCATGCCGCCCGCCACCATCACCGTCAGCAGTCCGCCGAAGGCAATGAAGGCACCTCCCATCACAGCCATAAGCGCAAATGCCGGAAAGGATCTTTTCGATTTATGGATGGCTGCCTGCCTGAAAGCATCGGCAGCCTCCGTCGGAGTAAAATAGTTCATGAGCTGATAACCTAAAAATAAAACTGGGTCGGATGATCACCCGACAGGTGCACCTAAAACAAACGATCCGGCATCTGTGATCCCGCCCGTCTTCCGTGACCTTGCTGATCACAGGTGCAAAGATAAGCACTATCTTTCAATTGAGGAAATTTTTCCTTAATGAATAACAGCAAAAAACAGCCGGATCTCTCGGGGCGCTCTTATTGATGAATGATGATAGCTGAACACTTATCATTAAATACAAATTTCTAAATGCGGGTCTCCACCAGAATCCACACGGTTGAATCATTGGCATCCACGAATGTCAATTCATATCTGGAAACACGGTCCTTCACTGTTCCGATTACCACAATCGAGGTATCATTTTCCAGTGTCAGTTCAAGGGTTGGATATTCGAAGTTGTATGCATATTTCACGAGGGAATCTTTGTCGGCACTAGAATAATGATATCTTTCAAATACGCAATCAGATGTGCCAAATTTAACAACCAAAGAAAAACTATCCACTGCCCCTCGCCATTCTGAACCAATGATTAATGCGCTGTTCGTTGGCAATTCTTTTGTAGGGTCACCGAAAACCGGTCTGGAAGCATCCAGCAACTCCTCCTCCTGTTTCTCCTCCTCCTCCACTTCTTCGCAACTGATAATTAACATGGCACCCACCGCCAGGAGCAGCATCAACCAAAACCATTTCTCTCTCTTCATGGTAATAATTTATTATGAGTTAGATATTTAATCCGCAGGTCGTTATGATGCAAAGATAAACATTTATTGAAGACTGTATCCGGAAAAAATGAATTTGTTAGTAAATCTGTCTCAATAATTTAACCCCAACCCCTGCCCACACCATGCTTTCACCTAAAAGCTCATTGCTGATTGCTTATTACAGATAACTGACCGCTTACTGCTTACAGGCTTATAGCTTAGGGCTTACAGCTTACAACTGATTGCTGATTGCTGATAGCTGTTAGCTGATTGCTGATCGCTTTAACAAAAAAACAGGAGAAAAGCTTACCGCTCCTCCCCTGCTTATCCTTTGTTGATTACAGTGAATCTGTTATTGTTCTACTGGGCGCTGTCGTAGTAGAGCGTCCACTCGGCCAGCTGGAAGAGGCCGGTTTGGTTGTAGGCAGATATATTCATCCTGTAGTGGCTGTAGGCTGTTCTGTTGGCCATCAGGAAGGTCTTCTTCTCGAAGCGGTTACTGAACAGTATGCCGGACTGCTGATCGATAGTAACCCAGTTCACGCCATCGTTCGAACCTTCAATCTTCCAGTCCTTCGGGTCGCGGCCGGGCGCATCGTTGCCCGACACCAGGGTGTAGTAGGTAGCGATGAACTGGCGGTCCATCTTCCACATCATCCAGGTCTGCGCCCCGCCGGTGAGGTACTTCGAGTTGCTGCTGCCGTCAATCACCTTAACGATACCCTCACCGCCGGTAGTGTTGTATCGGTCGGAGATGGTACCCGGGATGGTCATCAGGTTGATCACCACCGGTTCCACGGTGATGGTCTGCGTGTTGGAGAGCACCACCTCATCGGCCGAGGTAAGGTTGCTGATGATCGGATATACCGACACCTTGATCTCGAAGGTGTACTCACCTTCCGGCAGGAAGGGAAGCGGGACGATCGATGATACCGGGATGTCGACCTGCGACTGGCCAATGAATGCGGGCAGATAAACCTCATCGGTCTGTGTGAAGCCGTCGGGGCCGTTCACCGTGTACTCCAGATTGCCTGAGAACTTCATCAGCACGTTGGATGTCCCCATGATAGAGATGTACTGGTCCGGTCCTATCGCCTGCACCACCACCATGGGAGGTGTGAGTCCGTCGACGAACGCCTGCGACACGGGGAAGGCGGTGATATAGGTAGGCACGGAGAGGTTCTGTTGAGCGTCGAGCGTGTAGACGATGAACTCATAGCCGGTACCCGCATTCAGTCCCTCGATGCTCACCGAGTCCACCATCGAGTCGTAGTTCACCACGGTGCTGTCCACGCCGTAGACGATCCGGATGGACTTCGACTTCTGATCTTTGGGATTGTCCCATGCCAGTATCACCCGTTCATAGCCGGGATATACCCTCAGGCTGTCAATCTTGCCGGAGTAGTTGTACTCCTCCACATACTGCTTATAGTTGTCATCCATGCTCTCACAACCGTAGTGAGCCATTATAACAAGCAGGATGCCTATTCTGATGATCGATTTGAAATGTTTCATATGCTAATTCAATTTTTCATTGTTAATCCGTGCCATTATTCCCATCCTTCCACCACGCCGGTGAGTGTCTGCGGGTCCTCGACGATCGATCCGTCGGCTTCGGTGCCGAAGATCGTGATCTCGGAGGTACAGCCCGAGTTACCACCACCGAAGGCTTTGATGCCCTTGTAGCGGAGGTAGCGGAAAGGCTTGGTGAACTGCGGGTTCTCAGGGTAGAAGATGTACTCATGGCCATCGCGGGCCTCGTTTCGGGCCTCGATCACGTTCGAGGGCTGCACGATGCGGTAGCGTCCCACCAGCTCCCATCCGTCGAAGACACCGTCGGTAGCATCCTTGTCGTCGCTGATCCATATCTCCCATATCTCCACGTTCTCACCGCCGTAGAGCATGCCCCAGGCGTTGCGTTGCCACACTTTGAAGCGGCTGCCCCTGATCTCGCGTCCCATGTCGATGAAGTAAGAGAAGGGGTAACTGATATTACCCGTGTTGAAGTAGTTCAGGTTCAGCTTGGGCTCGTAGTCATACTCGTTGTCCCAGAACTTCTCGATACGACCTTCCACCCACGACATCGGTGCGTTCAGCATGCTGTCCTTGCGGTAGGTACCCTTGAACTCCTCGTAAGGTACCTGCTTGAACGGGTTGGGATCACTGTCGTAGTTCCACCTGTTGCCATAAAGCAGCTGGTCGCGCAGAAAGCCCCACTGTCTCTTAGAGATGGCACCATCAATGTAAGGGGTGATCTGGCCGAAGTCCTTCTTTTCTGTCTGGTTCTCGTAGGTATCCTTGATGAATACGGTGACCTGGTGGGGTTCACCCTCAAGTCCTTCAATCAGGAAGCGGTCTTTGGCCAGGTTGGAGGCATAGATCTTTGTAGCCTCTGTGCTGCCCACCTTCACGTTGACGAAGATGGTGACATTCTTCTCCTGTGCGTTCTGCCAGTCGATCACCAGCGAGGAGAATCCGGGCTGTACGTTTACGGTCTCCAGCACGGCCAGTGTGGTTGGCTCCAGGGGTACCACCTTCATGACCACAGGGTCGGAATGATTGTTGTTGCGATCCACCGAGAAGATGCTCACCTGATACTCTTTCTGCTGACCGAAGCCGTCAATAAAGAGCGTGTCGGAGTAGACGCTGCTGGTCTTGGAGATCTTCACCCCGGTATCAATCGTATATTCCGCTTTGACGTAGAGGAAATCCTCATCGGCAGGGGCGGTATAGGTAAAGTAGCCACCGCCGTACTGAGGTGTGAAGAGCACATTGGTCACCTTGGCGGGGGGTGTGTTGTCAC
>CAYUQE010000146.1:0-4298 GCA_964446805.1 uncultured Proteiniphilum sp. | reverse complement strand
CGCTCTTCCTCTCGGTAATTCTCTTCGTGGTGGTACCGCTGCTGGCCGGCATGCTCGCACGCATCTATGTGATAAAAAAACGGGGTATCGACTACTTCAACAATGTCTTTATCCAAAAATTCAGCCACATCACCGTGGGGGGACTGCTACTCACGCTGATTATCCTCTTCTCGTTCCAGGGCGACACCATCCTGCAAAATCCGCTCCATATCCTGCTGATTGCCATCCCGCTGATCATACAGACCGTGCTGATCTTCTTCATTGCCTATGGATGGGCAAAAGCATGGAAGCTGCCACATGATGTTGCTGCTCCGGCCGGCATGATCGGGGCCAGCAACTTCTTCGAGCTGGCAGTAGCTGTAGCCATCTCGCTCTTCGGCCTCGAGTCGGGGGCCGCACTGGCCACCACAGTGGGGGTGCTGGTAGAGGTGCCGGTGATGTTGATGCTGGTGCGCATAGCCAACAACACCAGGAGATACTTCCCCCAAACCCTGAAATCATAAGCAACGGGTAGGGCGTTATCTCCAATGCGTGCGATCATATTCGTATTGTCATCCCGCGAATTAAAACACATCAAAAAAAGCGGGTTTGATACAGATCCCTGCACGCATCTGCAGATCTTTTCGTTTATAATCGAGCAGGCTGTCACCGGTACCACTGTACAGTTCTCCGAAGATATATTGATTGAATCTGTCCGAGATCTTGTAGCCGGCACTCAACCGGAGATTGAGTGCCTTTACACTTTTCTTCGGGCTGTAAGTGCCTGACAGCCACCATCGGTTGTTCGATGTCTTGTAGTCAACAGAATAAAAACCTGTCCCCCTGTAATCAAGTATATCGCTGTTTGTTTCATCCAGCAGGAAAGGCACGACGACCTTGAATCTGACTGCAAGATTGGAGGTGATGTAATATTTGCCGCTTAAGCCGATCCAGTTGATACTCCGTGACTCTTCCTCGTCGCGTCCATTGGATTCATGTTCGAGCTGCAGGAAAACAGCCCCTGTGAGCTGATTATTCACAATTATATATCTTCCCAATCCAATACCGGGATTGTAGTTACTATCCCTGAAAGGTGCGGATTTACGGTAGATATTCCAAAACGACTTCTGTGTATAGGTCAGGAAGAGGAACGAATCGAAGGGTAAGCGGCTGGTTGTAAGGCGATGACGGATACTGATCTGAAATTTGGCGTCGGCTGTTTCTCCGCTGATCTCTCTTTTGAGTGGAATGCCGGTAATAAAAAAGTTGTCTTTGTAGATGGAAAAGGGTGGGAGAGAGTCCATTCTCCTGATGAAATCATCTTCTGTCATGGTTAACTCCAGCCTGTCGTATGCTATTTTTGATTTTGCACCTTCAATAAGACGCTTAAGAGGCCACTTTGTTGAATCGACAGGGCCTGCTTCTGACTGAGCATTTATATCAGGCATAAATACAAGCAGCATCAGGATGACGGGTAACAAAAATAAATGTTTCATTTCACTACACGCTGTGTTCAACATTCGATCATCATATCAGCATCATCCTCTCTTCTTATAGCTGAGCACTGCCCAGCCATTGAGGATTACGGCAATGATACCCAATATCAGTAGGTTCCCCGATATCTCAGCCAGTGTGCTGCCGTTCAGATAGAGCATCCGGAAGGTTTTTGTCAGGTAATTGAACGGGTTCACCGCTGCAATCACCCTGGCCCAGGAGGGCATGCCGGAAACAGGGGTGAACATACCGCCAAGCAGGATCAGGATCAGGATAAAGAACATCACCAGAAAGCTTGCCTGCTGCATATTCTCGGAATAGTTTGAGATGATGATCCCCAGACCCGATATGGAGAAGATAAAGACAATAGCAGAGAATAAAATCGCCAGCATGCTCCCTGCCGGCCAGAGACCATACATCAGGTATGTCACCGTGACAGAGATGATCATCACCACCAGACCAACGATCCAGAAAGGGATCAGCTTGGCCAGGATAAAACCGATCCTGCTTACCGGGGTCACATTGATCTGTTGAATGGTGCCGTTCTCTTTCTCCATCACGATATTCAATGCAGGCAGGATACCGCAGATGATCGTAAGCAGCAGCACCATGAAGCCGGGGATCATGAAGTTTTTATAGTCCAGCGCCGGATTAAACCTGTATTGCGGGATGATCTCTATCTGCGGCATCAGCATCATCGATGCGCGTGATTGTGCAGGCATGGTATGCATCAGTTCTCCGCGAAGATCAGTCGAAAATTCGTTCGCGATCTGCATGATGTAATTACTTCCCAGCAGACCCTGTGTACCGTTAACAGCGTTGACAGCCACACCTACTCCCGTCGATCTGCTTTTCACCATCTCCTTGTCGAATGAAGCAGGGATCTCCAGGATCATATCTGTCTCACCCTGTTCCATATTCATCATCGCTGTCTGATAATCGGGCGGCGTATCGTTTAATATAAAGTACCGTGAAGCAGCAATCTTATCGGTGAGGCGCCTGGAATAGACACTTTTGCTATGGTCCACCACATCAATTTTGATGTTCTTTATCTCGAAACTCACTGCCCATGGAAAAACCAGCAACACCATGGTGGGAAACAGCACAATCAATCTTGGAATCAGCGGATTCCTGAACATCTGTTTAAACTCTTTTTCGATGAGATATTTTAATGATTTCATATGATATTTTTTAGCAATCAGTAGTCAGTAGTCAGCTTTCAGCGACCAACTTATAAACGTAAGAACTTACTAACCTACTAACCTTTCATCTTTTACTCCAGCCGTTTCTTCGTCTTTAAAATCGTAACCCCTAACAGGAGGAGGGTCATTCCCGTTAATACGAGCATCTCTTTCCATACCATCATTATTCCCTGTCCCTGAATCATTACCTTCCTCACCGCATCAATAAACCATCGTGCAGGAACAATGGTCGAGAAGGCCTGGAGCACCGGAGGCATGCTCTCTATGGGGAAGATCATTCCTGAAAGCATCAGCACAGGGATCATTGCGGTGATAGCCGAGACGATGACCGCATTGACCTGTTTGTTGACCATAGTGGAGATGGTCAGTCCGTACGACAGCGTGAGGGTTATGTAGATGAGAGAGATCAGTAAGAGCAGCAGCAGGCTGCCGTTGATGGGGACCTCCAGCACAAAATAACTAAGCAGCAGGATAATGACCAGGTCGATCATGGATATGATCATATAGGGTATGGTCTTGGCAAAGATCATGGTTCCCTGTTTCAGTGGTGATGCCAGGAGCACCTCCATGGTGCCGCGCTCCTTTTCGCGGATGATGGAGACAGAGGTCATGATGGTACAGATGATCATCAGCACCAGCCCCATGATACCCGGCACAAACATATAGGAGGATTTCATCAGCGGATTATAGATCATCCTGTTTTCGGTCTTAATCTGAAAAGGTATCTCGCTGATCTCCATCTGTTCCATCTGATAACCTGCAATGATGGCCGTGGCATAGGTTACGGCGATAGACCCCCTGTTGGGGTCGGAGCTGTTGGAGAGCAGTTGCACAGCCCCTTCTCCCGAGTGCACGAGGCTCTCCTGGAAGTTTTGCTGAAAGACAACAGCCAGATCAAGTTCTCCTTTTCGCATTGAAGCCTCCATCTTCTCCATCGACTGTACGTTACCCTGATAATTGAAGTAGCTGTTCTGTCGTATGCGCTCTGCTATGCTGGTGGTGAGTGCATCAGGGGTGGGATCGTAAACAGCCACGCGTATATCCTGCACTTCCATGTTGATGGCAAAGCCAAACAGCAGTATCTCTGCTACGGGCATCCCCAGTATCACCAGCAACGTTCTGTTATCGCGGAAGATATGATAGAACTCTTTATGTATAAATGCAATAAACTGTTTCATTTCCTTTGATTTTTTTGATAATCAACCCTGCTGCGTTGCATGAAGCCCGCCTGTCCGCCGGCTAATCACCCCGTTGCGCTTTGCGTGCCAGTTGCCGGAACACCTCATCCATGGAGTCGGCGTTGAAGCTGCGACGTAATTCGGCCGGTGTGTCCAGGGCATCGATGCGCCCATCCACCATAATGGACACCCGGTTGCAGTACTCCGCCTCGTCCATATAGTGTGTGGTCACGAAGACAGTTATACCCTGGTCGGCCGCCTCATAGATCATCTCCCAGAACTGACGCCGCATGGCCGGGTCGACCCCCCCCGTGGGTTCATCCAGAAAGACGATCCTGGGCTCATGAAAAATGGCCACGGAGAATGCCAGTTTCTGTTTCCACCCCAGCGGCAGATATTTCACCAGTGTGTTACGCTCCTGTTGAAAATCCAATTGCTTCAACAG
>CAYUQE010000145.1:0-4314 GCA_964446805.1 uncultured Proteiniphilum sp. | reverse complement strand
TCGGCATCTCGCTGGTGACCATCGTCTTCGATGAGTCCATGGGGGCCTACCTGCCTCGGCAGCTGATTGCCGAGAAGATCAAAAGTGCCTCGGCGAAGATTCCCGAGGGATTTGGCACACCTGAGATGGGGCCGATCACCACCGGTCTTGGTGAAATCTATCAGTATACGCTCGATGTGGAGGAGGTGTATGAAGATCATTACACAGCTACCGACCTGCGTACCATTCAGGACTGGGTGATCAGACGAAGACTCTCCGGCATCCCCGGGGTGGTGGAGATCAACAGCTGGGGCGGTTACCTGAAACAATATGAGGTTTCTATCGATCCCTCGCGCCTGATTGCCGCGGGTGTCACGCTGATGGAGGTCTTCGACGCGCTGGAGGCAAACAACAGCATATCGGGCGGTTCTTATATTGAGAAAACCAACCAGAGCTACTTCATCAGGGGTGATGGCCAGGTGCGGTCGATAGACGATATTGAGCACATCGTGGTGAAAAACGAGGGGGGTGTCCCCCTCCTGATCCGGCAGATCGCCTCGGTACGTTTTGGTCATGCCAACCGCTATGGTGCCATCACTGCCAATGGCGAAGGCGAGACGATACTGGGTCAGGTGATGATGCTCAAGGATGCGGACTCACGGGAGGTGATCAACGAGGTCAAGAACCGTGTGGAGGAGATAGGACACAATCTGCCCGAAGGAATCACGATCAACCCCATTGTCGACAGAAGCGAGCTGGTGGCGAAGACCTCCCTCACGGTGGTGGAGAACCTGGTGCTGGGTGCCCTCATTGTCATGCTCACTGTCCTGCTCTTGCTGGGCAACATACGCTCAGCACTTGTCATCACCTCCATCATACCACTGGCACTGCTTTTTACCATCTCCATGATGTTTATATTTGGTATCGATGCCAACCTGATGAGCCTGGGAGCCCTTGACTTCGGGATCATCATCGATGGGGCGGTGATCATTGCTGAGTTCATCGTGCTGCAGATCTCGGTGCGGCGGGATGAGCTGGAGGGCAGGAGCGGGGAGGAGCGCAGGGGCATCATGGATGCCATCGCCTACGCCGGTGCCGCGAAGATGATGAAGTCGGCCATCTTCGGTCAGATCATCATCCTTATCGTCTTCATCCCGGTACTCTCCCTGAGTGGTGTGGAGGGTAAGATGTTCAAGCCGATGGCGCTCTCCTTCTGTTTTGCCATCATCGGTGCAATGATCATGGGGCTCACCTGGCTACCGGTAGCCTCCTCTCTTTTCCTGCGGCCTGCACATCCGAACAGGAGGAACATATCTGACCGTTTTATGGAACTTGTCCACCGCACCTATTCACCGGTGATACGTTGGTCCTGCAACCATAAGAGAGCAGTGCTCGGCGCGGCATTGCTGTCGCTGCTGCTCACCCTCTTCCTCTTCACCCGCATAGGGGGCGAGTTTGTACCCACTCTCGATGAGGGTGATTTCGTGATACAACCGGTACTGAAAACTGGCACCTCACTCACCAAAACCATCGAGCTGACCACCCGGATGGAGCAGATCCTGACCCGTGAGTTCCCCGAGGTGGAGAGGATTGTCAGCCGGATTGGTGCTGCCGAGGTGCCCACAGACCCTATGTCGATGGAGGAGATTGACATGATCATCAAGCTGAAACCGCGGAAGAGCTGGACCAGTGCCCGCAGCAAGGAGGAGCTTGCCGACCGGTTCAAGGAGGCGCTCAGTGTCATCACCGGCATCGAGTATGAGTTCACGCAGCCCATAGAGATGCGCTTCAACGAGCTGATCACCGGTGTCCGCTCCGATATAGCGGTCAAGATCTTTGGTGATGACCTGGAGTATATCGACCGGAAGGCAAACGAGATCAAGGGGTTGATCGAGGTGATCCCCGGTGCTGGTGATGTGATCCTTGAGAAGACCGCCGGATTACCCCAGATAAAGATTGACTACGACCGGGCAAAGATCGCGTACTACGGGGTGGATATCCGCACGTTGAACAGCTACCTGGCTACCGCCTTCGGCGGTGAAGCGGCGGGGGTGGTCTTCGAGGGAGAGAGACGGTTCGACCTGGTGGTACGTTTCGACACGCTCAACCGCAGGGATATCGATGATATCGTGCAACTCAATGTACCCCTCTCCAACGGACAACAGGTACCCCTCGCCGAGCTAGCCGCTATCGAGTATGCAGAGGGGCCAGCCAGGATCTCGAGAGAGAACACGCACCGCAGGGTGGTGGTCAGCGTCAACGTACGCAACAGAGACCTGCAGTCGGTGGTGAACGATATCCGGTCGGTTATCGATGAGCAGGTAACCCTGCGGCCGGGTGTCTACATCACTTACGGAGGACAGTTCGAGAACCTGCAGAATGCATCACGACGACTGCTGGTAGCAGTTCCGGTGGCCCTGTTGCTGATCTTTATCTTCCTCCACTTTGCTTTCAAGTCGTTTAAAGATGCCGTGATGATCTTCACCGCCATCCCCCTGGCCACTGTGGGAGGGGTGCTGCTGCTTTGGCTGCGCGGAATGCCTTTCAGTGTCTCGGCGGGCATCGGGTTCATCGCCCTCTTCGGTATCGCCGTGCTGAACGGCATCGTGCTGATAGAGCATCTGAAGGAGCTGAGAGACGAGGGACAGCTGTCGATGCGCGAGCTGATTATCCGGGGCACAAGAGACCGGCTGCGCCCGGTCTTGCTAACTGCCGGTGCCGCTGCGATGGGCTTTCTGCCGATGGCGCTCTCCACCGGTGCCGGTGCTGAAGTGCAGCGGCCGCTGGCCACCGTAGTCATCGGAGGGCTCTTTACCTCCACCATGCTGACGCTGATAGCGCTGCCGCTGATGTTCGAGATCTTCTCCAATGTACGTGGTGTGCAGTTTTTCCCCTTCCGCCTGATCCGTACCAAGCACTCATGATGAATTATCTATCAGAACAATGAAAACAACAACGTCTAACCTCCTTTATTGCCTCGGTATACTTCTGTTCACCGCCTGTGTCACTCCAAAAGAGCCGGACAGGGAAGATCAGGGAGTTGTGGAGATCACCGCCCCGCAGTTTGCCAATGACCGGATGCAACTCGGACAGGCTGATTCAATCCTGTTCGAAAAGATTATCAAATGTAATGGAGAAGTGATACCTTTGCCCGATGGAATGGCAGTGGTCACTGCTCCGGTGGGAGGGATCATTCAACGTGTCCACTGCCGGGGTGGTCAGCCCGTGATAAAAGGGCAGCTGCTGATGGAGATTGGTGGCAGTGAGATGATCGATATCCAGACACAGTTTGCCGAGGCTGCCGCACAATACCGACGACTGCAGGTTGAGCATGAACGGGTTCGTTCACTCTATGACGAGCAGGTGACCTCAGAGAAGGAGTTCATCCAGGTTGATAGTGAGTTTAAGCAATCACAGGCGCAATACAGCGGGCTGAAGATGAAGGTGGAGGCGATGGGGCTCTCAGCCGGCAAGATAGAGAGCGGTGCATTGGAGGAGTCCTACAGGATCGTTTCACCCCTCAGCGGCCAGATAGCTTTGGTGGGGGTGCATATCGGCAGCTATGTGAATCCGCAGAGCGAACTGCTCGAAATCGTTGATGCGGGGAGACTGCAGCTGAGGCTATCCCTGTTTGCATCTACTATTGGCTCATTGAAAAGCGGACAAGCCGTTCGTTATCAGACAGCCCAATCGGATGAGGTGTACGGTGCAGAGATACGTTCTATCGGCGTTGTCGTTGATGCAGCAACAAAAACGGTTCCCTGCTACGCATTGCTCACCAACCCCGCACCGGTGAACCCGGTAGCAAACGAGTTTGTGCAAGCCGAAATCATCACCGCGAGTGAATGGGTTGCCGCATTGCCCGATGAGGCTGTTATTCAGAGCGGGGCAGGCTATGTGGTGCTGGCACTGGAGAAACAGGAGGAGGGTCGCTATCTGTTTCAGCCGATTGAAGTGATTATTGGGAGGCGCCAGGGCGGCTACACGGAGATCGTCGCCGGGCTGGCACATCAACAGATACTCACAAACGGAGCATTTAACATCCAGCTGGAATGAAATATCAAATAATGAACAATAATATGGGGAAAACAATCATCACACTGCTGAACGAGTCGGTGGAGAAATATGGAGAGCGTCCTTATCTGTATGAGGCACGTAGCGGGACAGAATACTCATCACTTACTTATAGCGAAGTGCAGGAGCAATCGATCCGCTTCGCGGCCGGCCTGATGGCACTGGGCATCGGGGCGGGAGAGCGTGTATCGCTCATCTCTGAGGGAAAGAACAACTGGGTGCTGGGTGAGCTGGGTGTACTCCACGCCGGTGCGGTCTGCG
>CAYUQE010000144.1:0-4361 GCA_964446805.1 uncultured Proteiniphilum sp. | reverse complement strand
GTCTTCTTCCATTGCCAAACAAGTATTGACGGAAGTCAAAGGTCGTGTAGATTTGATCAAATAACAAAATAGATATATGAGCCAAAAAATCAGAATTAAACTGAAATCTTACGATTATAGCCTGGTGGATAAATCGGCCGAAAAAATCGTGAAAACCGTAAAAGCTACGGGTGCAGTGGTGAGTGGTCCAATCCCGTTGCCAACGCACAAACGCATCTTTACCGTGAACCGTTCTACTTTCGTGAACAAGAAATCACGCGAGCAGTTCGAATTGGCCTCCTTCAAGCGCTTAATCGATATCTACAGCTCAACGGCCAAAACCGTCGATGCACTGATGAAGCTTGAACTGCCCAGCGGTGTGGAAGTGGAGATTAAAGTGTGATAGCTATCAATTAATTATAAAAAAACAGAGAAATGCCAGGATTATTAGGAAAAAAAATCGGAATGACATCCGTTTTCAGTGCCGAGGGAAAGAATGTTCCATGCACTGTTATCGAAGTTGGTCCTTGCGTGGTTACTCAGGTGAAGACTGTCGACAATGACGGTTATGACGCTATTCAGCTCGGGTTTGTTGACAAGAAAGACAAACATACCACGAACCCTGAAAAAGGTCACTTCAACAAAGCTGGAGTAAGCCCCAAGAGACACTTGGCCGAGTTCAAAGGATTTGGAAACGACTATACGTTGGGTTCCGAGATCACTGTTGACCTTTTCAATGACACCCTATACGTCGACGTAATAGGCACATCGAAAGGAAAAGGATTCCAGGGTGTGGTGAAACGTCATGGTTTCGCCGGTGTAGGACAGGCCACTCACGGTCAACATAACAGGTTGCGCGCACCGGGTTCGATCGGAGCCGCCTCCTATCCCGCCAAGGTGTTCAAGGGAACACGTATGGGCGGTCAGATGGGTAACGCCCAGGTAACTGTTCAAAACCTGCAGGTTGTTAAGATTATCCCCGAAAATAACCTCTTATTGCTAAAAGGTTCCGTTCCGGGTGCGAAAGGTTCAATCGTATTAATTGAAAAGTAAAATGGAATTAAGTATTTATAATATCAAAGGAGAGGTAACAGATAAAAAGGTGACGCTCGACGATTCCATTTTCGGAATTGAACCTAACGAACATGTTATCTGGCTGGATGTAAAGCAATACATGGCCAACCAGCGTCAGGGCACGCATAAATCGAAGGAGAGAAGCGAACTTTCCGGAAGTACACGCAAGCTGATCCGTCAGAAGGGTAGTGGTGGTGCGCGTCGTGGTGATATCAAATCACCACTTCTGTCGGGTGGTGCCCGTGTATTTGGTCCCAAACCAAGAGACTACAGCTTCAAGGTGAACAAGAAAGTGAAGCAGCTGGCACGCAAATCGGCCTTCTCACTGAAGGCGCAGAACAATGCCATCATCGTGGTGGAGGATTTCGAGTTTGACGCACCAAAAACACAGCGCTTTATCGAGTTGACAAAAAATCTGCAACTCGCTGATAAAAAGCTACTTTTCGTTTTGCCGAATCAAAATAAAAACGTATATTTGTCGGCCCGAAATTTAGGAAAGGTGAGCGTTATAACAGCTTCAGACATAAACACATACAAGATTATGAATTGTGCAAGTCTGGTGATGACCGAGTCGTCGGTTGCTGTGATTGATAACCTGTTAAAAGCATAAGGAGAGACAAGATGAGTGTAATAGTAAAACCCATATTCACAGAAAAGCAAACCGCTTTAACGGACAAGTATGCGAACCGTTTCGGTTTCATTGTGAAGCCTTCTGCCAACAAAGTTGATATAAAGAACGCCGTGGAAGCGCTCTACAACGTACATGTGGAAAGTGTGAACACGATGAAGTATGATGGAAAGGCGAAAAGTCGCTACTCCAAATCGGGCGTGATTTTCGGGAGAACATCAGCATACAAGAAAGCAATTGTAACCTTGAAGAAAGGTGAAACAATCGATCTATTTAGCAATATTTAAAAGAAATGGCAATACGTAAATTCAAGCCCACTACACCGGGGCAAAGACACAAGATTATCGGTTCATTTGAAACAATCACTGCAAGTGTACCGGAGAAATCTCTTGTTGTAGGTAAGAGTGCGACGGGTGGCCGTAATCACCAGGGAAAGATGACCATGGGTTATCTTGGTGGCGGACACAAAAGACGTTACAGGATGATCGATTTCAAGAGAACGAAAGATGGTATCCCAGCCGTAGTGCAAAGTATAGAATATGATCCTAACCGTTCGGCACGTATCGCTCTGCTTTACTACGCCGATGGAGTGAAGACCTATATTGTTGCTCCTAACGGACTAGAAGTGGGAACCACAGTGATGTCAGGGCCGGATGCCGCCCCTGAAATTGGAAATGCATTGCCCTTGTCCAAGATACCGATCGGTACAGTAGTTCATAATATCGAACTGCGCCCGGGACAGGGAGCAAAAATGGCACGCTCAGCCGGAACATTTGCGCAGCTGGTATCCCGTGAGGATATGTATGCGATTCTAAAGATGCCTTCCGGTGAAATTCGTAAGATTCTGTCAGCATGTAAAGCTACTATTGGTAGTGTTGGTAATTCGGACCACGCTCTGGAAAAATCAGGTAAAGCCGGTCGATCACGTTGGCTCGGACGTCGTCCTCATAACCGCGGTGTTGTTAAGAACCCGGTAGATCACCCGATGGGTGGTGGTGAAGGACGTGCTTCGGGAGGTCATCCAAGATCACCAAAGGGCTTATATTCAAAGGGTTTGAAAACAAGAGCCCGGAAGAAGCATTCTTCGAAGTACATTGTAGAGAGAAGAAAAAAGAAGTAACCTGATTAATTTTTACAAACTATGAGCAGATCATTAAAAAAAGGTCCTTATATCAATCTCAAATTGGAACAGAAGGTGAACACCATGAATGAGAGCGGCAAGAAAGTCGTGATCAAGACATGGGCACGTGCTTCCATGATTTCACCAGATTTTGTGGGACATACCATCGCTGTACACAACGGGAACAAATTTATCCCGGTATATGTGACAGAAAACATGGTTGGGCACAAACTGGGAGAATTTGCTGTTACCCGTACCTTCCGCGGACACTCAGGTAACAGAAAGAGATAAGATCAGGGTGCTTAACGAATAAAGAAAAACAGAAAAAGACATGAGTGCTAGAAAAAGAATATCAGCCGATCAAAGAAAAGAAAGCCGTAAAGAGGTTTCTTTAGCCGTGTTGAAGAATGTTCCCACCTCGCCCCGTAAGATGCGCTACGTTGCAGATTTGGTGCGCGGTATGGAAGTGTTCAAAGCATTAGGCGTATTGAAGTTTTCCAATAAGGAGGCATCCAGCAGGGTAGAGAAGTTATTGCTTTCAGCCATTGCCAACTGGGAACAGAAAAACGAACGCAAAGCCGAAACGGGCGAGCTCTATATCAAGACGATCTCCGTAGATGGGGGAACAATGTTGAAAAGACTCCGTACTGCTCCTCAGGGACGCGGATACAGGATCCGTAAACGTTCAAATCACGTGACCATTGTAGTAGATACGTTGAACAAAGTACAAGCACAAAATTAAGAAGATGGGACAAAAAGTAAATCCGATAGCAAATCGTTTAGGTATCATCAAAGGATGGGACTCTAACTGGTACGGCGGAAATAAATATGGTGAGACGCTGCTCGAAGACAGTAAGATCCGTTCCTATTTGAATGCCCGTCTGGCCAAAGCAAGTGTATCACGTATTGTCATTGAGAGGACGTTGAAGCTGGTTACGATCACCATTTGTACCGCCCGCCCCGGCATCATCATTGGTAAGGGAGGTCAGGAAGTGGACAAGTTGAAAGAGGAACTGATGAAGATCACCGACAAGGACATTCAGATCAATATATTTGAAATCAAGAAGCCGGAGCTGGACGCAGTGATTGTGGCCACCAACGTGGCTCGTCAGATTGAAGGTAAGATCGCTTATCGTCGTGCCGTGAAGATGGCCATCGCTGCCACCATGAGAATGGGTGCCGAGGGTGTGAAGATTCAAATATCAGGACGTCTGAACGGTGCTGAGATGGCACGCTCGGAGATGTACAAGGAGGGTAGAACACCGCTTCACACCTTCCGTGCCGACATCGATTATGCCCTGGCCGAAGCACTGACGAAAGTGGGTCTGATAGGTGTGAAAGTGTGGATTTGCCGTGGTGAGTTCTATGGCAAGAAAGATCTCGCACCTTCGTTTGCAACCACCAAAGATAACCGTGCAGGAAACCGTGGAGGCGGAGAACGTCCTGAAGGCGGCAGAGGTGGCAGACGCAACAAAAGAAATAACAAAAATGCTTAATTGAAGAAGATATGTTACAACCAAAGAAAACAAGATTCAGAAGACAGCAGAAAGGACGCATGAA
>CAYUQE010000143.1:0-4379 GCA_964446805.1 uncultured Proteiniphilum sp. | reverse complement strand
CTACGGATGCCATATACAGGGATAAAGATAATCCCAATCCCACACAAATGCAGGGTTTCAGCCCCGAGGGAGTGGGTAACCCGGTGGAGCTGCTGAAACGCATGAAAGCGATGCAGTACCGCACACAGATCTTCGGTAACGCTGCACTGACATTCCATCTGGCTGAAGGGCTCGATCTGAAGACACAATTTGGTATTGATTATCAAAATAACCGCAGTGCCAACTATACTCCGTTTACACCGCGTCCCCTGATCAACCAAAGTTCGACAGGTAGAGCCGAGGGAAACAATTCCAATACCCTCTACTGGCAGGAAGAGACCTATCTGACCTACAACAAGCTTTTCGGAAAACATTCACTCAACGCCATGGGGGGTGTCTCCTGGCAGGAACGTGACTACAGCTATTTCAGTGCTGTAGGATCCAATTTCTCGGATGATTTTTACGGTTATTACAACCTGGGCAAAGGTTCCGACAGGCCCAGCGTAAGTAACGACCATGACCGGTGGACCATGAACTCCTACTTCCTGCGTGGTGTGTACTCCTACGACGATAAGTACATGACTACCGTCACCAGTCGTTGGGATGGTTCCTCGAAATTCGGTGCTAACAATAAATATTCATGGTTCCCCTCTATCGGTCTGGGATGGATGGTCTCAAACGAGGACTTCCTGATTGATCACCCGGTGATCAGCCGACTGAAACCGCATACCTCTTTCGGGGTGACGGGCAACTCAGAGATAGGCACCTATGCTTCACTGGCAACCATCGGTCAGTCCACCACGATTATTGGCAACGGACTGCAAACAGTTTCCTATACCAACCGTATGCCCAACCCCGATTTGAGGTGGGAGAGAACCAGCCAGTGGGATATTGGTGTTGACCTGGGATTGTTTAACAACAAGCTGAATCTGGAAGCATCCTACTACTATAAATATACTACCGACCTGTTGTTGAGTCGTCCCATACCGAGGTCCACCGGTTTCTCCTCCATCACCAGCAATATTGGGGAGGTTTCCAACAAGGGTTTGGATCTGTTGATCAATGCTTATCCGGTAGACGTGAATGGTTTCCGATGGAATACCACACTGAACCTGAGTTTTAATAAAAACAAGGTGGAAAAACTGGACGAAAGTTCCTCAGTGGATCCGGTGACCGGCAAACGACAGATCCTGCTCGACGGATTCGTGGGATATGATATGCTGATCCGTGAGGGTGAGGAACTCTCCACATTCTACGGGTATAAACGCGCCGGTATTTATGACGGGGTAGCTGCCAACTGGAATACGGAAACAATGAATGTGCCGTCCACGGTTGGTGAAAAGGTCACCTACAAGCAACGCGAGATACTGGGTAACGGTCTCCCCGATTGGATGGGATCATTTATCAACACGTTCAATTACAAGAATCTTGACCTGACAGTCGATTTGCAGTTTTCGTGGGGGGCAGACATCATGCAGGAGTTTTTCCATTCCACGGAGGGTCGTTTTCTGACCAGCGGCATCGACCGTCTCTGGCAGGAAGCATGGCATCCCACACTCAATCCCAATGGCACGGCCCAGGCGATACGCCTTTCCAACTTCTCCATGGGTAACAACGCCAATGCCGACGATACCTGGGTGGCCGACGGTTCTTACCTGCGTGGTAACCTCATCCAGTTGGGATATACATTTACTCCCAACTTTCTCCGGAAGACGGGTCTCTCCGCACTGCGTCTGTATGGCAATGTGAACAATGCTTTCCTGATCACCTCGTCCGATTATCTGGGATTCGATCCGGAAAACTCATCCCGTTTAGGTGACAACAAGTGGGGCACAAACCGCCAGTTCTTTACCTATCCACGTCCGAGAACGTTCACGGTAGGCCTTCATGTGACATTTTAATTCATCGTCATTCCAAATTACAAAATAGATATCCTATGAAACGATACAAGATATATCAATCCATCCTTTGCATGATCACGCTCACATTGGTGATGAGTTCATGTGAAAGTTTTCTTGAAGAAAATCCGCTGGATGAGAAAACAACCGGCCAGTTTTGGAAGACCGAGTCGGATGCTGTCACAGGGGTCAATGCCCTCTATTTCGGCGGTGTACCCTATCTGCACAATATCGATGTGGATGGCGGCTGGACACCTAAAGCCACCATGTGGGGCGGTGTCATGTCGGGTCTCTTTGTTGACAAGCGCAAAGACCGCACCTTCACCAACGCTTCGGAAGGAGCTAACTTCAATGTGGAATCGTTCGATGCCACCTCGCAGAAGATGTGGACCGAGTTCTATATCGGTATTTCCCGGGCCAACTTTGTGATCGCCAATATCCCGAAGATGACCGACGTTCTGAGCGAAACGCAGATCGCCAATTTCCTGGCACAGGGTAAGTTCTTCCGGGCATATGCCTATTTTTACCTGGTAAAGGAGTATGGCGATGTGCCTTATATCGATCAGCCCTATACCTCCCTGGAAGGGATCTATGTGGAACGTACCCCGTCGGCGCAGGTTTACCAGAAGATTGAAGCGGACCTGCTCGATATCATCAGTGGAAATGCATTACCCAACGTGGCCTTTTATGACAATGACGGCTATGTGACCAAGCCTATGGCACAAACGCTCCTGGCACAGGTGTATCTGCAGTGGGCCGGTGCACCTCTCAACGGGGGCAATGAGTATTATGCCAAGGCTGCCGCCATGGCCGCGAACGTGATCAATGGCGGTCAACATGCGCTCATTCAATCCAATGGGAGCAGCAGTGATCTTAATTCCGCATTCAATGTGATTAAGACGACCAAGTCGTCAAACGAGATCATCTTTGCCAAGGAATATGATCAGACCAGTTTCAATGTGGGTAACTCCTATGCGGTGAGGTCTATCGGTACCGATGCTTTCCAATGGAAAAACGGTGCCGATGCAAGCGTTTTCAAACCAGGAGGTGATGTGTTGTATAATGCCTACCTGCCTTCCGACATATTGCTCAACAGTTATCATCCTTCCGATATCCGCAATATGGAGAAACAGTTTTTCTTTCAAACCTATACCGACGGTACGGGAGTGAATCATACCCTGAATAATGTGGGTAACTGGGCCTGGTTCGATGCCGGCTCATTGATCAATGGCCGTAACGGCGACTATAACATGCCAATCTTCCGTTATGCGGAGGTGCTGTTGATTGCCGCTGAAGGACTGGCACGTACCGGCAGTGAAGCGCAGGCGCGCACCTATCTGAATCAGGTGCGCAAGCGCGCGGGGCTGGCCGATGAAACAGCTACAGGCAGTGCACTGATACAGTCGATCCTTACCGAACGGTTCCATGAGTTCCCGCTGGAATTCAAGATCTGGGATGACATCCGTCGCACCCGTCTCTATCCCGAGGCAGATGGAATGCAGTCGGGCAGGCTGAAATGGACACCGTTGGCATCCGCTGCCATCCAGAACAAACCCGATGGAACTGCCAGAGTGGGTGCAATTCCGGAATATGCCTTGTTATGGCCCATCCCGTTAAGTGAGATGCAGGCAAACACGGCGCTGGAAGGTCATCAAAATCCGGGATGGAATTGATGAGGCTATAGACTCCACGTAATTACAATAGAAAAAGGAGCTGTCTTCAACGACAAGCTCCTTTTTCTATCTTACTCCGGCCAACTGATTTATAGCAGTGGGTTCACTTTCAGCGCTCCTTAGAGGCACTCATTCAACCTTTTCCATGAGGTTCATTGTAATCAGCTGCTTCTCACTGTCGAATCCCACCTCAATGGTATCCCCCTCCTTGATGCCGGTACGGATGATCAGTTCTGCCATTTCGTCCTCAATGTACTTCTGAATGGCTCGTTTCAATGGGCGGGCACCGAACTGGATATCATATCCCTTGTTGGCGATGAATTCTTTTGCCGGTTCGGTAAGGTTCATCTTGTAGCCCAGATCGCCAATACGTTTGTAAAGACCTTTCAGCTCCAGGTCGATGATGCTGTAGATCGACTCCCTGCTCAACTGGTCGAACATCACGATATCATCCACCCTGTTAAGGAACTCGGGGGCGAATGCCTTGTTCAGCGCTTTCTGTATCACCCCGCGTGAATACTCGGTATCACTCACGCTGTTGTTGATATTGAACCCTATCCCTCGTCCGAAATCCTTCAACTGACGGGTACCGATGTTCGATGTCATGATCAGTATCGTATTCTTGAAATCGATCTTCCTTCCCAGACTGTCAGTGATATGTCCTTCGTCCAGTATCTGGAGCAGGATATTGAATACATCGGGATGTGCTTTCTCAATCTCGTCAAGCAACACCACGGAGTAGGGGCGACGGCGTACCTTCTCGGTGAGCTGTCCTCCCTCTTCATAGCCCACATATCCCGGAGGTGCTCCCACAAGGCGCGACACGTTG
>CAYUQE010000142.1:0-4418 GCA_964446805.1 uncultured Proteiniphilum sp. | reverse complement strand
AGGTAATCCTTCATGTTCTGTCCGCCATAGTCGCCGCTGATCTGCTCCAGCCACTCCTGACCGAAGCCGGGCAGGCCGCGGCGGTTGGGGGCGACCACGATATAACCGTTGGCAGCCATCATCTGAAGGTTCCAGCGGTAGGACCAGAACTGGCTTACCATGCTCTGCGGGCCACCCTGACAGTAGAGCAGCGCCGGGTATTGCTTCGTCGGGTCGAAGTCGGGCGGGTAGACCACCCAGGTGAGCATCTTCTTTCCATCGCTGGTGTCGATCCATCGTTCTTCCACCTTGCCCATCCTCATCTGAGCGAGCATCTCCTTGTTCTCTTGTGACAGGTCGACGGCTTCACCGGTGGCGATGTCCACGGCGTAGATCTCGGTGGGCTGTGAGAGTGACTGTCGTTTGGCGATCAGCTTGCCATTGCCGAGGGCTACGGAGGTGTAATCGTGCATCCCCCTGGTGAGGGGACTGATCTCCCGGAGAGTGATGTCGGCCTTGTAGAGCTGCGTGGTGCCCTGCACCGGGGCGACCATCCAGATGGTCTTGTTGTCGCTGTTCCACGCGAAAGCGTCGGTATTGTAGTCGAAGTTTTCGGTCACATAGTTTTTCTCACCCGTGGTGAGATTCATCACGAAGAGGCGGTTCTTGTCGGACTCATAGCCATCGCGTTCCATGCTCTGCCAGGCGAGATGGTGTCCGTCGGGTGAGAACTGAGGATTGACATCATACCCTTCCATCCCTTCGGTCATATTACTTGTTACACCACTCGCCAGATCGTAGAAGTAGATATCTGAGTTGGTGGAGAGGGCGTAGGCTTTCCCGCTCTTCTTGCGGGAGGTGTAGGCGATGGTCTTGCTGTCGGGGCTCCATGCCAGCTGTTCCATGCCTCCAAAGGGTGCCAGTGGCGACTCATAGGGCTCTCCTTCGAGCATGTCCTTGATATTGGTGAGCTTGTTACCGTCCACGTCGGCCACGAAAGGATGAGCCATGCTCTCCACCCAGTGGTCCCAGTGCTTGTACATCAGCTCGTCCACCACACGTCCCGACGCCTGGGGCAGGTCGGCATACTGTTCACCGGGTGTGGGGGTGCTCTTCACGCTCTGGATAAAGAGCACCCTGCTACCGTCGGGGGAGAAGGTGAAACCGTCGATGCCCTCCTTGAGATGAGAGACCTGGGTCATCCCTCCCCCGTCGGGGTTGATGGTCCATAGCTGCGAGGTACCGCTCTCGTTGCTCAGGAAAGCGATCTTCCTGCCGTTCTCGATCCACTGGGGGTTGGTCTCCTGTGTGTTGGTGATGGTGAGTTGTTTCTTGTCGGTGCCGTCGCTCTTCATGATGAACAGCTCTGCATTGGTTTTATTCTGAGGGATGCTGACGTAGGTGACCTGGTAGAGGATATGGGTCTTGTCGGGTGACACCTCCACGCTCCCCACACGGCCGAAGCTATGAAGCAGCTCGGGGGTCATGATGCCATTCTCAATCACCGGTGTCGCCTTGCCGATGATTTCACTCAGTTCGGTCTGTTTGTTTACTGCGGACTGGTTACAGGATAACATGCTGCCGGTGATAACAATTGTCATAGATAGTGAATTGAGTTTCATAATACGTTAGTATGTGTGAACGTTTGTAAGTTATTTGGTTTATACGATCAACCCATCCTTCATGTGAATGGTGCGGTCGGTGATGGATGCCAGCTGCTCGTCGTGGGTGACGATGACGAAGGTCTGGTTCAGCTTGTCGCGTAGCTCGAAGAAGAGGTTGTGCAGTTCGATCTTGTTGTCGGTGTCGAGACTGCCCGACGGCTCATCGGCAAAGACCACCAGGGGGTTGTTGATCAGCGCCCGGGCGACGGCCACACGCTGCTTCTCTCCTCCCGAGAGCTCTGCCGGCTTGTGCTCCCTTCGTTCCGCGAGCCCCATCATATCGAGCAGCTCCCTGGCCTTCTTCGCAGCGCGGGAGTGATCGACATTGCCTATCAGCGCGGGGATCATCACGTTCTCCAACGCGGTGAACTCGGGCAGCAGCTGATGAAACTGAAAGACGAACCCAATATGCCTGTTGCGAAAGCCGGAGAGCTTCTTCTCGTTGAGGAGACCCAGCTCGTTATTGTCGATGAAGATCCTGCCTGAATCGGCCTTCTCCAGCGTACCCATGATCATGAGGAGGGTTGTTTTTCCGGCCCCGCTGGGACCGACGATGGAGACGATCTCTCCCTTACCTACCTCCAGATCGATCCCTTTCAGCACCTGTAGGGAGCCGAAACGCTTTGTGATATTTTCCGCTTTAATCATCTGCTCTGTTGTGAATACACTTTATAATGTGCGAAGATAAGAAAAAAGCTTTACATTTTACGCAATATTAACGGGTTAACGGGTGCAAAAAATGGGAACTGAACACTATATTTGCAGAAGAATGTTGTTGGCCGGCACCGGTCTCATAAGACGGAAACTGCTGTTTCTCCCGGCACATCACACACAACAATGGGTTCTCAGTTGCCTGCCGGCCTTCGTGGAGGAGATAAATGGCAAAGAGAGGAGATCATCATAAACAATAGATATATATGGATCACTTACACAATATGCGCAGAGAATATGAAGCGGGCGAGCTTACCGAGAGGGAGATGGCCTCAGACCCGCTGGAGATGTTTGGGCGATGGCTGCAGGAGGCTGTCGATGCCGGGGTGACGGAACCCAACGCCATGACACTCGCCACCGCCACCGCCGAGGGGAGACCTTCCGCCAGGGTGGTACTGCTGAAAGAGGTGAACAGTGAGGGATTCGTCTTCTTCACCAACTACCTCAGCCGCAAGGGGCGTGAGCTGCTGGTGAACCCGCATGCGGCGCTGGTGTTCGACTGGCATGAGATGGAGCGGCAGGTGCGGATAGAAGGAAGTGTGGAGAGGCTGCCGGCGGTGGCGTCGGATGCATACTTCGACGCACGTCCGGAGAATGCGAAGATCGGCGCATGGACATCGCCACAAAGCAAGATCGTGAAGGATCGCAGCGAGCTGGATGCATTACTGCAAGCGACGGAGCAGCGTTTCGCGCACAAGGAGATCCACCGTCCCGATCACTGGGGTGGCTTTCTGATAAGACCGACGGTGGTAGAGTTCTGGCAGGGGCGGCCCAACCGGCTGCACGACCGCATTGCCTGTTACAAGACTGAAGAGGGATGGAGCATGCACCGGCTTGCTCCCTGAAAAGAGGATCTTACGGCAATCACTCACTTGATTCATGCCACTCATTTACGCTTCAAACCATGGCTTACGGTGGATAGCGAAGTATCAGGGAATAATCATATTTTTGGGCACGGTGGCGACGAACTCCTTCAGATAGAAAGGCTCGAAATAGGCGCTATCGACGAACTGCTTTTCTTCAAACGCCTTCTCTGCCAGGGGGATCATGCCCGATGCCAGAGGATGGATATCGTCCAGAAAGGAAGCATGAGGATGGGTGACCACCGCACGGCATTTCTCCGCACCATTGCCGAAGAATAGCACCTTGTGCTTCTCAAGTAGAGCGGCATAACTATCACCATCAATGATATCGGCTGCCGTGGGGCGCACGGTCTGCAACATCCTGTTGTAGAAGGTGGCGTAGACCTCCATCCTGCGTGCGTCGATCAGGGGACAGAGCAGCTCATCCTCTCCCACCCTCGCGGCCATCATCGATGCCATGATGAGTGAGGTGGGCAGGGCGATCAGGGGTATATCCAGACCGTAACTAAGCCCTTTTGCTTCGGAGACGCCTATACGGAGGCCGGTGTAGGAGCCCGGGCCACTGCTCACGGCTATGGCGTCGAGGGTGAGACCCTGTTTCCTGACATAGGTCATGATCTCATGCACATACTGCCCCAGGAGGGAGGCATGCGACTGACCCCGGAAATCCTCCCTGTGCAGAAGGATCACCCCGTCGCGTGAGAGCGTACAGGAACATACGGGCGTGGCTGTTTCAATGGAGAGAAGGGTAGACATACATTTTCAATTGAGCATGCAAAGATAGTACTCATTTATTACAGTTCAGACAAAACCAAAAAAAAACTGCATCTTGTGGATGCAGTTTTTTTTCTATACCTTTTAGGTATTCATTAATACCTGTTACTGTCACGATTGCCGTAACCACCACCACCACCGCGGTTGTTGTTTCTTGGGCGATCGCCTTCAGTACGAGGACGAGCTACGGATACAGACAATGTACGTCCGTCGTATTCGGCATCGTTGAGTTCTTCAATGGCATGCTGTCCTTCTTCGTCGTTGGACATTTCTACAAAACCATAGCCTTTTGAGCGATGGCTGTCACGGTCAGTGATAATCTTAGCTGAGGATACTTCACCATACTCCTCAAAAAGTTCTTTTAAATCGGCGTCAGTAATCTGATAACTTAAGCCAGCTACAAAAATGTTCATGTAAAATAATTAAA
>CAYUQE010000141.1:0-4423 GCA_964446805.1 uncultured Proteiniphilum sp. | reverse complement strand
TATTGTTTGATTTTTCTGTAGAGTTGTTTCGTTGAAATACCTGTTTTTTCGCACACAAAGGCTACATTCAAATCGGGGTTCGCGATATTTACCTCCACTATTTGTGCCACTTCCGAAAGAAGCCGTTCGTCGGGAGAGAGTACCTCCAATGGCTTCGATGTTGTAATTTCGTTTATCCGTGCCATATTGCGAATGGTCTCCCTTGCGGCTTCAAGCTGTTCCTCTTTTTCTTTCTTCTCCTGATTCAGTCTTTGTCGCACCCTGAAGAAGTAGAAAATTTCATAGCCTATGATAAACATTATCAGTGTATAAAGAAACCATGCCCACCAAGTATTATACCATGGTCGGGACATCTTCACCGGAAAAGAAAAAAGTCTGTCAGGCTTGTTTACCTGTCTGATTTGGAGATTGTATTTTCCAGGCTTTAGATCAGGTATGGTGATGTGGTTCAGCTTTTCCGGCAGCAGCACCCATTGTGGATGCTGTCCCATCATTCGATACTCATATCGGGGTTTGCTGTGTAATGAGAAGTTTAGGTCTGAGAACTCAAGCGCGATACGGTTCTGGGTATGGTTGAGAAGGAGTTGTTCAAGGAAGCGGGGATGATTATTCATCCTGTATGGTTCGTCGTTTACACTCAGGGCTGTTATATAAATCGGTCGTGTTTCCTGTGTATCGGAGGTGATGTCGGGGGTAACCATTATGAGTTCATCCACACTGCCAAGAATAACCTTCTCTTTGGATTGATCATAATAGATGACCGTGAATATGCGATTGGGCAGCGGCAGCATGCGGTGTGAGAAATTGTCTATATCAACAATCCATACTTCACGTGAAGTGGCCACCCAAAGATTACGACCCACCACTTCAATGTCTTTGATATTTTCGTTGCCGTTACCCGAAAAATGAATCGTTTGCAATTGCTTTCCTTCCTTGTCGAGCAATGCAATTCCACCCTGAAAAGCACACCAGAGGCGATCATCAGGATCAGTAATCAACAACATGGGAAGTGCATCAAGCTGTTCTCTCAGGTTATAAGCAGAAATTTCATCGCTGTAGTTTTCAATTTTAATGAGATGCCAGTCCTTATAAAAAAGGATCCATTTGTCCCCTTCTTTATCGATCACTATCTGGTTAATCAGGTTGTTGGGAAATCCATTGGTGGAGTTGTATGCTTTGTTCGCTAAGATATCGCCATTGTGAACCAGGGCATGATCTTTATGAATGACATGTACCCCTCCCAGGTAACTGCCTACCCAAAGGTTATGAGCTTTGTCTTCCAGAATCTTGTAAGCCCAGTTGGCATTGAATTTTCCACTTTTATCGATGATCGTGTAAGTGATAAACTGGTCACGGTCGTAATCGTATTTGTTGATGCTTCCGTCTGTTGCCACCCAGAGGTTTCTGTTGCTGTCCTCAAAGATATCACGTATTCGATTGTGAGAAATCGGTTTGTTTTTGTCTCCCATCATGTACCATTCCGACTTACCATCGCGGTATCGGATGATGCCATTTGATCCGCCCAACCACAAGAAGTTCCTTGAATCACGGTAAATGGTGAAAAAACGGTTGCCATCGCCACGCCCTGTCAGATGGCCGATGGAAATGATCTCCATCAATTGATTGTCAATGGCAAGGGAGACATCATACTCCGTACCGGCCCATATATTGTTGTCATGATCAACCAGCAGACTCCATACCACATCATTGCTGATAGACTTGGGATTGCGTGAATCGTGGTTATAATGCCGGGTGATGCCTTTGCTATGAATGTATAAACCATTGTCTGTTCCCACAACGATATCGTTGTTTTTGTTGATGGCCAGTGATTTAATGGAGTTGCCGTCGAGTGCGTCAATCTTGTCGATTGTCTGATCCGCGTTGTCAATCGTATATAGCGCTCCTTCTGTTCCAATCCATATTTTATTCTCTGTTTCATCTTTTGCGAGTGAATTGACAAAGATGTTGCTTCTACCGGTCATGTGCGGCAGCTTTATCTTTTCCGTGATTGCTCTTTCTTTGGAGAGTCGGCATAATCCATTATAGGTACCTATATATAGGTCACCCGTTTCATCGATCAACAATGAATATATTGCCTGGTGTGGAATCCCTTTACTGTATGGCTGAATGGTATTGTTTGTCATGTTGAAATGGTAAAGTCCGTTAAGGGTTCCTATCCAGAGGATGTCTCCATCAACTGCCATTGCTCTTACCTCTATTGGGAACATGTTATTGAAGGGGAGGTATTGATCTTTTTCAATGTCATAAATGAGGACCCCCAGTTCAGAGCCCAGATACATTTTCCCCTCAATCTCCAGACTGCAATATATATGTGAATTTGAAACCTCTCCAACCTCGAAATGTGGGTGACAATTGTAACCGTCGAAGTCATACAAACCCTGGCTGGTACCAAACCACATCAGTCCCTGTGAATCCTGGATAAGTGAAAAAACAGTATTGGCATCATCGAAGAGTGCAATACGTTCCCATTCTCTTTCCTGACTCACCGAGCTTATAAAAGGAAATAGAATCATTATGAGGGTGCAATATTGTAGGCGAAGGTTGTTCATATCACGCATTTCGTTGTATTTCTATGGCAGTTGATAAAGTACAAAAATAGAAAAAAAAACATATCTTTGTGATCCTGGAATAATTTTAGAGAAAAGGCAATGAAACGAGCATCGTTTATATTATTGATAATCACATTAATGACAGGGAGCGTATGGGCCCAGAACGGAACATCAACCTGTAGTTTAGGCTTTACTTATGAAATCAGCGACGATAAGAGCTGGGGATACAAAGAACCGGTCGTGATAGAAATCACGCCCGGGTCACCCGCAGAACGAGCGGGCTTGAAACTGAACGATATCATCCTTTCCATCAATAAAAACGGTACATATTTGAAGTCGTCCAGTACTATCCGTTCGTGGTTTAACCTAAATGAAGGTGAAATGTTCCTCGCTGTCCGCAATTTCGAACATTCCTTTAAAGAGATGACCATCGCCAAGGATTGCCGGCACAGCAGTGCCATCAAGGAGGCCCAGCTGGCTCCGGTATTTGCATTCTATAGTTTGGAGGATGTGCAGGAGCGGCGTTTTGTCATGCCCGTGAGGACCAAAACCAACGACAATGCCCTTTTTAACAATTATCGCACCTTTGCCTTCGCACCCTCCGATGAAAGTACCAGGGATCTGGATGAACGTATCAACGCCATTTTCATCCGATCACTGTCGGAGAAAGGATTACGATACAATCCAGATGATCCCGATTTCATCATACAGACCTTCTACAGCTATCAGAACAATGGGATGTTTAAAGAAAATTCCACCACTTTTGGCAGCTATCAGCCTGTATGGCGTTTCGATACAAGGAGTCACCGTATCGTAAAAGTGCCGGTATATGACCCTACTGAAGCGGTCAGGGTGGATGATATTGCCTACAATCTTGAATTCGGTTATCGTTTTTACGATCGGAAATATATCCGGGCGGGTGAGTTGAGCCTGGTGTGGGAAGGTGAAGTGAAAGAGCGGCTGAGCAGCCATTACTCCCTGGTGGATTATCTGGAGTTGAATCTTCCCCTTATGCTATTAAAGTTCCCCTATCCCGGTAATCTCTCCCTGGCAACCTATCAGGTGAAGTACCTCAAATATAACTATACAGGAATAGGGTATGATATGAACGACCTGAAGAGTGTGGTCTCGGTCGATCCCGGTTCACCGGCTGCAGTGGCAGGTATTCTGCCCGGTGATAGGGTGACGAATATCCAGGGACAAAGTTTTGATCACACCTCACAATCACTCACGGAGGGTTATCGTCGTTTTCTTGCCGAAACAATGAACCTGCGGGACAAGAACACCCGTTATACCGATACGAACGGATTTAAGGATTGTATGTTCTGGGATATCACCAATTATGGTGCCGTCTCGCAAGCGATCTCCGATAACCGGAGGTATAAGGCCGCCTTTTCCTATCTGTTCAATTTCAACCAATATATCAACTGGAACGCACCTCTTACGATCAATATAGAAGTGGAGCGCGATGGAAATGAACTGAACTTTGCGGTTACTCCGATAACCACTGTCAGCGCTCATATCTTGGTTGAATAATCAAGCGATTGTTTGACAACCTATTACGATGGCTCTTCCGATCAGCCTTAAAATAAGTTGTCCCTATTTCTTAAAAATAGTATCAAAACATTTGGATGATATCGATTAACTTTACTATCTTTGTAGCCCTTTCGGAGAAACAGAAATTCATCATAGTGATGGTGAAAAAATTGAACTGATTGAGTATCAATTTAATTTCGAAGAAAGAGAAAAAAAAGAAAAAAAACTTGTCCAAATGTTTTGGAGTTAAGAAATAAGTTTCTATCTTTGCACCCGCTTTTGAAAGGAACACCACCTGATAAAAGCAAGCGAAAAGC
>CAYUQE010000140.1:1590-4437 GCA_964446805.1 uncultured Proteiniphilum sp. | reverse complement strand
GGTCGATATGCATAAAGTACTGTTCCGACGTCATGGTGAAGTCATTCAACCCTGCTGTCACCGGATCCTGCTGATCCACGATATGCACATCGTACTGAATGATGTTGCCCGGGTGTGCTACCCACTGTCCCCCGATCATGTACTGGAATTCCACGTTATTGCGGAATGAGTCGCCGGTGCCGCCGTGCCATCCGGCAAGGCCTGTGCCACTCTTCACCGCCTCCAGCAATGCTCTCTCCTGCGGCGGGGTGATCGCACCCTGGGTGAAATGCTGAATAATCAGGTCCACCGCTGCCATCAGCGCAGAGTCACCATAGCAGGAGAGGTTGTCGTAAACGAACACCTCCGCCCCCTCGGCCTCCAGCCAGGGTACAAATAGATCACGGCATTGCTCCGGCTCATGACCGTTCCATCCGCCGTACACATAGAGCACCTTCCTGCCCTTCAATGCCTCGGGATTGATCTCGTTGCTGGCAGCCTGTTTGTTTGTGTTGCTACAACTCATGGCGATCGTCATTATTCCTACAAAAAGGGTTAAAAAATGGGTTTTAAAAAGCTTCATATGATTCAATTTTTTCTCACACCTATCGGTGTGCGTTCAATGCTAGAAAGGATATAAGAAAAGATACATGCCTGTTCATGCCTACAAAGATAAAAGTTTTTCACACAGCGACAAATAGCGTTGTAGCAATTTGCAAATAGTTGCATCCTCCTCGTTTTTTACACCGTTAAGGGTAATTCAGGTTGTTTCTTTTTTTTATCTACTTTTTTTGCTCTATTTTTATGCTTTCATTGCAGTGAATCCGATGCTCACCAAATGAATTAAGCTTAAAATTCGATAAACAGATAAATACGACAGACCATGAACGCAAGAAAAACATGCTTCCTACTCTCACTCCTGCTGGTGATAATGGCCGGCTGCACCCCACCCTACAAAAACAGTGCCCTCTCACCCGATGAGCGGGCGGATGATCTGGTCAAACGGCTCACCCTCGAGGAGAAGGTGTTGCTGATGCAGGATGCCTCTGCTGCCATAGCGCGTCTGGGCATCAAGGAATACAACTGGTGGAACGAAGCACTGCATGGTGTGGGACGCTCGGGCCTGGCCACTGTCTATCCGCAGCCTATCGGTATGGCTGCCTCGTTCGACCAGGAAGCACTCTTTCATCTGTTTGAGTCTGTCTCGGATGAAGCACGTGCCAAGAACGCCTTCTACGCTTCACAGGGGAGCTATGAACGCTACCAGGGACTCACCATGTGGACGCCCACGGTGAACCTGTTGCGTGACCCTCGCTGGGGCAGGGGGATTGAGACCTATGGTGAAGATCCTTACCTCACTGCCCGCATGGGCGTGATGGTGGTGAAAGGGCTTCAGGGACCGGAGGGTCAACCATACGATAAGCTGCACGCCTGTGCCAAGCATTTCGCTGTGCACTCGGGGCCAGAGTGGAACAGGCACTCCTTCAATGCGGAAAATATCAACCCGCGTGAGCTGCATGAGACCTACCTCCCTGCCTTCAAGGCATTGGTCATGGAGGGGAAGGTGAAACAGGTGATGTGTGCCTACAACCGCTTTGAAGGTGATCCCTGCTGTGGAAGCGATCAGCTGCTGATGCATATCCTCCGTGATGAGTGGGGTTATGAGGGGGTGGTTGTCGCCGACTGTGGTGCGATTGCCGATTTCTACAACGACTACGGGCACAAGACCCATGAGGGTGCAGCGGAAGCTTCCGCTGCCGCCGTGCTGACCGGTACCGACCTTGATTGTGGCACAAGCTACAAGGCGCTGCTGGAGAGTGTAAAGCAAGGGCTCATTGCAGAGTCGGATATAGATGTATCCCTCAGGCGGCTGCTCAGGGCCCGCTTTGCACTGGGTGAGATGGATGATCCTTCGAAAGTCTCCTGGACAGAGATACCCCTCTCAGTGGTCGCCTCGGCGAAACATGACTCGCTGGCCCTCGACATGGCGCGCCGGTCAATGACGCTGTTGCAGAACAACAATGAGTTCCTGCCCCTGAAGCGGGGAGGGCTCACCATCGCCGTGATGGGTCCCAATGCGAACGACTCGGTGATGCAGTGGGGTAACTACAACGGCACGCCCCGCCGCACCGTGACCATCCTTGAGGGTTTGCAAGCGGCGTTGGGTCCTGACGACCGGCTGATCTACGAGCAGGGCACCTCCTGGGTGGAGCGTACCGTGATCAGGAGCGTTTTCAACCAGTGCCAGTCGCCCGAAGGTGCCGGCTTCAGCGGTCGTTACTGGAACAATACTACACAGGAAGGTGCTCCTGTGGCAAAGGTACAGATAAAGACACCCTTTCGTTTCTCTGCCGGGGGGGCCACCGTATTTGCGCCCAGTGTCAACCTGACCGGTTTCTCCGCGCGCTACACGAGTGTGTTAACCCCTGAAAAGCCAGGTGAGGTGGTGTTTGATTTCAACTGCTCCGGCATCGTGAAGCTGAAGGTGGATGGTGAGGAGGTAGCCTCGTTCACCAACAGGCATGGTAACCGCAAGGTAGCGCATACCATGGCCGTGGAGGCAGGGAGAGCGTATCAACTTGAGATCGCCTATGAAACACTCAGGAATGAGGCGCAGCTCAATTTCGACTTGGGCTTTAAGGATGAGATGGATATCAGGCAATCGGTGGAGCGGGTGAAGGATGCCGACCTGGTGATCTTTGTGGGTGGTATCTCTCCCTCACTCGAGGGGGAGGAGATGGGTGTCGATCTGCCCGGCTTCAGAGGGGGCGACCGCACAGATATTGAACTCCCTGCCGTGCAAAGGGAGCTGATCAGCGCCCTCCACCGTGCCGGCAAGAAGATCGTGATGGTCAACTGTTCCGGCTC
>CAYUQE010000140.1:0-1490 GCA_964446805.1 uncultured Proteiniphilum sp. | reverse complement strand
GAGGAGGTGGTGCAGCTCTACCTGCGGAAGGTGGGTGATGCTGCCGGCCCTGTGAAGACACTGCGTTCCTTCAGGCGGCTCTCCATCGCCGCGGGAGCTACGGCAGAGGTCACGTTCGAGCTGGGTGCGCAGGAGCTGGAGTGGTGGAATGAAACGACGCAACGGGTAGCTGTCACAGCGGGGAATTACGAGATCCTTGTCGGTGGCAGCTCGCGGGAGCAGGATCTGCAGGCTCTGTCTCTCACCATTTCTCAATAAGAACTTGTGCGCAGGTGATAGTCTGTACAGGGGTACTACCTTGCCGGTTGAATCGCCTGTCATGGTATAGATTTGTACCTGTATTAATCCATAACTAACTCTTTTCTCCTTCGGATATATTCGAACGATATTCGAACGATATTCGAAGGAGTATCGAAGGAGTTCCGAAGGAGTTAAAGCGATAATACGAATTAATACCAATGAAGATTGGGGAAATTCTTAGTGAAAGCAGGATGATAAATCCTGCTTTCCTCTCGAATGAACATTCACAGTTCAAAAATGAGTCAGGTTACTGTAAGCTGGTAACTACCTTGAAGTTGGGTCGCTCTTTGCCAAAAGGTTCGAAAAAGTCGCTGCCCAGCACCACCTCTTTGGTGATGGTCGTGGCTTCATCTCTGGTGAGTTGATGCGACCACCCTACACGCTGTGTGGTGTCGGCGCCTACACCCCGGTTGCGGTACTCGCCGTAAAAAGCGGTAGCTTCGTTGGAGGGGTTGCCCCAGTTGTTCCACCCTTCGGGACGGATCACATCACCCAGCTCGCACTCCATGAAGAGCACCCGTGCATAGGGACGCCAGGGGCGACCCAGGTAGAAGGAGGACGGAGTGTCGCCTGATATCCGGCAGCGGTTGAAGATATAACCGAAGGGTTGCTCCTGCAGTGTCGAGGCGGCCGTGATATAACCATTCCCTTTGCAGTAGATCTCACACTCCTCAAACCAGGCGGTGGAGGAGCCGAAGATAAAGTCGACCGTGCCCTCGATGTAGCAATTCTGGTAATACTGTTTGCTGCCCGCTTTATGGGTGTAGAGTGTATCCTGATAACCGAGGAAGCGGCAGTTGATGAACCGCGCCCGGTCACTCCGCACGATCATCGCCACTGCCTGTCCCACGGGGCCGGCATCGTTTGCAAAAGTGATGTTCTCGGCGGTGAAGAGATCGGGAGAGATGTAGCTTGAAGCGGAGCCGGAGGTGCCGATGGCATCTCCCAGCGGACTGAGTTTGGAGGCGAAGTTGTTCCAGGTGAGGATGGTGCTGTGCTTCTCCTCGCCCACCAGCGTCAGGTCATGCTTGGTCTCTGGTATGATCAGCTTCTCGCGGTAGACGCCGTTGCGGATCAGGATGCGGGTGGGCTGCTTCCGGAAATCGGGCACCGCGTCGATCGCTGCCTGCACCGTGGTGAAGTCGCCCGTGCCATCCTGTGCCACCACCCAGTCGAAACCGCTCCTGTCG
>CAYUQE010000139.1:0-4761 GCA_964446805.1 uncultured Proteiniphilum sp. | reverse complement strand
ATCAAGCGGGCCGGTTACCAGACCCACAGGTGTTTCAATATCCATCCACGTGCCTGGCGAATAGGTATGCACGATATCACCACCATTGAAATAGTCGAACTTTCCGTAAGATATCCGGATGGCAGCACTGCATGCATTTTCTTCGGGATACTCCTCTCTTGTCAGACGCTGTAAAGGGGGGAAGTGATTTCGTGAATTGTTGTGTACCCCGGTCCAAACCACTCCATTGGCTGCAATGTTTCTGATTTCAAAACCGGGATACTGATCTGCATGCCTGAGCAGTATGAATTGTTGACTGGAGCCTACATCAAACTGTTCAGCAGTTACGCCGTTGACAATTTTCCAGTTCAGAAACCGGATATAGTTTTGCATGTTCGGGTCTTCGGACAACGGAAAGGGATAGTTGTAGTCAGGCCAGTTGCGATCTACAATTTTCCCGAACGGGATCAGCTCGCCCACTTCGGTAATACCTGTGAGGATATAGTCTCCCTTGTCAGATTTCTTGTTGCTAAGTTGAATATTTCCCATATGATCGTCATGGAAATGCGTCAGGAGCATATAATCCAGCTTCTTTTCCGACAATGGACGCATCATCCGAAGGAGGTAACGAGATATCCATTCACCGGAACTCATCGTGCTGTCCGGCTTGAAGTTGCGTTTATCCGTACCCGTTTCACCTGCGTCTATCATCATCGTGGTTCCATCGGGCATCAGTACGAACACGCACTCACCCTTGCCGGTATTGATGTGGTGGATGTCCATATATCCCGCTTTCCAGTCGGGATAGACATCGCCTGGTTTGACCTGTGCTCGCGTGATAACGACAGAACAAATAAATAGCAAAATGGTTAATGATGATAATTTCACTCGTTTCATATCCAATAATTTTAATATCTGAGACTTACCTTCCAACCCCTGGCCTCTGCGATGCTGCGATCACACTCTTTTTCTCCGGGATTGCCACCGATGAATATCTTACCTGCTGTACCCTTATAGAATGTGTTAAACCACGCATCCAATCCTTCAACTGTAAATTGATTGTCGGAACAAACCGCATAGGTTAGTTTTCGATTGTTACTGAAATCCAATGAACTCATCCGGTTTTCGTAACAATCTATACGATTCAGTTCCTTATTCTCCTGCAGATCCAGAAAGGTCAACTGGTTTTGTGAACTGTTCAACCTTACCAGTGCCTTGTTGTTGGTGAGATTCAGCATCGTAAGGTTATTGCTGTGACAGTAGAGCTCGGCAAGCAGGGTGTTTTTAGCAAGATTAAGTTCCGTCAATTGATTGTTGTTACACCAGAGAACCTTTAAAGCTGTATTGGTACTTACATCCAGATGCATGAGCTGATTGTCGCTGCAATCCAGCCAGCTCAATTCTGTATTTTTACTAATATCCAAATTGATCAGATCAGCACCTTTACAGTCCAGCGTGGTGATGTTCTCCCCATTTACAGCAATGGTACGGGTTGATGCATCCGGATAGGCATGTGTTATCGTTACACATTCCTTGTTACGCAACATGACGATCTCTTTTCCTGACCCATCACCCCAATCAATCGTGGCCGTGCCACTCCCGGATAAACGAAAAGCCATGGTTTTTCCGTCGCGTGTCGTCAGATTGATCTTGCCGGCTTTCTCCCCTTTTACTGTGAATGAATCGGGATAAGTGACGAAAAACATCTGTTTCTTGTTCTGCGTTGGCACCCAGATATCCAGATCGCGACTGTTATCATATAGCTTTAAGATCCATGAATCGAATTTGCGTTCTCCTTCATACAACACGATAACCCGTGCTCCCGCACCCAGCTCTCCATAAACCTGACGTCCGCTCGTCTGACCGAAAGCCAGACAGATATTGTTTAAGCAACCGATAAAATTGTTGTTGTGGTGGTGTCCTACAAATACACCCATTACGTCTTTACTGCTCTGCATGGCGTAATAGAGGTTCGAGCGAACATTGGGAGCAATGCGATCAACTTCGGATTGATGACCAAACGTGTTACTTTTCCCGGCTACCTCATTGAACTCAGGAAAAGGAATATGGAAGAAGGCCAAAGCCGGAAGAGGCGTTTCTCCATTTTGCCTCGTATAATTGGTGCTTTGCTTTTTATACCACTCCACCTGACTATTATCGATCCAGGGGTATATGGCCGAATGATTTTCAGAGGGGAGATTGGTGTGTGAAACATCGAACACATAACACAAAGCTGCCGTTTTCGGTGAGGTGGATGATTGTATGGGCAGCAGATAATTTCCTACTCCGGCAATATCCTGTGGACCCGGTTCAGTCAGGTTATATGGCAATCCCCCAATGACGGCCATGGTCTGCTCCTTCGTAAGTTCATACTCCGCATCGTGATTTCCAAACATGGCTGCCCAGGGAGTTTTGGTGTCTATCATTACCTGCGCAACTTTCAGCCAGGCTCTCTTACGGTTATCAGAACCGACGACATCTCCGGTAAGCATCACCAGGTCTGGCTTTTCCCTCTCGATCACCATTTCCATCATCACCAGCACACTGTCAGATCGATAGGAGTCGTACTGCAAGTGAATGTCCGTAAACTGGACAATTTTGAACCTTGAATTAGAGTTGAATTTCAACTCGGGTTTATTTTGTCCGTTGAGTAAGAGAATTGAAAAGAGGATGAGACTGAAAGCAACGACTATTTTTTTCATGCTGCTGGATTATTACGTGCACAAATTACGGTTTTTTACATCTCTGCTTGAAAAAAGCGAATGATTTCGCTATTAACTTTCTCAGGCAGCTCTTTATTATTTTTTTTAGGTACGATCTTGTAGGTCGCTTTCCGATGAAATTGCAAGAGGTCACGTGGTTGATAATGCTTATCCGATCCCTATCCACCTCCTTGTATGAGCAGAGATAAATCCACGGCCCTTATACCATCCCAAATGAAATAATCGGACAGTGAAGAGCCCGTAAGTGACGTTTGTACCCCTGCACAAGCATGCTCCTGTGTTGAACTTCCTTTGGTTGATTTTCCTATTGTAGGATCAGGATATTGCAGGCGTTCCCCTTCTCCTATGGGGTCGCAGGCAACACGATAAAACCTTTCTCCACAAGGTTGAGAATCACTTGCTGGCAGGCTTGGGTAACCCCATCCCTTACTAATATACCGGTTATCTCGGGGTTGAGGGGTATTTTTTTGAATTTTGAAAGTGAACCACAGAGCAAATGATTGATCCCATTCTGATATTTTTGCCAATCGGTCTTTCTACTGAAACTGGATCCAAAACTTGTTATTCATTGTGGTGATGTCTGTTGATAAATTTTCTTTTCCTGCGGTTTGATAGTGGTCAAATCGGCTATTTTGACCGGTTCTCCCGTTGCAATGCTGTTACGTGCAGCAATCCCCACCAAGCAGGCCAAAGCACCGTCTCTTGCACTGGCACTTTGTTGCAACGGATCGGAGATACCAGACAAAAAAATCTGATCACGTAACAAATCGTCACCGCCGCCATGACCTGAGGTGCCATGAGGGATGTTGATATATTGTCGTTTTGAGAAATTTTTGAATAATATGATCTGGTCATAATCGACGTCATTGATAGGCTTTGATTCCTGGATCCATGCGTCAATACGTCCTTTTGTTCCGTTGAATGCAATCCGATAGCCTTCATAGGGAGCGTAGGCGGTCAACGAGTAGGAGACCTGCACGCCATTTTTGTATCGAATTGTTGCAGCCATTTTGTCAAAAATATTGATGTCATTTTTAAAGACACATCCATCCCTTAAATAGCCGTCATGTTTTTCATTATCTACATAAATCTTTTTATAGTACTCATTCTTGGTTACATCCCAATAGAAATTGCATGTTTTGGCGTGAGGACATGTACGACAATTTTCCGCCCTGTATGATCCGTTTTTACCGTAAAAGTCGAGGGATCCAAGTCCGAATACTGTTTCCGGGTCACTATCAATCCACCAGTTAAGTAAGTCGAAATGATGGCTTGCTTTATGTACCCAAAGTGATCCGCTCTTTTCGACCAGCCGGTGCCAGCGTCTGAAATAATCTGCGCCATGAGAAGTGTCGAGGTACCAATGAAAATCGACAGAGGTCAAATCGCCAATTTCACCGTTGCGAAGCAACTCCCACATTTTTGCACGATGTGGAGAGTAACGATAATTAAATGTTATGCGGCATTTCTTGCCTGTACGTTTCTCGGCATCAAGGATCGCCTGTATTTTTGTTTCGTCTGTGGTCATCGGCTTTTCAGTCAACACATCCACACCATATTCCATTCCTTTCACAATAAACTCATGATGCGTTGAGTCGACTGTAGTGACGATCAACAGTTCAGGTCCGGTCTCCTTCATCATTGTATCAAAGTCGGTATATATGGGACAATTTACACCTATGATTTCACGTGCTGTCTCCAGTCGTCCCGGATTGATATCACATAATCCGACGAATTGCAATTGATCGGGATAACGTTGCACCAGATCTCTTCCCCACATGCGACATCCCCTCGAGCCTGTGCCAACCAGCGCGATTTTTAATTTATTTCCGATATTCGTTAGAGGTCGGATAGTCTGTGCTCCCCAAAGAGGATTGATCAGGGTACTCCCCGCGATCACTCCCGATGTCTTGATAAAATTTCTTCTTGTTGTCATACGATAATTCTCTTAAAATATTATTCCGTTTTTTATAAGTTATTCAGTGCCCCACTTTTTATTGGGTGTAGGCCCCATCTCAAATATGAGTTCACCGCCCGCAGTAATGAGTTCATGGGTGAT
>CAYUQE010000138.1:0-4769 GCA_964446805.1 uncultured Proteiniphilum sp. | reverse complement strand
TCGTTCAGGTCGGAGGTGGCGAAACGTCCCCCATCGAGGGGTACCAGCGGACGCAGATCGGGTGGAATCACGGGGACCACTTTCATGATCATCCATTCCGGCTTGTTGATGCTCTTCGATCCACGGAAAGCCTCCACAACCTGCAGTTGTTTCAATGCCTCGTTCTTACGTTGTTGCGATGTGTCAGTGCTGGCACGATGGCGCAGCTGGTTGGCCAGTTTGTCCAGGTTCAATCTTTCCAGCAGATCGAGAATGGCCTCGGCGCCCATCTTGGCAATGAACTTGTTGGGATCGCTGTCCTCGAGCAACTGGTTCTCCTTGGGGAGCGTCTCCAGCAGATCGAGGTACTCCTCTTCCGTGAGGAGGTCTCTTTTGCTGACCTTCTCTTCCAGCAGTCCCGGCTGAATCACCACGTATCGTTCGTAATAGATGATGGTGTCCAGTTTCTTGGTGGGTATACCCAGCAGATAACCTATTTTGTTGGGCAGTGAGCGGAAGTACCAGATGTGGGCCACAGGCACCACCAGATGGATGTGCCCCGTACGTTCACGACGTACTTTTTTCTCGGTCACCTCCACACCACAGCGGTCACACACGATGCCCTTATAGCGAATGCGTTTGTACTTGCCGCAGTGACATTCATAGTCCTTTACCGGCCCGAAAATACGTTCGCAAAACAAACCGTCACGTTCAGGCTTGTAAGTACGATAGTTGATCGTTTCAGGTTTCAGCACTTCGCCAAAAGAGTTTTCCAGAATTTGCTCGGGTGATGCCAGCCCGATCGTAATTTTTGAAAAGCTACTCTTTATTTTATTGTCTTTTCTAAATGCCATATATGTTATGAGTATAAAGCGTTATCGGAATTTTTTGAATCATTATTCCGAGCCCGTGGGTCACATAAAATGAATCACAGGTCTGATTCGGAATATATTAATCGAGGGTGATGTTAAGCCCCAGACCCTTGAGCTCGTGAAGCAGCACGTTCAGTGATTCGGGTATGCCCGCTGAAGGCATTGCCTCTCCCTTCACGATTGCTTCGTATGCCTTTGAGCGTCCTACTACGTCGTCCGATTTGACGGTAAGGATTTCCTGTAGGATATGTGCGGCACCGAATGCCTCGAGTGCCCATACCTCCATCTCCCCAAAACGCTGACCACCAAACTGCGCCTTACCGCCCAGGGGTTGCTGGGTGATGAGAGAGTAGGGACCAATGGAACGGGCATGCATCTTATCTTCCACCATGTGGCCTAGTTTGAGCATGTAGATGACACCTACCGTTGCAGGTTGGTCGAAACGCTCTCCTGTGCCGCCATCATAGAGATAGGTTTTCCCATATGCCGGTAATTTGGCCTTGTCTGTCCATACAGTAAGGTCCTCGAGCGAGGCACCGTCGAAAATGGGTGTCGCAAATTTCACGCCCAGTTCCTTCCCAGCCCATCCCAGCACAGTCTCGAAGATCTGTCCCAGGTTCATACGTGAAGGCACACCCAGCGGGTTCAAAACGATGTCGACGGTTGTGCCGTCGGCAAGGAAAGGCATATCCTCTTTACGAACGATTCTCGATACGATACCTTTGTTTCCGTGACGTCCTGCCATTTTGTCTCCCACCTGAATCTTCCGTTTTTTTGCCACATACACTTTGGCAATCTGCATGATTCCCGAAGGTAGTTCATCACCAATGGTGAAATCAAAACGTTTGCGTTTCACTTCAGAATCGAGTTCTTTGTGACGGCGCAGGTAGTTGATCACGGTAGAACGGATCAATTCGTTCTTATGGGCATCAGTGGTCCATTTGTTAAGCTGTACCGACTGGAAATCGATATCTGAGAGAACCTTTAACGTAAACTTCGCGCCCTTGGGTACGATATCCATGTTGGTATAGTCCTTCACTCCCGCCGATGATTTCCCGTCAGTGAGCATCAATAGCTTGTCGATAAGCACTTTCCTCAACTCTTCCATTTTAATCTCATACTCTTCATCGAGTTTGGGAAGAAGTGCTTTATTGGAGAGTTTTGTCTTACCTTTCTTGGAGGCTTTGGAGAATAGATTGGTGCTGATCACCACACCCTTGAGCGAGGGAGATGCTTTCATTGATGCATCTTTCACGTCGCCCGCCTTGTCGCCAAAGATGGCACGAAGGAGTTTTTCTTCGGGTGAGGGGTCTGACTCCCCCTTGGGGGTAATCTTTCCGATAAGGATGTCACCCGGTTTGATGCGGGCGCCTACACGAACGATACCTTTCTCATCAAGGTCTTTCGTTGCCTCTTCACTCACATTGGGGATGTCGGAGGTGAGCTCTTCCAGTCCCCGCTTTGTCTCGCGCACCTCAAGTGAAAATTCTTCCACATGGATGGAGGTGAAGACATCATCGCTCACCATACGTTCGTTCAGCACGATGGCATCCTCGAAGTTGTACCCTTTCCATGGCATGAATGCCACTTTCAGGTTCTTGCCTATGGCCAGCTCGCCATTCTCGGTGGCATAACCTTCGGTAAGGATCTCACCTTTCGTCACCTTCTGTCCCACTTTACAGATGGGACGCAGGTCGATGGTGGTATTCTGGTTGGTCTTGCGGAATTTTGGAATATAATAGGTTTTCTCCGGTGCGTCGAAGCTGGTAAAATCCTCATCTTCGCTACGTTCGTATTTGATCCTGATGGTTGTGGCATCCATGTAGACAATCTCACCGTTGCCTTCAGCCATGATCTGTGAGCGGGAGTCCTGAATAAGCTGGTTCTCCAGTCCGGTACCCACCACCGGTGATTCTGTCCTCATCAACGGTACTGCCTGACGCATCATGTTCGATCCCATCAATGCACGGTTGGCATCGTCATGCTCAAGAAAGGGGATGAGTGATGCTGCGATGGAGGCAATCTGCATGGGCGAGACGTCCATCAGCTCTACCTCCTCCGGTGCAATCACAGGATAGTCGGCATCCTGTCTTGCTTTCACACGGGGGTTGATAAAGTTACCCTTCTCATCGAGTGGGGCATTACCCTGCGCGATGATCTTGTTCTCTTCCTCTTCGGCAGCCAGATAGATGATTTCATCGTTCTTGATGTTCACCACGCTGTTCTCTACCTTGCGGTAAGGTGTTTCAATGAAGCCCAGATCGTTGATCTTCGCGTAGACGCATAGTGAAGAGATCAGACCGATGTTCGGTCCTTCGGGTGTTTCAATAGGACAAAGACGACCATAGTGGGTGAAGTGAACGTCACGTACTTCGAAGCCGGCACGTTCACGCGAGAGGCCGCCCGGCCCGAGGGCGGAGAGACGGCGTTTGTGGGTGATCTCAGCCAGCGGGTTCGTCTGATCCATGAATTGCGAGAGCGCGTTGGTACCGAAGAAGGTGTTGATCACCGAGGAGATGGTCTTCGCATTGATCAGGTCGATAGGGGTGAAGACCTCATTGTCACGTACGTTCATTCTTTCACGAATGATACGTGCCATACGGTTCAATCCCACGCCGAACTGGGTGTATAATTGTTCGCCTACCGTGCGCACACGTCTGTTGCTGAGGTGGTCAATATCATCGACCACCGTCTTGGAGTTGATGAGCTCGATCAGGTACTTGATAATCTCGATGATGTCTTCCTTGGTGAGTACACTCACGTTGACATCAATATTGAGATTGAGTTTCTTGTTGATTCTGTAACGGCCCACATCGCCAAGATCATATCTCTTCTCGGAAAAGAATAGATTGTTGATCACCTCGCGTGCGCTGGTATCGTCTGCCGGCTCAGCACTACGCAACTGACGATAGATATGGCGTATGGCATCAATCTCCGAGTTGCTCGGATCTTTCTGCAGTGTATTATAAATGATTGAGTAGTCGGATGAGTTGGGTGTCTCCTTGTGCAGCAGAATATAAGATACACCCGACTCGAGGATGCTCTCCATATGATCCGGTTCAAGAATCGTTTCCCGCTCAATGATCACTTCGTTTCTTTCGATGGAGGTCACCTCACCGGTATCTTCATCCACGAAATCTTCCATCCATGATTTCAGTACACGTGCGGCCAGCTTGCGTCCGGCCACTTTCTTGAGGTTTGTCTTGTTCACCTTCACCTCTTCTGCCAGATCGAAGATTTCAAGGATATCCTTGTCGCTCTCGAAACCGATGGCACGTAGCAGCGTGGTAACGGGTAATTTCTTCTTCCGGTCGATATAGGCATACATCACACTGTTGATGTCGGTAGCAAACTCAATCCAGGATCCCTTGAACGGGATGATGCGCGCGGAGTAAAGTACAGTTCCGTTTGCATGGAGGCTCTGACCAAAGAATACGCCGGGAGAGCGGTGTAGCTGCGATACAATAACGCGTTCGGCTCCGTTGATCACGAAGGTTCCCTTCTCAGTCATATAGGGAATGGTGCCCAGGTAAACATCTTGAATTACAGGGGTGAAGTCTTCATGATCAGGGTCGGTGCAGTACAAATAAAGCTTTGCCTTTAGTGGAACACTATAGGTGAGACCTCTGTCAACACACTCCTCAATCGTATAGCGCGGAGGGTCGACGTAGTAATCCAGAAATTCAAGCACGAAATTATTACGGGTGTCAGTGATAGGAAAATTTTCCGTAAAAACCTTGTACAATCCTTCATTTTTTCTACTCTCGGGGGGGGCGTCAAGCTGAATGAAATCCTGAAACGATTTTAACTGTACTTCCAGAAAATCTGGAAAATCGAGCGGATTAGTGATCGACGCAAAGTTGATTCTTTGATTGGCGTTATTTGAAGACATGGAAATGAGTTTATGAACCTAATATA
>CAYUQE010000137.1:0-4816 GCA_964446805.1 uncultured Proteiniphilum sp. | reverse complement strand
TTAGATTTAAGGTTAACATGTTTGGCAGAATGTCGAGAGACATTCTGCCAATTTCGTGTATGCCCGTTATTGATACCTTTGAGAAGCATTCATCTGGAGATGGAGCGTAGACTACAAGCTGCCCCTTTCCCGTATATCTTAAAAATAACCGGGGATATGCTTATAATGGTGAAACTTTTTTTATTTTTGTATCACAATTCTTTACATATGCGAAAAGCGTGCTTTATTCTCACTCTTTTATTCATTTCATTGCTTCATATACAGTGTAGCTCGGGTAAAAAGGAGTTGCATCGTAAACTTAAGGAGATGGCGGTCGAACTGAATGCCTCTTCTCCGGTGATGCTCGACCAGTATACACGTTTTGAGGAAGCCTCTGTCACTGCTGAGAATGTTTTCCGGTATCATTATACCGTGATGAACTGCACCAATCCCGATTCACTGCTTGAGGTCAGGTCGCAGGCTCTTTTGAAAAATATCAAAACAATGTTCTCCACCAATAACGATCTGCGCATATTTACAGAAAACGATGTGGTGATTGAATATATCTATACGGACGAACATCACACTAATATCCGTACCCTGAGAATCAACCCGGAAGACTATCAATAATATCAAAAACTATGAATCGCTATTTCTACATCGATGCCGAAGGTAAACAGCAAGGGACATTTGCTCCCGACGAACTGAGACAGGTGAACGTGAAGCGTGAAACGCTTGTATGGACACAAGGTATGGAACAATGGAAGCGTGCTGAGGAGGTGAGTGAGTTAAGCTTTCTTTTTGCAGCTCCTGCAGCTGGTCAGGAAGCAGCACATGCAGCACCATCGTATCCGGCACACCATGAACAGCCTGCTGCACCCTACGGGACGCAGAATTATCAACCAATGCCGAAGACATGGCTTGTGGAATCTATCCTGGTGACCATCCTGCCATTCATTCTTTGCAGCAGCTTCCTTAGTCTGTTGGGGATTATTGGAATTGTTTATGCGGCCCAGGTGGAGTCATTCTTTAACAGGGGTGACTTTGTTGCCTCGGCCGAAGCATCCCGTTCAGCTGGCAAATGGACCAAGATTGCATTGTGGATTGCCATTGGCTGGTTGTTGCTGATGGTGGTTGCAGCCATTCTTTTCTTTGTCTTTGTAGGTTCTGTGGCAGGCCTGGGAGAGTTGTTGAATACATAAATAAAAGTAATATGGAAGATCACACAGAGCAGTACCCGGAGGATCAGCCTTCAATGCCGCCTCCGATACCGCTACATCACGAACCCCCGTATCAGAAGCCACCATCAGTGCTGCCTCCGCGACAGGACCCCCCGGAAGATATTCCTCCGCTGAAGCCCAACAACTGGCTCTGGCAGTCAATTGTTGTGACGATACTCTGTTGTCTCCCACTGGGGATTGTGGGGATTGTGTATGCTGCAAAGGTCGATTCACTCTATTATAACGCTCAGTACGATGCATCGGAGAGAGCAGCAGGAATAGCAAAAATGTGGAGTGTGATTGCTTTTACAGTTGGCATTCTATACGTGCTACTATGGATCATCCTGTTCTCAACCGGTAATATGCCGGCAAATATAGAGCACATTATTGAAGAGAGTGCAAGTGGGTATAACTTCTGAGATCCCTTGCATCGATTGTGAACAGAGCCATTAAAATAGGTGTAACCGCTGCCATAAGCATGATGCTTGTGGCGGCGTTATATCTGTTTTTTATTTTCGATCCTGAGACGCATCCCTTCTTTCCTCAATGTCCCTTTTTACTGGCTACCGGCTTGGAATGTCCCGGTTGCGGTTCGCAAAGAGCCCTTCATCAGCTGCTCCATCTGAACATCAGGGGAGCCTTGAAGCAGAACGGTTTCATGGTGGTGGCACTTCCCTACATCTTTATGGGAATTTATCTCCAATATCTTGGAGGGAAACGTCGCTTTCCCCGCTTGGAGAAGTTCTTCTTCGGGAGATGGTCGGCGCTGGTGGTGTTGTTGCTGGTTATTGCATTCTGGATAGGAAGGAACATGATCTAGCGTTGTATCGCCTCGTCGTGCAACTTCTCCCTTAGAAATCTACCGGTATATGATTCGCTGCATGAAGCCACCTGCTCCGGTGTGCCTGTGCAAACAACATGACCGCCCTCAGTTCCTCCTTCAGGTCCTATGTCGATAATATGATCGGCACTTTTGATCACTTCCATGTTGTGCTCGATAATGATCACGGTATGTCCGCGACCGATAAGTGCGTTAAACGCTTTAAGCAGCGTTTTGATATCATGAAAGTGCAATCCTGTGGTTGGTTCATCGAAAATGAAAATGGTGGGTTGTGATTTCTCCTCACCCAGGTAAAAAGCCAGCTTCACACGTTGATTCTCGCCACCCGAGAGCGTGGAGGAGGATTGTCCCAGCTTGAGATATCCCAAGCCCACGTCCTGCAACGGCTGCATTTTCTTCGTGATTTTTTTCTCTGTAGTCCCTTTCTGATCACCGAAAAACTCGATAGCCTGGTTGACCGTCATCTCCAGCACATCGTAGATCGTTTGCCCCTTGTAATCAATCTCCAGCACCTCGGGTGAGAAACGTTTGCCGTGACACGATTCACATTCCAGCTTTATATCGGCCATAAACTGCATCTCCACGGTGATGGTGCCTTCACCTTTGCACTCCTCACAACGTCCTCCTTCCACATTAAACGAGAAATAGGCCGGCGAGAAATCCATCTGTTTGGCCAGTGGTTGCGCCGCGAAGAGCTTGCGGATCTCATCAAAAGCCTTGAGGTAGGTCACCGGATTGGAGCGGGATGATTTACCGATAGCGTTCTGGTCCACATACTCCACCCCTTTCATCAGTTTGATATCGCCCGTGATGGTGTTGAAATCGGCATGCGCGAGTGCCGAGCCCTTGTAATGGTGTTGGAGTGCATTGTAAAAGACATCGTTTACCAGCGATGATTTACCCGATCCACTCACACCCGTGACCACGGTCATCACATGCAAGGGAAACTTTACGTCGATGTTCTTCAGGTTGTTTTGCCTTGCTCCCTTGACCTCAATGTAGTTGTTCCATTTGCGCCGTCTATCCGGTATCTCTATCTGCTCCTCTCCGGTGAGATAACGCACCGTATAACTGTCACTCTTTTTCTCCAGTTCCGCCACATTGCCCTGATACATCACCTCACCACCCAGGCGTCCCGCGTGAGGACCTATATCGATAATGTAATCCGCAGCACGTATGATCTCTTCATCATGCTCCACCACCACCACCGTATTGCCCAAACCCTTCAATTCCTGCAGCACCTGAATAAGCAGATGGGTGTCACGTGCGTGGAGTCCGATACTCGGTTCATCCAGTATATAGAGAGAACCCACCAGGCTACTCCCCAGGGAGGAGACCAGGTTGATGCGCTGGCTCTCCCCACCCGACAAGGTGTTGGAGAGACGGTTGAGGGTGAGGTAGCCCAAACCCACATCCAAAAGAAACTGCAAGCGGTTGTTGATCTCGGTGAGCAGTCGTTCGGCTATGGCGGCATCACTCTTCTCGAGGTCCAACTGATTGAAGAAAGCTTTCAACTCCGTCACAGGCATCAGTACCAGATCGGAGACCGATTTACCTCCGATTTTCACGTAGAGCGCCTCAGGCTTCAGCCGTGCACCCTTGCAGAGGGGACATACTGTCTTGCCACGATAACGTGCCAGCATCACACGGTACTGAATCTTGTAGAGATTCTTTTCGAGCATCCCGAAAAAATCATTGATGCCATAGATCTCCAACTCATGTCGTCCGTTCCAGAGGGTCTCTTTCTCCGCATCGGTCAGGTCAAAATAGGCGCGATGAATCGGGAAATCGGCCTTGTAGGCATTCTGCACGAACTCCCGCCGCCACTCGCTCATCTTCTCGCCTCTCCAGCACTGTACACACTCCTCCTGCAGGGAGAGACTCTTGTCGGGAATCACCAGACTCTCATCGATACCCATGATCTTGCCGAAACCTTCACATTTCGGACAGGCCCCGACAGGGCTGTTGAAATTAAACATCATCTCCGAGGGCTCCTCAAAAGTGAGGCCATCAGCCTCAAAACGATTGGAAAAGAGAAAGCTCTCCATCCCCTGTTCACCCCATATACGGATCATACATTCACCGTTACCTTCCAGAAAGGCTGTCTCCACTGAATCGGTCAACCGGTTGATACTTGCCTTGTCGGAAGAGCAGGAGAGACGGTCGATCACCAGCAGCACCTCTTCTGCGGGAGGAAGCTTCTTTTGTTCGAGCAGTTCGTCAATGCGGTAGAATTGTTCCCCCACATCCACACGGGTGAACCCTTCTTTCATCAGTATCTCCAGTTGCTCCCGCAGGTTGCGGTTGTTCCGTAACTGCAGGGAAGAGAGCACTGCCAGTCGTGTCCCGGGGCGATACTCCTGCATTTTCTCCACCACATCATTGACATAATGACGTTTTACCTCTATCCCGGTGAGGGGTGAGATCGTTTTACCTATGCGCGCGTAGAGCAGACGCAGGTATTCGTATATTTCGGTGGAGGTACCTACCGTTGAGCGGGGATTTCGGGAGGTTGTTTTTTGTTCAATGGCAATGGCAGGCGGTATACCCTTGATGTAATCACATTCCGGTTTGTTCATTCGTCCCAGAAACTGACGTGCATAGGAGGAGAGGCTCTCCACATACCGTCGTTGTCCTTCGGCATATAATGTGTCGAAGGCCAGTGAAGACTTTCCTGATCCCGAGAGACCCGTTATCACCGTGAAGGTATTGCGGGGGATGGTCACATCAATATTCTTGAGATTATTGACGCGTGCACCCTTGATTTCTATCTGTT
>CAYUQE010000136.1:0-4832 GCA_964446805.1 uncultured Proteiniphilum sp. | reverse complement strand
TAGAGCATCTGACTGTTAATCAGAGGGTCGTTGGTTCGAGTCCAACCTGAAGAGCAGAAAAGTGAAATTCAATAGTGTGAATATATTCTTCAGTAGCTCAGTCGGTTAGAGCATCTGACTGTTAATCAGAGGGTCGTTGGTTCGAGTCCAACCTGAAGAGCGGAAAAACGAGTCTTAAGACTCGTTTTTTTGCTTTATACCCTGTCAAAGCCTATCTTTATCACAAACAATTCATTCTGTTTACCTGTTAAGACTGAAAACTGTTTCCAGTAATAAAAACCATCTTTCAAAGAGTGTGACCAATGAAGAAAGTATTGATTGCCTACCGTTTATTACCTGAGGGTCTACGTGAACTGGAGGGGAAATATGCAGTGACCCTTCCACGGGAGCGATCCTATTTCACCAAAGAGGAGGTGATGGAGATGATCGCCGATTATGAGGTGCTCGTTCCCAACTTCAGCTTTTATACCGACAAGGAGCTAATGGATAGGGGAAGTAAGCTGGAGTTGATCTCCAATTATGGTGTCGGGTTCAATAATATCGATGTTTCCTACGCATCTGAAAAGGGGATTGTTGTGACCAACATCCCCAATTCGACCCGTGAACCTACCGCCGAGTTCGCCTTTGCGCTACTGATGGCTGCTGCCCGTCGGATAGGTTACTACGATCGAAAGCTCCGTACACCGGAGGGTGTGAGCTGGGGTGTGTATGCTGAGGGAGGATTGCCTGTCTATGGCAAGAGACTGGGTATCATCGGCATGGGCCGCATAGGCCAGTCGCTGGCACGTCGTGCCGTGGCAGGAGGGATGGAGATCATCTATCACAACAGAAACCGGCTCGATCAGACAATAGAAGCACAGTATGATGCCCGCTATGTATCACTCGATGAATTGCTGCAAACAGCCGACTTTATTTCACTCAACGCACCTTACACAACTGAAACATATCATATGATTGGTGACGCACAACTGAACCTGATGAAGCCAACAGCTGTATTTATAAACACAGCCCGCGGCAATATGGTGGATGAGAAGGCATTGGCACATGCATTAAAGCAGCGAAAAATATGGGCAGCTGCACTGGATGTGTATGAGAATGAGCCACATATACTCACTGAGTTGCTGGCACTTGATAATGTGCTGCTCGCACCTCATGCAGCTACAAAAACGATGGAAGACCGTATTCGCATGTCGGAAGAGATGGTACAGAACATCGTCGGATTTTATGAAGGGAGCTACAGAATATCAAAAGTAAACTAACCAGCATTTATGAGCGCAACATCTATCAAAACACAATTAGTGCAATTGGGTAATGCGCAGAAGGCAGCGCATTCTGCCTATTTCTTCAAGACGGGCAAAGGGGAGTATGGCGAAGGTGACCGGTTTATCGGCTGCACGGTGCCCGAGACACGAAGCGTAGCGAAAATAAACAGAGACACACCCCTCACTGTACTGGAGACGCTGCTCGCTGATGAGATGCATGAGTGTCGTCTCTGTGCGCTGATCATCCTGGTGGAGCAGTTTAAACAGGCCGATGAGCAGCAACGTAAGGTGATCGTCGACTTTTATCTGACACATACTGCCCGCATCAACAACTGGGATCTGGTCGATCTGTCATGTTACCACATTCTGGGTGAATGGCTGAAGGAGAAAGATGACCGTACCATCTTGTACAGGCTGGCGGCAAGCAGCCTGCTGTGGGAGCAGCGAATAGCGGTGGTGTCGACGATGGCTTTTATTCGCAACCATGCGTATGAGGATACGCTCAGGTTATCGGAGATCTTCCTCACGCACCATCATGACCTTATGCACAAGGCATGTGGATGGATGCTGCGTGAAGCAGGAAAGCGGAACGAGCCAGTCCTCACCGGCTTTCTTGACAGCTACTCCACAGTGATGCCCCGGACAATGTTGCGTTACGCGATTGAGAGATTATCCCCGGAACAGAAACAAAAGTACATGCAACGTCCTGTTCACCCAACAAGAATATAAAATGGTTCATACACACAAGTTATCTAACGGTCTTCGCATCATACACCATCACTCACACTCTGAGATCTCCTATTGCGGAATAGCAGTGAATACCGGTACACGCGATGAGTACGCCGATGAGTACGGTATGGCTCACTTTGTGGAGCATATGCTTTTTAAAGGGACACACAAACGCAAAGCGCATCATATCGCCAACCGCATGGAAAATGTGGGTGGTGACCTAAATGCATATACGACCAAAGAAGATACCTTCTATTACACCACATTTCTGGGTGAGTATTTTCCTAGGGCTGTGGAGCTGCTGAGTGATATCCTCTTTCATTCGGAATTTGCCCCCGTACAGATTGAGCGTGAGAGAGAGGTCATCCTGGATGAGATAAACTCTTATCATGATTCACCTTCGGAACTGATCTTTGATGATTTTGAAAATATGGTGTTTGCACCACATGATATAGGGCACTATATCCTGGGTGAGCCGGAGTCATTGCTTACTTTCAACAATGACAAACTCCAGCGTTTTGTGAGACGACAGTACCAGCCATCGGAAATGGTTTTTTTCTCTACCGGGAGGACACCTTTCGACAAGGTGGTGCGTCTGGCAGAGAAGTTCTTCTCTGTCACCCGGGATTCATCATCCCTGAAAGAGAGGGTAGCACCGGTACAGTTTACTCCTCATGCAGACAAGATGCACAAAAACACCTCTCAGTCACATGTGATGCTGGGCTACAGTACATTCGACATGCATCATCCTCACAAGTATGCGTTGCATTTGATCAATCATATTTTAGGAGGAGGCAACATGAACAGCCGGCTGAATGTATCACTCAGAGAAAGACATGGCCTGGTATATAACGTTGAGTCGAGCGTCACCTTGTATACCGATACCGGGTTGTTTGCGATTTATTTTGCCTCTGACCCCAAACAGAGGGAACGATGTATTCGGCTGATCGGAAAAGAGATCAGGCGGCTAAAGGAGGAGCTGCTGACGCCCATGCAACTCTCACTGGCAAAAAGACAGTGGAAGGGACAGATGGGTATCGCAGCGGAAAACAGTGAAACCCGCGCCCTCTCCATGGCGAAGAATTACCTCCATTTTGATCGTTACACTTCACTGGATGAACTTTTCATGCGGATGGATGCAATCACCCCGTTTCAGCTGAGAGAGGTGGCGAATGAGGTGTGCGCCTCCACTCCCTTCGAACTGAGTTACTTATAGAGATTCACTGCTGTAGGGCGATGGTGAAACAAGAAGTTGCATCGAACAAAAAAACAGCTGAACTGTTTTATGTGTAGTTTGGAAGAGACAATCTTTAAACAAACAAACGAAGAAACTTAATTTAAAGAATTGAATTCACTGGTGTCCGGTTAAATAATTTTGGAAGCTAAAATGAAGGGGAACCCCTTTCGGTAATTCCCCCTGAAGGTTTACCTTTACGGTTGCGAAACCAAAGTAAAAGAACCTTCATGGGCAAAAGTACAAATTTTAGCGGACAGCCGATCTTCACTCAGCTGTTAAGTTTTCTGGACAAGTCAAAAATATCAAAAAGCTCCAAAGCGTTGGATGCTGACAAGTACGTGAAGCGATTCACCAGCTACAAACATATTGTTGTGATGTTGTTCGCTGTCTTCGAGGGCTACAACTCCATTCGTGAGACCGTATTGGGCCTTCTTTCCAATGCCCACAGGCTTCAACACCTGGGGCTTGACTATATTGTGAGGCGCAGTACCCTTTCCGAGGCAAATATCCGTCGCACTCCTAAGGTCTTTGCTGATGCGTATTACGATACGTACAAGCGTTTCTGCGGAAGTTTAGCGGACAGCTGCTTGAGCAAAACGGACATGAAACGGCTTTACATTATGGATTCGACCACCATTACTCTTTTTAAGGACATTTTGAAAGGTGTAGGACGCAATCCGGCCAATGGGAAGAAGAAAGGCGGTATCAAGGCCCATACGATCATACGTTCGGAGGATAACCAGCCCTGCTTCATCCGCTATACGGAAGCTGCCAGGCACGACCATCTTCTGCTCAAGGATGTTGAGCTGCCCCAGGATTCCATCCTTTGCTTTGACAAGGGATATGTGGACTATGCGCAGTACGAGGTTTTTACTGCCAAAAAGATTTGGTACGTGACCCGGCTCAAGGACAATGCCCTTTATGAGGCGCGTCAAGAGTTCGACATCCCCGACGAAGCGGATTCAGGTGTCCTGAAAGATGAACAAATTGAACTTTCCTATGGAAAGAGCAAGGCTGAAAAGCACCTTTCCAGACGCATTGCCTACTGGGATTCGACCAATGGGCGATTGTTTGAGTTCATCACCAATAATATGGAACTTCCGGCAGAAGTAATCGCACAGATTTATAAAAAAAGATGGCAGATCGAGCTGCTTTTCAAGCAGCTGAAACAGAACTTTCCCTTAAAATATTTTCTGGGAGACAATGAAAATGCCATTATCATACAGATCTGGTCCGTTATGCTGGCCAACTTGCTACTGATGATACTCAAAAGCCAAATTAAGCGGAAATGGGCATTTTCAAACATGGTTTCTATCATCAGGCAGCACTTGATGAGTTACATCGATGCCAGAAGTTTTTTTGAGAATCCTGAAAAAGCCTGGCAGGAGCTTATTGAAGAAAACAAGGCTCGACAAAAAGGCCTGACAGATCAATACTCGCTCTTTCCTCAATAGGTGGGGCTTACTTTTAGAAACTCACGAAAAACAGGGTGCAAAGCCACTGAATTAGTGTTTAAAATTTAAATTACCGGTTTTACCGGACAACAATGATTTTTAAGTGAAAAATCACTTAATTTCGGCATATCTCCTCTTTTTGGACTATTT
>CAYUQE010000135.1:0-4839 GCA_964446805.1 uncultured Proteiniphilum sp. | reverse complement strand
GCATACTGGAGTTCATGACCCTCGTCGATCTGGGTAATGCCATACCTGTATATCCCGAAGATGACTTTATCTCAATGCTGGCTGCAGCCAACGACGGCGATGCGTTTGCTCTCTTCCCCGGGACATATGGTGCTGCAAGCAAGTTTGTGGTGAACAAGTCCATCGAGATCAAGGGTGTCTACCCTTATAATAAGCCCATACTGAACGGATACATCTCACTGGAAGACGGAGCCGCCTTCCTACTGAAAGATGTTACACTTGACGGCACAGGATTGGCCGACGGTAATCAGTCTGTTGTTATCAACACTGCAGCGGTAACCTATGGTGCGCTAACAGTGGAAGGTTGTGAAATCAGAAACTACGTAAAGGGCCTTTATTATTTGAACGTTGCCTCGGTTGTTGAATCAATCACTTTCAATAATTGCCTGATTTACAATATTGAGTGTAACGGAGGCGACTTTATGGATTCACGTGCAGGAGCGATCAAAACGCTTACACTGTCTAACACGACCGTCTATAACAGTGTGCTGGCACGAGACCTGATACGATATGATGACAAGTCCTCTTCATTTCCCGGAATAACATCGAAAATATTCGTGGATCACAATACATTGTATGGTGTGGCCAATAGCGGAAAAAGATTGCTATATGTACGGTTTAAGGGGACTGAGATTTCATTTACCAATACGATTGTCGCCGAAACGACGGCCATATTCTCTAATCAGACCAGCACGGCTATTCCTGCTTTTGGAAATAACAACTACTTCAACGCTCCCGGGCTGTTTACCGGGGGAAGTACGTCTTCACTGATCTTTGATGATTCCGCCTCAAGTGAAAATCCGGGGTTTGTGAATGCAGCCAGTGGTGATTTTACGGTTACGAACGAATTGCTGAAAGCCAAGGAGACGGGTGATCCCCGTTGGGTGAAATAACCAAACCGCTCTTAATCCGTTTAAGTCACTCTTTTTATCGGGATGTGGCCTAAACGGATTATGTTTATTGACATGAATAATTATTTTTATTGAATGAAAAAAATAGCACAATTAATCCTTTTCGCCTTTGTTATCATGTCGTGTGGGAATCAAACGACAGATCCTTCCACATACAAATATGACTATTTGTACGTAGATCTCCCCTTCGGGATGCCAAAGATCGAGATTCCCGTCTTTCCGGACAATAGTGTCAATCTTTTGGATTTCGGCGGCATACCCGATGGGATCACCCTCAATACAGCTGCATTTGCAGATGCAATAGAGGATTTATCGAAACAAGGGGGAGGAAGGTTGATTGTGCCCAAGGGTGTTTGGTTTACCGGCCCCATCGTATTCAGGTCGAATATCCATATGCACCTTGAAAAAGGGGCTTTGATCCTTTTCTCGCCCGATTTCGACCTCTACCCTTTGGTAGAGACCGTTTTTGAAGGACTGGATACCCGTCGCTGCCAATCGCCCATCTCGGGGCGTAACCTGGAGAATATAGCGATCACGGGAGAGGGTTCCATCAACGGATCGGGTGAGGCATGGCGACCGCTGAAGAAGGAGAAAGTAACGGAAAGCCATTGGAAGAAGGTGGTTGCCTCGGGAGGAGTCGTTCGTGACGACAACTACTGGTTTCCGTCGGAATCATCGCTCAAAGGACATGAGATGAGCGACATGAATGTACCCCGTCAGGAGATGACGCAGGATGAATGGATGGCGATCAGGGACTTTCTGCGACCGGTCATGGTCAGTTTTATTGAATGCAGGAATCTCTATCTGCAGGGTGTGCTCTTCGAGAACTCACCGGCATGGAATATCCACCCGCTGATGTGTGAGAATGTGATTGTTGACGGGATCATAGTGCGTAATCCCAGCTATTCGCAAAACGGTGATGGTATCGATCTGGAGTCGTGTGTCAACTCCATCATTGTGAACTCACTGTTCGATGTGGGCGATGATGCCATCTGCATCAAGTCGGGGAAGGATGAAGACGGCAGACGCCGCGGCCGGCCGACGGAGAACCTGATCGTGGATAACTGTAAGGTGTTTCAGGGCCACGGAGGATTTATTGTGGGAAGTGAGATGTCGGGAGGTGTGCGTAACACCTCGGTGAAAAACTGCCAGTTCCTCGGAACAGATGTGGGCTTACGTTTCAAGAGCAACCGCGGTCGCGGAGGGGTTGTAGAAAATATTTACATCTCCGACATCTATATGTTTAACATTGCCACCGACTCTTTCCTGTTTGATCTTTACTACGGTGGAAAATCGGCCTCAGAATCGCTGGCCGACGGAGACACCACACCCACGGATGAACAACTGCATCGGGTCACGGAGAAGACACCACTGTTCAGAAACATCTACGTGAAGAACCTGGTGTCGCGGAACGCACGCAGGGCCATGTTCTTCAACGGGTTGCCCGAGATGAACATCGAAAACATCAACCTTGAGAATGCTTTTATCACCTCCCGTTATGGTGCCGAACTATCGGAGTCCACAGATATAAGTTTCAAAAATGTGACGGTAATAACTGAGGAGGGACCCGCCTTTCAATTCAGCAACGTGAAGAACTTCAGCAGCGAAGGGCTCGGTTTCGATAAGGAAACATCTGAAAAAATGATTGAGATTGAAGGAAAGAAAACAACCGGTATGGTTTTCACCGGACTTTCTGAGGATCTTGCCGAAATGGCCCCTGAAGTGGATAGAAAACAGGTTGCCTTCAAAGAAATAAATAATTGAAAACTAAAGGAAAAGATGAAAATTCAACTGATATTGAATACTTTACTGATTGTCATACTTATTCCCTTTCTCACGCACTGTACGCAAAAAACAGCTTCTCGTCATGAGCCTAATTATGTGAGGATGGCCGATTCGGAGATGAAAAGAAATCCCGAGAGCTGGATGGTCGATTTTTCGAAAAGTCTTAAGTGGAACTATACACATGGACTTGAATTACTGGCTATGCTGCAGGTATCAGAAAAGACAGGTGACGAAAAATACTACCATTATGCCGAGAACTATGCCGACACAGTAGTCCATGAGGATGGAACCATTCAGACCTACGTATTGGAAAAATACAATATCGATCATATCAATCCCGGGAAGATACTGTTCCCTATCTACAAAAAAACGCAGAACCCCAAATACCTGAAAGCACTGCAGCTGCTGAGAAGCCAGATGGAGACCCATCCCCGCATTTCCAACGGTGGCTTCTGGCACAAGCAAATCTACCCGCACCAGGTATGGCTCGATGGCCTCTACATGGCCTGTCCGTTTCTGGCTGAGTATGGCAAGACATTCAACGAGCCGGCACTCTTCGACGAAGTGGCTTTGCAGCTCACCACTGCGTATCAGGACCTGATTGATGAGGAGACGGGACTTCTCTATCACGGCTGGGATGAGAGCCGCGAACAACGGTGGGCCGATCCCGTGACAGGCAGGTCGCCCCACTTCTGGTCGAGAAGCATCGGATGGTACATGATGGCGCTGGTAGATGTGCTCGATTTCATGCCGGCAGATCACCCGCAGAGAGAGGAGATCATCACCATCCTGCACAGGATCGCCACAGCAGTGGAGAAATACCGCGACCCGGAAACAGGGATGTGGTACCAGGTGACCAACCTGACAGAGAGAGAGGGTAACTACCTTGAATCGTCCGGCTCCATCATGTTCATCTATAGCTGGGTGAAAGGGGCACAAAAGGGGTATCTCCCTGAATCATTTGCAGGAAAGGGGGCAACAGCATACAATCAGTTCGTGGAAAGGTTTATCAGGGAGAACGGCGATGGCACCATCTCTGTCACCGATGTCTGCTCCGTCGCCGGGCTGGGAGGAGAGAAAAATTACCGTGATGGCAGCTTCAGCTACTATATCTCCGAGCCGGTGAGAGACGACGACCCCAAGGCTGTAAGCCCCTTTATTATGGTCAGCATTTTGTTGGATAAGTAAAAGAAAATAACAACCTTTGCCCTATGAGAATAAAACTGGTATCTCTGCAATTGATCCTGACACTGCTGTTGATATCGACCAGTGTTTCCGCACAAACGCCCGCCTTCCCCGGAGCAGAGGGAGCAGGGAAGTATGTAACCGGCGGCAGGGGGGGAAAAGTACTCTTTGTCACCTCGCTCGATGATTCAGAGGAGGAGGGCACCCTGCGTTGGGCCATCAGAAAAAAAGGCCCCCGCACCATCCTTTTTAAAGTATCGGGACGGATCCATCTCAAAAGTCCGTTAAAGATCAATAACGGAGATCTGACGATCGCGGGTCAGTCCGCACCAGGGGATGGTATCTGCATCAGCGACTATGAGACAGTAATCAGCACGGATAACGTGATCATCCGCTTTCTCCGCTTTCGCCTCGGCGACAGAGAGCGAAGGGCGGTAGATGCCCTCTCGGCCATAGGTCGCGAAAACATCATTATCGACCACTGCAGCATGAGCTGGGGTACGGATGAGAACGCTTCTTTCTACGACAACAGGAACTTCACCATGCAGTGGTGTTTTATCACGGAGAGCCTGCGCAACTCGGTCCACACGAAAGGGGAACATGGTTACGGCGGCATTTGGGGAGGACAGAACGCTTCATTCCATCATAACCTGATCGCGCATAACGACAGCCGCAACCCCCGCTTCTGCGGGAGCCGCTATTCCAATGAGCCGGAACTGGAAAAAGTGGATTTCAGGAACAATGTGCTCTATAACTGGGGGGCAAACAATATTTATGCCGCGGAAGGGGGTAGCTACAATCTCGTCAACAACTATTACAAGCCCGGCCCCGCTTCGGGCAACAGCTCGCGGAAAAGAATCATCAATCCCGATGCGGATAATGGACAGAATCATCAACCAAAGGGTATCTACGGCCATTT
>CAYUQE010000134.1:0-4907 GCA_964446805.1 uncultured Proteiniphilum sp. | reverse complement strand
ATGAAAAAAGGATGGATTTTAACCAGTGTCATTGCGATGATGTTTGTATCGGTGTCCTGCACACAGCAGAAAACAAACGATGAAGAGTGGATACAGCTCTTTAACGGAGAAGATTTAACCGGGTGGACACCCAAGATCACCGGGTATGAAGCAGGCGATAATTTCGGCAACACCTTCCGTGTGGAGGATGGATTGCTCAAGGTGCGTTACGATGCCTATGAGTCGTTCGACAACCGTTTTGGTCATCTTTTTTACAAGGATGAGCTCTCCTCCTACAAGCTCCGGGTGGAATACCGAATCGTGGGTGAACAATCTCCCGGTGCACCCGAGTGGGCTTATAAAAACTCGGGGATTATGATTCACGGTCAAACGCCCGCGACGATGGAGAAAGGTCAGGATTTTCCCACATCGATAGAGGTACAGCTGCTGGCAAGTGATTCACTGGTGCAGCGTACCAATATGAATGTATGTACCCCCGGCACCAATATTGTGATGAATGGCGAACTGATTCTCGATCATTGTACCAACTCCTCCTCGGGGCTTTTCTATGGAGAAGATTGGATCACTGCCGAAGTGGAGGTGAGAGGGGATGAGGTGATCTATCATGTGGTCAACGGGGATACCGTGCTCCAGTACAACCAGCCGCAACTGGACGAGAGAGACGGCACTTACGCCAAGCTGATCGAGCTCAATGGCGGCGAGAAGATGTTGCGCAAGGGAACCATCTCACTGCAGAGTGAAGGACATCCCATTGACTTCAGAAAAGTGGAGTTGCTGTTGTTGGATTAACGCAAGCAGCGTTATCTGCCCGCTACACATTTCAGTTGTATAAATTTGATGCTTTCCCGGTTGTAGGTGTAGGTGTAGGTGTAGGTGTAGGTGTAGGTGATATGGATGATCCCTGCCTTATCCTGTATTATAGCCGGATAGCTGTACCCACCCGAGGGTTGCTCTTCCAGATCAATCATTTTCTCCCATTGCTTGCCGTCATACGATCCGGCCACAGCAAGTCTGTTTCTGCCGGAGGTGAGAGGGTTGTAAACGATCAGCTGCAGGCCGTTTTAAGCGTAATGGCATCCGTGCCTGAGTTATTATTGGGAAGCGCGGTAGGCATGAACGGTGAGCATGTCTTTCGTAGCTTCCGCCGAACCATGCCACCAGCAAACCGTCGGCCGTCTCCACAATGGTGGAGGCATGTGCCGATGGCACCGACGTGGGTGTGGGAATGATCTCCGCACGAAGGATCACTGCCCGGATGCCAGGATTCCCCTCTTCAGTCGTAAGTTTTACTCTATTTACCTCCGCAGCCGACCTGCCTCTCTCCATATAAGCGGCAAAGGAGTATTGCACGCAATAGACCGACAGGAATAACAGAAGCAATAGACCTCATCTTCTCATATCTTTTGAATTGATTGGTTCCATTTCTTGTTTCAACAGTCAAATATCGTCAATTTCTTTCGCTGCACATCATTCCCCATCTTTTTTAAATCGTTTTTTTCATGATTGTCAAAGATTCATTCGCCCAGGAGGATAATTGGACCGTAATGCGGAAAAATTACTCGTTTGGCCGAGTCTCAAAAAGACACATAAAATCAAGATAAAATATCTATAAGTAAATAAAAAGCAAATAAAACAAACAAAAAGATTATAAAAGTTGCACATTAATATTATTGTGTATATTTTTGATCCGTCAAGAAGATCTACTATTGTTTTACGTTATTTTAAATTGATGATGCAATGAACGAGAAAAATTCAAAAAGGAGGTATATCGTACCATTTATAGTGGTGACTGCCGTAGCCGTGCTCTCTTTAATTCCGGTGGACTATGCCACCAATGCCACCGGGAGTGGTGAAATTAATCATGCCGATACTGCCTGGATGTTAATGGCCGCGGCGTTGGTCTTTCTGATGACGCCCGGTCTGGCTTTCTTCTATGGCGGCATGGTCAGATACAAGAATATTGTCTCTACGATGTTGCAGAGTTTTATTCTTCTGGGGATCATCTCCATCGTATGGTTTGTGGTGGGCTTCAGCCTTGCTTTTGGCGACAGTCTGGGTGGTTTCATCGGAAATCCGCTCACCTTTCTAATGTTCAAGAATGTGGGGTTTGAACCCAATCCCGCATTTGCGGCAACGATTCCCTTTGCGTTGTACGCCGTTTTCCAACTCAAGTTTGCCATCATTACCCCGGCGCTGATCACTGGTGGTATCGCAGAAAGAGTGAGGTTCTCATCGTTGTTGCTTTTTGTGATCCTTTTCTCCCTCTTTATCTACACTCCCCTGGCACATTGGACATGGCACCCTGAGGGTTTCCTGCGGAATTGGGGCGTGCTCGATTTTGCCGGTGGCACGGTAGTACATATCTCCGCCGGTTTTGCCGCTTTAAGTGGGGCGATGTTCCTGGGGAAGAGAAAGGACGGTGGTGACAGTAATCCTACCAATATACCCTATATCCTGCTGGGTGCAGGCCTGTTATGGTTCGGCTGGTTTGGATTTAACGCCGGCTCGGCACTGGCAGCCGATGAGGTGGCGGTGTCGGCGTTCCTGAATACCAATCTGGCTTCAGCCACGGCCATGGTGGCCTGGTTGTTGATGGACGGTGCGCGAGGAAAGAAACGATCAGCCGTGGGTGCCGCCATTGCTGCCATTGTGGGGTTGGTGGCGATCACACCCGCGGCTGGCTTTGTGAATGCAGGACAGAGTATATTTATCGGTTTCGCTGCATCCATGGTCAGTTATTTTGCGGTAAGACTCAAATCGCGCAGCACGATCGATGATACGCTGGATGTGTTTCCCTGCCATGGGCTCGGTGGCATCGTGGGGATGATCCTTACCGGTGTCTTTGCCGAAGAGGTGGGACTGATTCATGGGGATGCCACCGTCTTTCTTTATCATTTACTTGCGCTGGTGATCGTAGGTGTCTTCACATTCGGGGGTACACTCCTGCTCTATAAGCTCACAGATATCATTTTACCGATGCGTGTAACTGTGTTGCAGGAAGAGAGAGGACTTGATGTGACCCAACATGGTGAAACAGCTACCGATATCAACTCCTCCTTTTAATAGTATCTATCCCTACAAAAAAGGAGAGGCTGTCTCCAGGGACAGCCTCTCCGCATATAATACCTCAATGGTCTGCTTAGTCCAGTTGCGGTCCTGAAGGAATCAACGCAAGGGCTGCATCCGTGTCGCAATATTGTTTGAAGTTTTCGATGTACATGCCGGCCAGTTTCTTGGCTTTTACTTCCCACTCGCTCTTGTCGGCATAGCTGCTGCGTGGGTCCAGAATATCTGAGACACCATTCAGTTTCACCGGAGCAGTAAGGTTCATGATGGGTACATGGAATGTTTCGGCATTTTCGATGGAGCCATCGAGGATGGCATCGATGATGGCGCGTGTATCTTTCAGTGAGATCCGTTTTCCGGTTCCATTCCAGCCTGTATTCACCAGGTAGGCTTTTCCGCCATGCTCGTTCATTTTCTCGGAGAGACGCTGCGCATACATGGTGGGGTGTACCGTCAGAAATGCTTCGCCGAAGGCAGGAGAGAATGAAGGTTGTGGTTCGGTGATACCGCGTTCCGTACCCGCCAGCTTGGAGGTAAATCCGCAGAGGAAATGGTACTGTGCCTGATTGTCGTCCAGGATAGATACTGGAGGCAATACGCCAAAGGCATCTGCCGAAAGGTAGATGATCTTTTTGGCGTGTCCCGCACGTGAAGGGAGCACTATCTTGCTGATATGGTGGATAGGATAGGATACACGGGTGTTCTCGGTCGCCGAGATGTCAGCAAAGTCAACATTCCCTTCATCGTCCACGGCCACGTTCTCCAGAAGGGCATCACGACGGATCGCTCTCCAGATGTCAGGTTCGTTCTCTTCGCTCAGGTTCACCGTTTTGGCATAGCAGCCACCTTCGTAGTTGAAGACGCCATTGTCATCCCAACCGTGCTCATCGTCGCCAATCAGGTAACGTTTCGGGTCGGCCGAGAGAGTGGTCTTGCCTGTCCCCGATAATCCGAAGAAAACAGCCACGTCACCCTCCTTGCCCACGTTGGCTGAGCAGTGCATGGAGGCAATACCGCGTAAGGGAAGGTAGTAGTTCATCAGCGCAAAGATCCCTTTCTTCATCTCGCCACCGTACCATGTGCCACCGATCACCTGCATATTTTCAGTCAGGTCGAACAGGGTGAAGTTTTCCGAGTTGAGACCATGCTCCTGCCATTTGTCGTTGGTGGTTTTGGATCCGTTTAATGTTACGAAATCCGGTTCGCCGTAGTTCGCCAGTTCGTAGTGAGAAGGACGGATAAACATGTTGGTCACGAAATGTGCCTGCCATGCCACTTCCACAATGAAGCGCACTTTCATGCGGGTATCTTCATTGGTGCCGCAGAAGGTGTCAACAACGTATATTTTTTTGGCTTTGGATAGCTGTGTGGTAACACGATCCTTACAATAGTCGAATGCTTCTTTGGAACAAGGACGATTGATTGTGCCGTCCCACCAGAGTGTATCTTTGGTTACGTCATCTTTCACAAAGTATTTGTCCTTGGGAGAACGACCGGTGAACTTACCGGTATACACAGCCGTAGCACCTGTTTTGGTTAGTTTGGCTCTTTCGAATCCTTCGTTCGCAGGATTTGTTTCATCCTGAAAGAGCGTCTCGTAGGAGGGGTTGTGTACGATCTCGAAATCGCCCACAATGCCATACTTGCTTAAATCTAAATTTGCCATCTTAAAAAAATTTTGGGTTTTTATTTATGATTGTCTGAACTTGCTTGTGATACATCCTAAAACAGGCCTACAAAAATAATCAAATTCCTTGAATCCGGAAAGGAATTAAAGAAATTTTTCTTTAATCGAAAGAATTCCTCGAGGCTTGCCTCGGGGTCAATCCCATAGAAACCAA
>CAYUQE010000133.1:0-4926 GCA_964446805.1 uncultured Proteiniphilum sp. | reverse complement strand
ACTGCCCGCTGGTGTATTGTGGAGGGTGAATCGGCGGTGGATGAGGGAAGATCGGGTATTCTGTTTATGAGCCACCCTGCCAACAGGGCTCATCCGGAGCCTATGCGGGTTTGGCCGCTGGATGGGAATGGCGGAAGAGGCGATATGTATTTTGAGTTCACTCCTATCCGTCATCAATCGTGGAACCTGAAAAACGGGAATGATTATGTGCTGAAATACCGGATGATCGTTTTTGACGGCCGCATGGACAAGGAGACGGCTGAAATGTACTGGCGCAGTTTCTCGGGAGCACCTGCGATACAGATTGAATCAATCAATTAACCGACCATACAATGAATAAAAAAGTATGCTTTCTTTTGCTGACACTCATTTTCCAGCAGGTAGCTTTCTCCCAGACACGGGTGACAGCAACAAGAGTGGGAGACAAGATCGATATCAAAGTGAACGGCAATCTCTTTACGAGTTATATCCTTTCAGCATTTGAAAAATATCCCTTCTTCTTTCCGGTGAACGGACCGTCGAACGCGTCAGTGACCTCCATGCGCAATGCCAACTACCCGCATCATAGCTCGCTCTTTTTTGGGTGCGACAGGGTGAATGAAGGCAATTACTGGCAGGAGGGCCTGGAGAGGGGACAGATTATTTCCCTGAGAGCTGACATCACCGAGACCGGCGGAGAGAAAGCAGTGATCGTAAATGAGTGTATCTGGAGACGCCCCGGGGCCGATGCGCCGATCAAGGACAAACGGATCATCACTATCACTGCTCCCTCCAAAGAGAAATATGTCATTGATTTTGATGTGACAATGGAGATGCTGATGGATGTAGAGATCGGAAAGACAAACCATTCACTCTTCAGCGCGCGGGTCGATCCCGATTTGGCGGTCATTAACGGGGGGACAATGATCAACGCCGAAGGAGAGACCGGTGAAAAGGCGACCTTCGGGAAACGATCGCCGTGGATGGACTGTCACGGTGAGCGGTTGGGCAAAACGGAAGGCATCGCTATCCTGCAGCACCCATCCAACGATTGGTATCCTGCACCGTGGTTCACACGTGATTACGGCTTTTTTTCACCCACCCCCATGTACTGGCCGGAGAATGACGAGCACACGATATTGAAGAAGGGAGAGTTCATTCAGCTCCGATATCGGGTCGTGGTCCATACCGGCGATCATCTGCAGGCGGGTATTGCCCGGGATTTCAAAGCTTATGCATCAGAATAAACACCAATCAACAGGAAACGGGCATCATTGTGTTTGATACCTGACATGATGATTGCCTGTTTGATACGGACTTAATAAATGAATAAATCAATATCCTATGAAACGAAGAATGTTTTTAAAAAAGGCAACAGCAACAGCCGTAGGGACAGTGGTTTTACCTACCATCATTCCTTCCTCCGTGTTTGGAAAGAATGCGCCGAGCAATAAAATTAACATCGGCCAGATTGGTTTTGGCAGGATCGCCCGTGATCACGATATGGCAGAGACGATCAGGTATGATCAGGCTCAGTTTATTGCCGTCTGTGATGTAGATAAAAATCGGCTTATCGACGGTAAGAAGTTTATTGACCGTTATTATGCCAAAAAAACGGGTAACAGTAACTATTCAAATGCCCGCATGTATGATGATTACCAGGAAATGCTGCTGAATAAGGATATCGATGCCGTCATCATCAGCACACCCGATCACTGGCATTCAGAACCTGCTGCCAGGGCGGCGTTGGCGAAGAAAGACGTCTATTTGCAGAAACCCACCTCACTCACGGTGGCAGAAGGCCGTTTCCTGAGTGACCTGGTCAGGAAGCAGGGTGTGATCCTTCAGGTGGGAACACAACAGCGCTCCTCGCCACAGTTCAGGATCGCTGCCGAACTGGTAAGAAACGGAAGGATCGGAAAACTGCATACCGTCAAGATCGGGTTGCCCGGAGATCCTTCGGGACCCGATGCACCGGCAATGCCTGTGCCAGGGAACCTGAACTACGACCGTTGGCTCGGTTCCACCCCCGAGGTCTATTATACAGAGATGAGGGTGCACCCGCAGGATAATTACGGTCGCCCCGGCTGGCTGAGGTGCGAACAGTTCGGAGCCGGCATGATTACCGGGTGGGGACAGCACCACTATGATTCAGCGGCATGGGGCATGAATACGGAATATACGGGGCCGGTTTCCGTGGAGGCGGTGGCACAGTTTCCCAAATCGGGATTATGGGATGTACATGGTGATTTCATGGTAAAAGCGGAGTATGAGAACGGTATAACCATGTACACCAGCGGAGGCTATCCCAATGGGATCCGTTACGAAGGGTCGGAAGGGTGGATCTTCGTTTCCCGCGGCAACTATGTCGCTTCAACGAGCGATCCGGTCGCACAGGCCAACAGTGCGAAAGCACTCGATGCCAGTGATCCGAAGATTCTCTCGTCGGAGATAAAAGAGAACGAGATACACCTTTACAATAGCGATAATCAGCACGGCAACTGGCTGGACTGCATCAAAAGCAGAAAAGAGCCCATCTCTCCGGTAGAACCCGGTCATCGTGCCTGTTCAATATGCCTGATCAGCCACATAGCAATGAAGCTGCCCGGCAGGCTGGAATGGGATCCGGGAGCGGAGAAATTCAACAACAGCGACAAGGCCAATTCCATGTTGAAACGGGCACAACGGTATCCCTATGGTACAGATTATATCAAAATCTAAACAAACGAACAGCCGATGAAAAATCTATTGTATCCCATCACACTGATCTTGGGCGTTCTGATATTCCTTTCCTGCAAGAAGCAACAAGAGACGACTGATGCCGGCAAACAATTTTCCGGCAGAGAAGGTGAAATTGAACTGGTTGTGCTGGATCCGGGCCATTTTCATGCCAGTCTGCTACAAAAATTCCCGCAGCAACAGGTCAATGATACGGTATTGGTTTATGCTCCCGAAGGAGATGAATTGCAGCAGTATTTGCACAGCATTGAGGAATATAACCAGCGTGCTGAAAATCCCACCCATTGGCACGTGGATGTTTATGCGGGTCGTGATTATCTCGAAAAAATGATCGGTGAAAAGAAAGGAAATGTAGTCGTGCTGGCCGGAAACAACAGCAAGAAAACAGAATATATTTCCAAATCCATCCAAGCCGGTTATAACGTGCTTTCAGATAAGCCCATGGCAATCGATAAGGCTGGCTTCGAACTCCTCGAGGCCACCTTCGACAGCACACGCACACACGACGTGTTGCTCTATGATGTGATGACAGAGCGGTATGATATCCTCAATACAATAGTCCGTGTGCTCGTGGACAGTGAGGAACTCTTTGGGGAAGTGCAGGCCGGAACTGCCGAAGAGCCGGCCATTGTCATGCAAAGTGTACATCACTACTTCAAGGAAGTCTCCGGCAATGTATTGGTCCGTCCCGCCTGGTTCTATGATGTGGAGCAACAAGGAGAAGGGATAGCCGATGTGGCTACCCATCTGGTAGACCTGGTCAACTGGCAATGTTTTCCGGATGAGGTGATCGATTACCGGACAGATGTACAGATTACGTCTGCCAATCATTGGCCGACCCGGTTGACCCTGGCAGATTTCACCCGATCGACCAGGCTGAATGCCTATCCGGACTATCTGCGTAAGTATGTAAAAGATAACATCCTGGAAGTATTTGGCAACGGAACCATCCATTATCAGGTGAAAGGCAAAAACATAGCTGTTACCTCTATATGGAACTATGAGGCACCCAGGGGTGGCGGCGATGCATACAGCGCACTGATCAAAGGGACCCATGCGACCGTAGAGATCGTACAGGATAAACAGGAGAACTACATCAAGCAGTTGTATATCGAAAAAGGGAAAGCGACAGATGGGAAAGTATTCGAATCAGCCCTGCATACAGTGGTCGCCGGGTTGCGGAAAACGGTGCCTTCAGTTACCTCAAAGCGTGTCGCAGAAGGTCGTTATCAGATTATTGTACCGGTCGAAGACAGAAAAGGCCATGAAGATTATTTCGGCATGGTGGCAAAGAAATATTTCGAGTTTCTGATCTCCCGGAACATGCCGGAATGGGAGATATCGAATATGATCGCCAAATATTATATCACCACTACAGCGCTGGAGATGGCGAAGAAGGATTATTAACCTCAATTATTGACTAATTATTTTAAATTTAAATGATCATGAATGTGAAACAAAAGCGTTATTCTTCACCCGTACAGACCGGCGTGAAAAACAAGATGATGCCATTGGCGGCCATCCTCATGATGCTGCTTTGCTCATTTCCATTGTTCACCTTCGCCTCCGGTAATTGGAGTAGGGGCATGAACGATAGTCAGCAGACAGGCAAGTCAATCACCGGGCGCATCACTGACCAGAAGGGTGAGTCACTCATCGGGGTCAATGTGGTGGAAGCCGGTACAACCAACGGAACCATCACTGACATAGATGGAAATTACACGTTGAAGCTAACCACGACAAATCCGATATTGAATATCTCCTACATCGGATTTACCACACAGACGGTGAGCGTTGGAAGCAGGGCTGTCATCAATGTAACGCTGGAAGAGGAGACCAGCTATCTGGATGAAGTGGTGGTTGTCGGGTATGGAACCATGAGGCAAAGAGACCTGACAGGGGCCATTTCAACCATTAAGGCAGAAGCACTGAAAGCCGAGAGTCCCCGATCAGTACAGGACCTCCTGAGAGGTAACTCTGCCGGTCTGAACATCGGTTTTGCCAATTCGGCAAAAGGAAGTGCCGGACTGCAAATCAGGGGTGTCAACACATTGAAGGCCGGCTCCGAACCGCTGATCGTCTTGGATGGGGTTATTTTCGAAGGAGCCTTAACGGATATCAACCCGATGGATGTCGCTTCCATTGATATTCTCAAGGATGCCAGCTCTGCCGCGGTATACGGAGCAAAAGCGGCCAGTGGTGTGATTG
>CAYUQE010000132.1:0-4933 GCA_964446805.1 uncultured Proteiniphilum sp. | reverse complement strand
GGATTGTATATTTGTTTCAGAGAGATCCTATTTTTCAGATCAACTAAAAGAGTTTTTATTTCATATAGAACCATCTTTTTGAAAACGATCTTTCAACACTTAAATCAAAATAAGTCACAATAAATCAAAGAGAATCATCCAAATGAAGAAGAGGCATCTATCTTTTTGGGAGATCTGGAACATGAGTTTCGGATTTCTGGGCATACAGTTTGGTTTTGCCTTGCAGAATGCAAACGTCAGCCGCATTTTCGAGACCCTCGGTGCAAGAGTGGAAGATATACCGATCCTCTGGATCGCTGCACCCATTACGGGCCTGATCATACAACCCATCATCGGGCATCTGAGCGATAAAACATGGAACCGCTTCGGTCGCCGTCGCCCCTATTTCATGATCGGTGCGCTTTTTACCACCATGGCACTCTTTTTTATGCCCAACTCACCCTCCCTATGGATTGCTGCCGGGATGTTGTGGATCATGGATGGCTCGATCAACATTTCCATGGAGCCCTTCAGGGCTTTCGTGGGAGATAATCTCCCGTCGGAGCAGCGGACGATGGGCTTCGCCATGCAGAGTTTCTTCATCGGTACAGGAGCGGTGATCGCTTCTGCTCTGCCCTATATCCTTACCAACTGGTTTGGCGTATCCAACACGGCTGCCGAGGGAGTGATACCGCTGTCGGTGAAGCTCTCCTTCTATATCGGCGGGGTGGTGCTCTTCCTCTCGGTGCTTTATACTGTCCTCACCTCAAAGGAGTATTCTCCCGATGAGCTGGCTGCCCAGGAGGAGGCGAAAGAGAAGCTGAGCGGTGTGAAGACGGTGATGAAGGCTCCGGTAACCTCATCGCGTTTTTTGAAAAATGGAGCCATCTGGACAATTGCCGGAGTTGCAGCCACGTCGATGATCCTCTTCTCCTCACTGGGAGAACAGAATGGCCAGCTATACATCATTGGAGGGTTGATGCTTCTGTTCGGTCTGATATTACTTCTTTCAGGTGTGATGACCAATCGTTCCCTCCATCAGAACGGGATGGTGAGCATCATGAACGATCTGCTCCATATGCCCAAAACCATGGGACAGCTTGCAGTGGTGCAGTTCTTCTCCTGGCTCGCTTTCTACGCCATGTGGATCTACACCACGCCGGCCATCACACAACATGTCTATGGCACCACCGACTCCACCACCATCCTCTACAACCAGGGAGCCAACTGGGTAGGGGTGCTGTTCGCTGTCTATAACGGTGTCTCCGCACTGAGTGCTTTCCTGCTGCCGGTCATCGCAAGACAGATCGGACGGAGAGCCACGCATGCCATTGCACTGGCGATGGGTGGCATCGCCTTTATCTCGCTTTTCTTTATCAAAGACCCAACGATGTTGCTTCTGCCGATGATTGGTGTTGGCTTCGCCTGGGGAAGCATCCTCTCCATGCCCTACGCCATCCTCACGGGAGCACTGCCGGCAGACAAGATGGGTACCTACATGGGTATCTTCAATTTCTTTATCGTGATACCGCAGATACTGGCGGCCAGCATATTGGGTTATATCACTACTCATTTTTTCAAAGGGCAGGTGATACTGACACTGGTGCTTGCGGGATGCTCTCTTCTCCTGGGTGCGCTCAGTCTCTTCATCGTGCAGGATAAGGATGATGTATATCAACTGAGAACAAGGAAAGGCGACAGGAGCCGATTGTAGCCTAATCAGCAACTGCTTTTGCGGAGAACCTGTGACGAGAAAATGACAATTTTAAAAAACCATACAATGATAAAAAAAATAGGACTCATCACCATCACGCTGGCGATGCTGTTGTCGTGCGGCAATCAAAATAAACAGCCACTGGAGGAGACCACAGGCTTAAACAATGCACATCCCGAATGGGTGTACGATGCAGTGATCTATGAGGTGAACACACGTCAGTTCACACCCGAAGGAACCCTCACTGCTTTTTCCGCCCATCTGCCCCGTCTGAAGGAGTTGGGGGTCGATATCCTCTGGTTCATGCCCATTCAACCTATCGGTGTGAAAGACCGCAAGGGGACGCTGGGCAGTTACTACTCGATCAAAGATTACACAGGCGTGAACAGTGAGTTCGGCAACCTGGACGATTTCAGGAAGGTGGTGAAGGAGGCACATGATATGGGCATGAAGGTGGTTCTCGACTGGGTGGCCAACCACACCTCGCGTGATGCTCTCTGGGTTGAAGCTCATCCCGACTGGTACGTACGCGACAGCCTGGGCAACCTCAATGTGATGTATGACTGGACCGATATTGCGCAACTCGATTATAGCAAGCCGGAGATGCGTGAGGCGATGATCGGAGCGATGAAGTATTGGGTGCGTGAGGCCAATATCGATGGTTTCCGTTGTGATGTGGCAGGTGAGCTGCCCACCGACTTCTGGGTGGCCGCCAAAGACTCGCTCACACCTCTGAAGGGGGATATCTTTATGCTGGCAGAGGCCGAGAAGCCTGAACTGAACGAGTCGCTCTTCGATGCTTACTACGCCTGGGATTTACATCACAGGATGAATGCGGTGGCACAGGGTAAGGAGGGGGTAGACTCGCTCCGTCTCTCTCTCGACCGAATGATGGATCATTTTTCACCGGGTGCGATACCGATGTATTTCACTTCGAACCATGATGAGAACTCGTGGAACGGCACCGAGTTCGAGAGAATGGGTGATGCAGTCCGGTCGTTTGCAGTACTCACCTATATGCTGCCCGGCATACCGCTGATCTACAGCGGTCAGGAGGCGGGGCTAGACCGCCGGCTGGCTTTCTTTGAGAAGGACCTGATCGACTGGAGCGACAAGCACCGGTTTAGCGATCTCTACAGGGAGCTGAACAGGCTCAGGAAGTCGAATAAGGCGCTCCTGTCGCAGGAGCGGGACGGTGAGATGGTCGAGATAGCCAATGATCAGCCGCAGGCAGTATGGTCGTTCAAACGCATGAACGAAGGTGACGAGGTGGTCTGCCTCTTCAATCTCAGTAAGGATAGGGTAAAAGTGACCCTCGATGATATGTTCCCCGGTGAAAGGTACCTCTCCTTCCCCGATTCGACAGCGGTAGTAGCTGTGAAGGAGTTTGAACTGGATCCCTGGGAATACAGGATCTATCTAAAATAGGGCTTTAACATCTCCAGCCATTTTGCGATACGCTCATCGGTCAGTTCCGGTTCGGTATCGTCATCCAGCGGCAGACCTACGAACAAATTGTTCACTACGGCCCTTGAATACTCGAAGTCGTACCCTTCGGTGGAGACCGCTCCGATGATGGTGGCTCCCTTCTTGGAGAGGATCTCATAGAGGATACCCATCGCATCCACGAAAGAGCTCGGATAGATGGAGGCATCACCCAGACCGAACAGGGCGATCGTCTTGCCCGATAGATCGAGCTTCTCCAGCTTGGGGTAGAAATCGTTCCAGTCGTCCTGCAGGTCCTGCACACCCCAGGTGGAGACACCCAGGATCAACACATCGTGGGTGAGAAAAGGTTTCTCGTCACCATCGTAGATATCCACCAGGGTGGGAGCGTAGTCAGTAAGCTGTTCGGCAATCTTCTCTGCCGCCACTTTTGTATTTTCAGTGCTTGAACCGTAAATTATTGCAATCGATTTCATGTGATACTATTTTATTTTCTCAGGGTTGTAATACAGATGCCTTGATGATGCCGGTTTTCAATGTAAACACAACAAAGATAATATAAGTTTTAAAACAGACAATAGTATCAATAGGAATTATCAAAGGCTGCGATTCTTCGCAGCCTTTGATTGGTTGTTTGGTTGAATCATCGACGGCAGGTTAGGGCTCGAAAGATGAATATATCCTGAAACTGTTGGGTGGAACAGAGATGCTCATTGTTTGTGAGGGTACATATAAAGTTGTCGACGAGCTCATGTAAATATACCATACGCCGGTTTTGGGAAATGAGGCTGTCGCGCTGATAGGATTGTTGGTGAAATTACCCACCACCACCACCTGCTTGGCATTGCCAAAGGAGCTGAGGGTGAGAAAACGGCCACTCTCCCAGAAGGAGGGTATCACCTGCCAGTTGAGCGTCGCGGTAGCGTTGAACAGCTCAGGATGATCACGTCGCAGGTGGATAAGCCTGCTGTAGGTGTCGTGAAGCTCCTTACGTCCCGCTACCTCAAGGTATTCCCACCTCACCGGTTTGCGGCCGGTACGTCCGTTTTCATCGATCGAGACATCATAACCCAGTTCTCCGAACTGCCACACCATCTTCGGCCCCGGCACGGTGAAGAAGAAGGCGGCATTGGTACCCAGCTGGCTCATGCGGGCCGCCAGATGGGTCTTCAGAATGCCATTGCCGTATTGTGTCTGCTTGTAGGCCGCCCTTTCCTCGTCGTGGCTCTCCATATAGCTTACCAGGCTGTTTACCGACCGTGCGGAGGAGCCATAGTAAGCTCTGCTGAAATCGGCTTTGTCTTTCCAGCCCATGGCTGCTTCCATATATGCTTCATTGTTGTTCCGCCATACCATCATCCCGTCGTTGCTGAGCTCGTTCTCTTCCCTGTCGTCAGCAAAATGTTCCAGAATTACCCAGGCTTCGGGATCAACCGCTTTGATGGCGTTGTTATACTCTTTCAGTATCGCAATGCGCGTTGCATCGTAATTGCCGGCCGTTGATTCCGTCGATTGCTTTTGGGTGAATCCCTTGGTGAGGTCGAACCGGAAACCGTCGATATGGTACTCCTCCAGAAGAAACTGCAGGTTGCGCTTCACGAAGGTGCGCACCAGCTCCGACGCATGGTTGAAGTCGTGGAAGACGCTGTAGGGGTGGGGTGCATCCACATTGAAGTAGGGATTATTAGAAGCAGTACTTGGCACAATTTCACCCGTTACAGGTTTCTTGTGATCTGGATTCCACCACATCCTGGCGAAGGGATTGGCGCCGGTGGCGTGGTTGTAGACCACATC
>CAYUQE010000131.1:0-4940 GCA_964446805.1 uncultured Proteiniphilum sp. | reverse complement strand
TCACATTCACCATTACCGGAAAATGATCAGAGGGAAAGTGACCATACTGCATATCATTCAGCACTCCATATTTATTCACTGTGAAATGGCGTGTGGTCCATATATAATCAATTCGTGACTGCATTTTGGCATTCAGGTTGAACGAGTTGTAGGTGCCGATAGTGCCGTAGGGAGGTGTACGTGTGGCAGTGTAGGCATCATTGAGCAATCCGTCCTGAAGGATGATACGGATGGGTTCGCTTTCGGGGGTAGCATTCAAATCACCGGTGCAGATTGCCGGATTGTCGCCAGCAATCTCGCGCACTCGCTGTAACAACAACAGAGAGGAGTTCTTGCGGGCTTCTTTGCCCTGATGGTCATAGTGCATGTTGAAGAAGTGAAACTCTCTTCCGGATGACCTCTCTTTAAAGTGTGCCCAGGAGCAGATGCGGTTGCAGCAGGTAGCATCCCAGCCCTTTCCCGGTACATCAGGGGTTTCTGAAAACCAAAAATCGCCATTGTGTAACATTTCAAACCGCTCTTTCTTGTAGAAAATGGCCGAATGTTCACCTGCCGATTTACCATCATCCCGTCCGCCACCTACATAAGCATAGGTCCCAAGCTCCAGGATATCGATGATCTGATGATGAAACCCTTCCTGAATACCAAACAGGTCAAAGTCGTGGAAGGCGATCAGTCCTTTCACCATTTCCTTGCGGTGGGGCCATGCATCCAGGCTATCGTTGGGTGTGTCCATCCTGATATTGAACGTAGCCACGTTCATGGATGCCGGGTTGTCGGGTGTGTCATTGCAGCCGCACAAAATAAGCAGGGTCACTGCAGCAAGAAAAAACACTTTATTCATATAATCGATAATTTAATTTAAACAGAAGCAGACGAACCCCTGCTTCTGTTTAAGTGGTTGATATGTTTACCAGCCTGGATTTTGTTCCAGTCTTTTGTTCTTCAATATGGCCATGGAGGGTATGCATCCTCTTCACAAGAAAGATATTGCCGGGCGTAGCGCTTCATCCTTGCATAGTGCGAGATGTAGATCTCCTCAAACTGACTTTTATGATGTAACGAGACTTTCATGGATGTTTTTACATATTTTTGCTATTCCTGTGCAAACATACAAAAAAAGGTGTAATATTGAATTTCCGGAAAGATTTAATTTTCGCCGGTTCATGTCAGGAACTCCACTGCCCGGGAAAAGATTGTTTTGAAAGCCGCATTGACCGAAGTCATATCTTTTAAGTTGAAAGGAAAAGGATTTTCATGCGTATAGGGATAAGGTAAATCGAGCAGTTGAATGGTATTCTTCGTATGCTCACTCCCCATCGCCTGCTCGACACCATGATAGGGAATGACCAGGTCGTTGGCCAGTGCTATCCCGTTGATTCTGTTGCCCATATGGCTGAATAGCTCTTCGCGTTCCCGCTGTTTTCTTTCCGGGATGATCATGCGGAAGAAAGCATTGAAAGCATCATCACGACTCCATCTGTTCACTGTCTCACAACCAAAATGATGGATGTAAAACTCCTGCAGCCGGTCAAAAGCAGCCCTGTCCATGATGCTTCTGGAGACACCACACATGGAACGGAAGATGCTGCCGCCACAGAACATGAAAAGTCGGGTGTCGCCATAGAGCCCTTTCTGGTTTGCCATCAGTGCCACCTGTGAAAGGAAGGCGCCGATGGAGTAGGCGAAGATATCTATTTGCGCACCCTCCTTGAAGAGAGGGTGCATACCTGATTTGATTTCCCCGAACAACGCTGTCAGGTCGGCCCATGTTTGTCGCCCCGACAGATAAAAGCGTTCCGGATTCTGGCTGATACGATCACTCAGTGCCACGTTGGCAAAGCTGATAGAGCGGTCTTCCTTGTATCTTTCTCTTCTGAAGTTCAGCAGATGGATCAGATTGCGGGGGTTGGACCACGACAGTGGTGACCGGTTCATATGAAAGGCGATAGGGAACAGTATCACCGGTTTGCCGGTATGACTGCATAGAAACTCAGCCCATGACAGGTACTTGTTCCAGCTGCGTTCGTTCAGCCCGTGCAGGAGAAGGATCGCTTTCTCCTGCTTTGCTTTCCCAGAGGGGTAGAAGAGCGGGTATTCAAACGAAAAATTCTCTTTGATACTGTTGTCTGTCGGTAGGGAATCAGACGCCACACTCTGTGTCACACTGCTGAATGGAAAAAAACAGACATCGATATTTGTCTCACCGATATGGAAGTCGACCCCCTGGGTGAAACATCTGTTGAGTGCGATGGATCGTTCATAATAACTTGTCATGGATGTATCTTTTTCAGCAAAGAAACATGCATCAAACAACATGTGCAAAAATATGGGAAAAACGGGATTAAGATGGGGTGAAAGTGGCTATGTGGGGTGAAAACTGGTATAGTGGGGTGAAAAATCACTGTTGTATCCGGATTTATTTTGGTAACTCATCAATAAAAATCTATTTTTGTATCAGGTAGTCACTCAACCCATTTTGCGATGAACCGACCCATTCCCGGATATTTGTATGAAAAGAAGAACAGCATCACAATGATCCTGTTCACAGCACTATTTGCCCTGCTGTTCATCAACCTGTTCCAACCCTTCGGCTCACGGGAGTGGTACCCCGGCACATCTGACATCAGGTATTTTGCTTTTTCAAGCCTGATCATACTTACCGGCATGCTGGTAGTGGTGATCAGCAGGATCATTCTCATCGCTTATGCAAAGAGGCACGATGTTCTGTACTGGCAATACGTCCTGATGATTCTGTGCGAGATAGTGGCGATGGCTGTTTTTTACACGCTTTTCTCCCAGTTTTTCCCTAAGGATGGTCTCTACAGGGATGTCTCCGAGAGCTTCCGGCAGAGTATATTCAATACTGCACTGGTGCTGCTCCTGCCCTATACCATCTCCTGGCTCTACTTCTCCTGGAAAGAGAAGAGCAGGCTGCTGATGCACATGGAACAGGAGAAGGGTACCGATATGCGTTCAAAGACACTGATCCCGTTCCGTGATGAGAAAGGCGATCTGAAGATCTCCATCATGCAGGATAATCTGCTCTATATTGAATCGGCCGACAATTATGCGACCATCTACTATCTCAATAAATCGGGGCGGGCACATTACCTGCTGCGCAACTCGCTACGGTGGATGGAGGAGAACCTGGTGAAAGATACTCCTCTGGTACGGTGTCACCGCTCCTACATAGTGAATATGGACAGGGTGAAGATTTTGAAAAAGGAAAGGGGTGGCCTGATGCTGGAACTGGATGCATCAGACACCCCCGATATACCGGTTTCCAAGACTTGCTATGAATCGTTTATGCGTAAATTTTCACACTATTCGGAGTAATCAGATAAAAGAGACAAGACACAAGCGATTTGTTCTATGTTTTTTTAAGCGATCACCGGCCAGCATTCACTGATCAGCAATTTTCATTTCCACCTTACTACACCCTCTTCAGGTATACCGACAGCGAGCCGTCGCCCACATGGAACCAGCCGCGACCGTCCTCACCGATGATCACATCCTCCTGCACATGTCCCAGCTTGTCGTACCATGCCGATCCGGCATAGTCGGTACCCACGAACATCGGCTTTACTCCTCCTTCGGCATTGGTCATGATCACCACACACCCGTCGGGATGCTGTTCATCGCCGCGACGTATCCACCCGACCACATGCGCATGGTCGAAGTAATCCTCCTGTTCGCCGTAAGCAAAATCGCGACGTACATCAAGCAGCTGATCAATCATCCACTGCATGCCCGATTGCGGGTTATCCCCACCTATACCGTAGTAATCTCCCATGAAAATGCAGGGATAGCCATCCTGGCGAAGCAGCATCAATGCATGTGCCTGTGGCTTGAACCACTCCTCCACGAATGATTCCAGATGACTCCCCGGCTGTGAATCGTGATTGTCGACGAAGGGAACCGTCGAGAGCGGGAAGCGTGAGATCACGCTGCTTTGGAGAATAGTACGCATATCATAGGCGGGACCATCCTGAGAGCACTGCTTGAAGTTGAAATGCAGGGCCACATCGAAGAGATCGATCTTGTACTCCACGTTATGCAGATACTGGTCAATCGCCATCTCATCATAGTACCAATATTCACCCACCACATAGAAATCATCGCCGAACTCACCTCTCACATGGTCCACGAGTTCCTTCACGAACCAGTCGTTGATATGCTTGATCGCATCCAGCCGGATACCGTCCACGCCAGTCTCGCGGATGAACCAGCTGATCCATTTCTTTGTCTCGGCCTGCACGTCGGGATGCTTGTAATCGACATCGGTGAACATCAGATAATCGAAGTTGGCAAACTCGGGACTGACCGAACGGTCGTGTACATCGATGCCTTTGTTCTCTCCCTGGATCACGTAGATGGCGTCCTTTGGGTCGCGGTGATTGTAGTCGGTGGCCGAGAAGTGCTCCCAGCTCCATTCGAAGTCGGAATACTTCTTATTACGCCCCGGAAAGGTGAAGCGTGTGTAGCCCTCAATCTCGTATGGCTCGGTGATCCCTCTGTTGCGGTCGTGCGGGTCCACCTCCACCACCGTGAATGTCTGCAGCTCATCGCCTCCCGCCTTATGGTTGAGTACCACATCGGCATAGACGGCGATGCCGTGATCGTGCAACGCCTGAATACAATCATGCAACTCCTGTTTGGTGCCGTACTTGGTACGGACAGTGCCCTTCTGATCAAATTCACCCAGATCATACAGGTCGTAAGCACCATAACCCACATCATTCGATCCGGTGGCCTTGTAACAGGGTGGTATCCATACACCCGCTACACCAATCTGACTGAGGTGGGGGGCATCCTCTCTGAGGCGGTTCCACAGGTTCCCGTCGTCGGGCAGAAACCACTCGAAATATTGCATCATCACTCCGTTGATACGCATAGGGTCGTTTTTAAAGATTCATTCTGCATATAAACATGGAGAG
>CAYUQE010000130.1:0-4957 GCA_964446805.1 uncultured Proteiniphilum sp. | reverse complement strand
CCGTTGCTCTACCGACTGAGCTATGGCACCAACATTGTTTAAAATGCGAGTGCAAAGATAAGCGCATTTTCGGTATTTCCAAAATTTGCGAATAAAAATATCACAATATTATTCATCCGCCATGGGATTCCATCCCTGTGCACGGAGTTCCATCTCCTGTCCGTCGCGCATTACCAGGTAACATCCCGTCTCGGGCTTCGAGATATGACCAATCAGGTGCACTCCTTTGACACGCTCCATCTGATCGTGCTGATGCAGTGGTACGGTGAACAGCAGCTCGTAATCCTCCCCGCCGTTCAGCGCCACGGTGGTGACGTTCATGTTGAAGGTCTCGGCCATCAGTGCGGTCTGATAATCAACGGGCAGCCGTTCTTCGAAGAGCTGACACCCCACGTTGCTCTGTTTGCAGATGTGAAGCATGTCGGACGAGAGGCCGTCCGACAGATCGATCATGGAGGTGGGTACAATGCCGTTCTCAGCCAGTGAAGCGATGATATCTTTCCTTGCTTCCGGCTTGAGCTGCCGTTCCAGCAGGTACTCTTTTCCCGAGAAATCGGGTCGGAAATCACCGGTACCGTCAAAGGCTATCTTCTCTCTCTCCAACAGCTGCAGACCCATGTAGGAGGCACCCAGGTCGCCCGAGACATAGAGCAGGTCGGTATCCTTTGCTCCGTTGCGACAGACAATCCTCTCCGCCTCGGCCATGCCAATGCAGGTGATGCTGATGGTGAAGCCGGTGAGGGAGGAGGTGGTGTCACCTCCCACGATATCCACGCCGTAGATTTCACAGGCTAGCTTCAGACCCTCGTAAAAGCTCTCGAGATCCTCCACCGAGAAACGTTTCGATATTCCCAGCGAGACCGTGATCTGTTGTGGTGTGCCGTTCATCGCGTAGATGTCGGAGAAGTTGACCACGGCCGCCTTGTAACCCAGGTGTTTCAGCGGGACATAGATCAGATCGAAATGGATTCCTTCGAGCAATAGATCGGTGGTCACCAGTGTCCTCCTGCCCCCGTTATCCACGATGGCGGCATCATCGCCCACACCTTTGATGGATGACTCCTGTTTGAGCCGTATATCTCGGGTGAGGTGATCAATCAGTCCGAATTCACCCAGCGTGGCTATCTCTGTGCGGCTCATCAAATCTTCTGAATGATGGCACGCATGATCTCGGCCATCTTTGGCTGAGCAATCTTGGCTGCTTCCTGCACATCCTCGTGGGATACCTCCACAATCTTACCAATCACACCCAGGTCGGTGATGATGGAGAAGGCGAGCACTTTCATCTTGGCATGATTGGCCACGATCACTTCTGGGACGGTGGACATGCCCACGGCATCACCGCCGATCACGCGGAAGAAGTTATACTCGGCAGGTGTCTCAAAGGTGGGACCCGAAACACCCACGTATACCCCGTGTTGCAGCTTGATATTCTTTTCCCGGGCAATCTCCATCGCCATCAGGCGCAGCTCTTTGCTGTAGGCTTCACTCATGTCGGGGAAGCGGGTGCCCAGCTCGTTATGATTCTTACCATGCAGCGGGTGTTCGGGAAACATGTTGATATGATCTTCTATCAGCATGATGTCACCGATATCGAAGCTGGGGTTCATCCCTCCGGCAGCATTGGAGACGAACAGATAGTCAATGCCCAATGCCTTGAAGACGCGAATGGGGAAAGTAACCTGTTTCATGTCATACCCTTCGTAATAGTGAAAACGTCCTTGCATGGCCAGCACTTTCTTTCCTCCCAGGGTGCCGATGATCAGTTTGCCGCTGTGTCCCTCCACGGTGGAGACAGGGAAATGGGGTATGTCGGTATAGGGTATCTCGTTTTTATCTTCTATCTCATGTACCAGCTCACCCAGGCCGGTGCCGAGGATGATGGCCGTGTTGGGTATTTCGCCGATTCTACCTTTCAGATAAGCTGCTGTTTGTTGGATATTCTCTAACATGTTTAATAATTTTATGGTTGAATGATTCTTTTTCTTTCTCATCAATGAATGTAACGCGAATAGGTATAAAGTAGAGCCTCTTTTTCAATTCCTCATCAAGTGAAGACAATGTCCTGAAACGTACCGCATCCTTCTCAGTGGTAAGGATGATCTTGTCGTCATCATCCACCGATTGCACCATCTTGCGAATGGTGGCAATATCGTCTGCTGAAAATGGATGGTGATCGGGGAAAAATTGGGTGTAGAGGTTGTATGTTTTATGCTCCAGCTTCTCCACCAGCGGCGCGGGTGTGGCAATACCGGTAATCAAAAACACATGCTTCTTGCGCAGGTCGTCCATCACAAAACGCTCTTCCTGGTAATCGGGGAAGACCGGCTTCACCATCCCGTAACTGACTGCGGTGAAATAGAGCTCCTGGTAAGCATACAGGTTCAACCCGTTCGTGTATATCCGGAAATCGATCGGTTGCATGTCGGGATTGCATTTGGTTACCAGTACGATGGAGGCTCTCTCTTTTCCCTTCAATGGCTCACGAAGGGATCCTGCCGGCAGCAGGCGGTCTTCATATACCGGACGATAGCTGTCCACCAGCAGGATGGTGAGCGAAGGTAGTACATGGCGGTGCTGAAAACCGTCGTCGAGCAGTATCACATCAGGGCGTTCCTCTTTCTCGATGGCGAGGATCTTCTCAATGGCACGCACCCTGTTTTTATCGACCACCATCACTATTTCAGGAAACTTCTGCTTTAACTGCAACGGCTCATCTCCCACATCATTGGCATGGGAGTCAACGTCCACAATCAGAAAACCCTTACTCCTGCGCTTGTATCCCCTGCTTAATACCGCCACCTTGTAGTCCGGCGTCAATAACCGTATCAGGTACTCGATATGCGGTGTTTTTCCGGTGCCGCCAACGGTGAGGTTCCCTACACAAATGACTGGTATGTTGAAGGAGTGTTGTTTGAGTATTTTCCTGTCGAACAGGGCATTCCGTACATTCACACCGATCCCGTACAGCCATGAGAATGGTTGCAGCGATCGTCGCGGTACAATGGAGGGAGTGTCCATCAGGGTTACTGAATATTCAAATCAAAGGGAATACGTGCCTGTATATAATCCTGTTCCTTGATATCTTTCAAAAGCATAAACAATTCAAAGCTCTCACCCAGGTATTCCTTCAAGGTTTTTGCGGCCAGCTCTTCTTTTGCAGGGTAGAGCAATTCATCTATCATGGAACGCATCCTGGGATATTCAAAAATCACATAGCTCTTACCCAGATTGGCCATCTCAGCGGCGATCTCAATGGCTCTTTCGATTCCTCCCAGCTCATCCACCAGGCCGATCTCCATGGCCTGATTGCCTGTCCATACACGCCCTTCGGCATAGAGGGCCAAAGAGTCTTTCGGCATATTGCGCCCTTCGGCACAGCGCGTGAGGAAAAGATCATACCCTCTTTCCACCATCTGCTGCAGCATCTGTCGCTCCTGATCGTTAAAGGGTCGAGTGATGTCTCCAAAGTCAGAAAATTCATTCGTTTTCACCACATCGCTATGCACACCAATCTTCTTGGTGAGACCCTCCATGTTGGGTATCATGCCGAAGATACCTATCGACCCGGTAAGGGTGGTGGGTTGCGCCACAATCTTATCGGCGTTGCAGGCAATATAATAACCTCCGGAAGCAGCCAGATCACCCATGGAGACCACCACCGGCTTCTCAGCCTTCAGGTCGGTGATCGCTTTCCAAATCTGCTCCGAGGCATAGGCGCTGCCCCCGCCCGAGTTGACACGGAAAACAACCGCTTTGATCTCCTTATCCTCTTTCAGCTTCTCGATCTGATCAACCATGTATTTGTCCTGGATGTTGGCAGCTCCTGAGCCGGAAATAATATTTCCTTGTGCATAGAGGATCGCGATGGTGTTATCGGTTTTCTTCACAGTTTTGGTGACGACCGACTTCATGTCGGACACGGTGGCCGATGGTATTTCCTTCTCCTCTTCCAGATTGAGCAGTGAACGCAGATAATCTTTCATCTCCGTTTCATAGAGAAGGGTATCGACGAGATGGGAAGAGAGCAGAAAGTCAGTGGACTGCATCACGGGCATCTGGTTGGCTATCCTCTCTATATCCGCGGGTGTGAGTGAACGTGATGCAGCGATATCGTTTCGGAGAAAACTCCATGCATCCTGCAGGTAGGAGTTCACCTGTGCTCTGTTGGCCTCACTCATCTCATTCTGGGTGAAAGGCTCCACTGCCGATTTGTACGTACCTACCTTGAATATCTGCATCTCAATACCCAGCTTGTCCAGCGCATCTTTAAAAAAGAGAGGCATGGAGGCCAGACCATGCAGGTCGAGATTGCCTTCGGGGTTGATCACAACCTTGTCGGCCAGCGAGGCCAGGTAATATCCCGTTTGTGAGTAGGTGTCGGCATAAGCGACAATGAACTTTCCACTCTCCTTGAAACTTTCCAGTTCGCGGCGTATCTCAGCCAGGGTGGCCATCGATGCCGACAACGAGCGGGAATCGAGGTAGATACCCTTTATTTTGTCGTTATTCTTCGCCTTTCTGATCGCACTCACGATATCATTCAGTCCCATGGGTGCAAGCAGGTCGGAACTGAACAGTGAGGTGAAGGGATCTTCTTCGGCTATACGTTCCGTGATGGGGCTGTTTAACCTGAGGTGCAGTACCGAGTTATCCTGAAGCGTAAACTTTTCTGAGGAAAGAGATCCAACCATAGATCCCATCGCCCCAAAAAAGAGGATCATTGCAATGAAATAAAAGATAATATTCGCGATAATGAAACCTAACGCGGAGGCTAGCATGATTTTTAAAAAATCCTTCATATAAAGAGTATTAGTTGATTTATAGGGCAAAAATAGAGAAAAAGAGTTACACTGCAATATTAATTTACATATTCTTAATTAAATTCACTTGCTTTGTTCTATGGCTGATCGTATATTTGAACGCTAAATGGAGATATTTCGAAAGAACAAAAGCG
>CAYUQE010000129.1:3451-5153 GCA_964446805.1 uncultured Proteiniphilum sp. | reverse complement strand
TCCTCCACTGTTTCGGCCCTGAGCATGGCAATGCGTGTGGCTTTAAAATCAGGGATCCCTTTGAACAGTGGCGTAGATGCCAGATGACGGCGGTTGTGCAGGATACCTCTATGCTCGTCTATCCGCTCCACGCTCTGCAATATCTGCTCCTTGAGAATATCGAGGTACCAGTGAAACGAGTGTTTGGGCAGATGCTCCCCTGTGGTCAGGAAGTGCCTCACCTCCTCAAAGAACCAGGGCTGACCGATGCTGCCACGCCCTATCATCACCGCATCCACGCCGGTCTCGTTGAAACGCTGCCTGCAGCCTTCCATGGTGGTCACGTCGCCATTACCGATGATGGGGATATACATCCGCGGGTTATTCTTCACCGCACTGATAAGGCTCCAGTCGGCTTCTCCCTTGTACATCTGTGCGCGGGTACGCCCGTGAAGGGTCAGTGCGGCAATGCCGCAGTCCTGCAGCTGCTCGGCCAGCTCCACGATAATCTTCGAGTTGTCGTCCCACCCCAGGCGTGTCTTCACCGTGACAGGTTTATTGACGGCCTTCACCACCTTCCCGGTGATCTCGAGCATCACCTCAGGGGTGCGCATCATCCCCGATCCGGCACCTCTGCCGGCGATCTTCTTCACGGGACAGCCAAAGTTGATGTCGATCAGATCAGGATCCGACTCCTCACATATCTTCGCTGCCTCCACCATCGCATCGGGATCACTTCCGTAGATCTGGATACCTATGGGACGCTCCTCCTCACTGAAGAGAATCTTCTCCTTCGTCTTTTTTATATCACGGATCAGCGCATCACTCGACACAAACTCGGTGTAGACCATATCCGCTCCGAACCGCTTGCATAGCAACCGGAAACCGATATCGGTCACATCCTCCATCGGTGCGAGGAAAACAGGATTGTCAGGAAATTCTATATGGGCTATTTTCATTAATTCTACAATTCGTTTCGATTCAATTCACACTATTCATATGCTGAAAGAAGCAACAGGTTATCCCAGCCTGCTCTTCCATTCAATCTCGTTAAACCCCACCAGCACAAAATCATCTGTGACCACTATGGGCCGTTTTATCACCATGCCATTGGAGGAGAGGATATCAAGCAGCTCATCGCGCGATGCTGTCTTTACCTTCTCCTTCAGGTTCTGTTCCTTGTAAACCATCCCTGACGTGTTGAAGAACTTGCTGATGGGCAGTCCGCTTCTGTCGATCCACCCCGAAAGCTCCTTCTTTGTTGGGTTCTCCTCGACGATATGTCGCGAGACGACATCAATCTTGTTTGCTTCCAGCCATTTGGCTGCCTTGCGGCAGGTGCCGCATTTGGGATATTGTATAAACAGTGGTTTCATCTTGTTATAGGTTGTTTAATCAGCAAAGCAGCACCTCTCCGGTTACCCGTAGCGATTGATACTTCCGGCGATTATAATTGTATCTCAATATTACTCATTCTCAGAGGGGCGAGTTTCGACTGCGGAATGCCTTCCCTCACCGAGAGGGAGTGCGTACCTTTACCCGATAGTGTAAACTGCGGGAGCATCTGCACATAGCGCCTCCACTGCTTTAACGGTGTGATGCTGTAAGAAAGCGCTGGCTCAAATCCGTTGTGATACTTCACAATCAGTTGGTTCACCCCTTTCCGCAGGGGTAATAACACTATCTCGGTCGCATAGTTCACTCTGTCGGGAGAAAAGTGAGC
>CAYUQE010000129.1:0-3351 GCA_964446805.1 uncultured Proteiniphilum sp. | reverse complement strand
CCCCGGCCACGCTTGCGGTAGATAGCTCCCCATTTCACTGCGTTGTCCGATCTCTTTTCGGTATGGTAACGGGATGAATTGAGTGTCACCTCCTCACTCCTGCCATCCACAGTAAGCAGGATGGTTCTGTCTCTTTCATTCTCCGAGAAAACTATTTCAGGTGCGACTGCCGCTCTCTGTGACTGAAAAGACCAGTTGTAGGCGAGCAGGCTCTTGTATCCGGCATAGTAGTTGAGGCTCGAATGGCCAAAATCGGCGCTTGCATTTTCAGCTGTCAGCGTCCCCTGCGGGGCGATGTTGTGCTGGAGGGGCTTGTAGCCGTTGTGAAAGGTTATCTTCAGCACTTCAGAGGATGAGGCAAACAGCTGCGGCACCTCAATCGAGTAGAGACCACGCTCACTTCCCGTAGAGGTAAAAGGAGCCTCCACTCCGGATGAAAGCATCTTCACAGCGCTGATCACACCCTCAATGGGGGCAAGATCAATCTTCCTACCCGCATACTCCCTCTTCACAAAAAGATAGAGTGCATTCTCTTTTGCAGTCACCTCTCCCCAAGAGAAAGTGTGGGGGAAAGGGTTACCCTCCGTGGCATAGATGGCTTCGCTGTTGACTTCAACCCAACGACCCACCTGCTTAAGCAGGTCACGTTCAAACGGCACCACGCTGCCATCACCACGGGTGCCGATGTTGAGCAGGTAGTTGCCTCCCCGGCTGATCACCCTTATCAGGCTCTCAATCTTCTCCTCCACCTTCGGTTGCAGCTCTCCCCTCAGCTGCCAGGAGCGGTATCCCCACGTCTCGTCGAACACCGATGCCGCTGTCTGCCAAGGCACTACCATCCTGTAATCGGGATACTCATTGTCGCCCATCACGCTGAAGTCCACAAAATCATTCCCCAGCCGCCCGCTGATCATGCAGTGTGGCTGCAGACGGTCTACCAACTCGTAGAGACCCCTGCTCTGCTCCGGCGTGAGCGATCCCATATCGAACCATATCTCCGAGATATCACCGTAGCGGGTCATGATCTCCTCCACCTGCAACAGGTTATAGCCGTAGTGCTCCGGCGTGAGCGGGTCGGCATTGTGACTGGAGATAGGGTATGCCTGTGGGTAGTGCCAGTCGATCAGTGAAAAGTAGACGCCGAAGCCGATACCTCCTCTGGCACAGGCTTCCGAGAGCTCCTTCATAAGATCCCGCCCGTAGGGTGTGGCATCCACGATGTTGAAGTCAGTATACGCAGAGTGATACATGCAGAACCCGTCGTGATGCTTCGAGGTGAAGACGATCGATTTCATCCCAGCCTCTTTTGCCAGGGCCACTACCGCGTCGGGATCCCATTTCTCCGGGTTGAACTCCTTCGCCCTGTTGCCATACCAGTCGCTAAAGATGCCGGCAAACGACTGAATCTGTTCACTATATCCCCGTTTGACCGGTTCCCCCTCATAAACACCGCCATAAAGAGAATAGAGGCCGAAGTGGATAAACATCGAGAACTTCTGGTCGAGCCATTGCTGTGATGGTTTTTCCTGTGCGGAGAGGGTTGAACCAACACAACAAAGAAGAAGGAGAAGAAAGGATCGCTTCATATATCTGTTTTTTCAGGATACAAAAATAGCGAATAAAAAGTGAACCGACAAACCTCCTGATCTCTCTGTACTTACAAGTGGTGCCCGAACAATCTGTACTTTATCTCCCCTCATCAATACTCGATTACCAACAGATCTTACAGCGCCTGCGCCACCTCATCAATCATTGCATTCACCGACATGATTCCACCACCCGCGAGGTACCAGTATTCAGGATTGAGATAGTAGATCTTTCCTTCGCGAGAGGCAGCGGTCTGTTGCACAAGCTGGTTCTCCACCTCCTCCTTGTCCAGCACCACATTGCCCACCACCTTGCTGCGGTCTACGATAAAGAGGATGTCGGGATTCACCTTCTGCACATACTCGCTCGAGACAGGATTACCATGGGTATGGGTACCCAGACCTTGCGCTGCCTCCGGCACGCCCAGCACATCGTGGATGAAGCCGAAGCGTGAACCGCTACCGTAGGCACTGAAGCGACCCCTGTTATGCAGCAGTATCAGCGCCTTCCCTTCTGAAGCCTCCGCCTTGGCTTTCACCACCTCAATGCGGTTGATGATCGCTACGAGTGCCTCGTCGAGCTGCTCCTGCCTGCCGAAGATCTCTCCCAGGTCGTTCAGGTTGGTCGTAAAGGCCCCGAGAAAATCATCACTCCCGTCCACATTAGGATAGATCACCGGAGCGATGGCTGAGAGCTCCTCATAGAACTCCACCAGCCGCCGCCCCATGATGATCAGGTCAGGCTGCAGCTCGTTGATCCTCTCCAGGTTAACCTCCATGATGCTCCCCACATCGGCGATGGAGGCATCATCCTTATACTTACGCAGATGGCCTGGCAACCCGGTTTTGGGTACTCCCACCGGCTTGATCCCCAGGTAATCGAGGTTCTCCAGCGCGGAGAAGTCGAGCACCACCACCCGCTGCGGGTTCCTCGGTACCTCCACCGTGTTGAGCGAATGGACGATGGTCACGCTCTCACCCGGCGACTGATTGTTCTGCTGGTTGCCGTTGCAACCGGCCAGGGTAATCAGGATACCCACTACGAAAAGAGTTATTGATTTTTGCATAGGATTTAATGTTTAGATAAAATAATTACACACCTTCTTCCCGTTACTCCAGGAGATGGCGATATCGATGTCGAAAATATCCCTCAGCACCTCTTCGCTGATGATGTTCTCGGTTCTGTCGTAATATTTCAGCTTGCCCTCCTTCAGGGCGACGATATAGTCGGAGTAGTGCGACGCGAAATTGATGTCGTGCAGCACGATGATGATGGTTTTACCCAGCTCGTCGGCCAGCCGGCGCAGCGTCTTCATGGTCTGCACCGAATGGCGCATATCGAGGTTGTTCAGCGGCTCGTCGAGCAGCATATAGTCGGTATCCTGCGCCACCACCATCGCCATGTAGGCACGCTGCTTCTGCCCCCCGCTCAGCTCATCGATATAGGCATCCTCAATCTCCTTCAGGTCGAGGAAACGGATCGCCTCCTCCACCTTCACCATATCCTCAGCGGTAAGCTTATCCTGCGAATAGGGAAAACGGCCTAAAGAGACCAGCTCCCTCACGGTGAGCTTCAGCCGCACATGGTTGGACTGCTTCAGGATGGAGAGGCGCTGTGCCAGCACCCTGTTGCGGTAGTCGGTAATATTCTTCTCATCCACCATCACGATGCCACTGTCGTGCGACAGCAGGCGGCTGATGATGGAGAGCAGCGTGCTCTTGCCGGCGCCGTTGCTACCGATGAGCGAGGTGACCTTCCCCGAAT
>CAYUQE010000128.1:4380-5160 GCA_964446805.1 uncultured Proteiniphilum sp. | reverse complement strand
TCAGTTCTGTTTTTTTTCGTTCTACCTATCGTGAGGAGGGTGATGCCTGGTTGATTGTCAATCCCAACAGTGATGAGGGAGAAGGATATATAGCCCTTGACACAATTAACCACCGTATTTACGGCTTTAACCCTGTACATCGGATTTATCAGGGTTGGGGTGAACCGGCAGGTTTCAGCGGTCATTTTGTGGTCACTTATAAGAAAGAACTTAGCGAATACGGCACATTCTGCGGTGACAGCATCTTCCCTAATCAAACAGAGATAGGCAACAGGAAGGGCATAGGATTCTATCTCCGTTTCCGTGTAACTGCAGGCGAGGAGCTGCTCGTGAAGACAGCCACATCCTTTACAGACGTGGAAGGAGCGGAGCGAAACCTGCATGCTGAGATACCTCACTGGGAGTTTGAACGTACACGCAGTGAGCTGACCGGGATATGGGAAGAACGACTGGGAAAAGTAGAGATTGAAACATCAGACACAATTGCCAAACAACAATTTTATGGTGCTTTGTACAGAGCATCCTTTCTGCCCCGCACATTCAATGACATTGATGGTCGTTATCCTTCTTTCGGGACCGGAGCTCCTATCCGGCAGCTGCCGCAAGGTGAGACCTATTACGAAGATTTCAGCATGTGGGATACCTACAGAGCACTACATCCGCTGGTAAACCTGCTCACACCCGCAAAAGGAGGTGATATGATGCAGTCGCTGGTACTCAAATATGAACAAGGTGGTTGGTTGCCTATATTCCCCTGCTGGAACAGTTATACCTCCGCCA
>CAYUQE010000128.1:0-4370 GCA_964446805.1 uncultured Proteiniphilum sp. | reverse complement strand
GCCATCAGCGACGCATACAGTAAAGGTATCCGCAATTTTGATATCGAGTCTGCCTACAAAGGGATGCGGAAGAACGCTTTTGAGATACCTTTGTCAGAAGCAGACTACAAAAATGGACTGGGCCGGCGAGCCCTCGACTCCTACCTGAAGTATGGATACATTCCTTTGGAGGACAGTGTACCGGATGCATATCACCAGCGTGAACAGGTATCACGTACACTGGAATATGCCTATAACGACTTTGTGCTGGCACAAATGGCAATATCCATGGGTAAAGAGGATGACTACACTGATTTAATGAAACGGGCACAATATTATCGCAATGTGATTGACCAGCGTACCGGTTATGCACAAGGTCGCTATGCAGACGGGTCATTTCTCGATGATGACAATGCCTTCAGTTTTACTGATTTCATCACCGAGGGAGCACCCTGTCACTACACATGGTACGTTCCGCATGATCCGTATGGGCTGATGGAGTGCATGGGAGGCAAGGATGCCTACCTGTTGAAGCTTGACTCAATGTTCAGCGAGCAACGTTACTGGCATGGCAATGAGCCGTGTCATCAGGTGGCATTCATGTTTAATTATGCAGGTCAGCCCTGGAAAACTCAACGGGCCGTGCGTCATATCCTGCGTAGTGAATACCTCCAGTCACCCGGCGGATTGTCAGGAAATGATGATGCAGGCCAGATGTCAGCATGGTATATCTTCGCAGCGATGGGCTTCTATCCTGTATGTCCCGGCACACCCTACTATCAGATTGCCAGCCCCACCTTTCCAAAAATGACTATTCGGCTGGAGAACGGTAAACGTTTTACTGTGCTGGCTGAAAATGCTTCTGAGAAAAATATCTATATCCAGTCAGCTACACTGAACGGAAAACCTTACAGGTTCAATTATATATTGCATGATGACATAATCGGGGGAGGCACCTTTCACTTTGTGATGGGAGCCAGTCCCAATTTCGACTGGGGTAGCGGAAAAGATGACTCCGTTCCGGATATGACAGTCAACAGCAATCGTTGATTAATAACACAAATACTACAGTGAGGCTGATGCTTATATCAGTCTCACTTTTTTATCACCCTAAACAAACAGAATCTTCACCCGGCTAAACGATAAAATATATTTGCTCACAATGAAAAAATGATGTTCATTTGTCCTCTGTAACCTTAAAAGGGGCAATATTGAATGAATGAGTTTAATTGATCTGCACTGGAGAGAATTCATTGAAAAGGGTGACGAACACTCTTTTTCTGTCATCTACAACAATCGTGTGGATGACCTCTACTCCTATGGGATCAGTCTGGGTTTCAACAAGGAATTATGCAAGGATGCCATACAGGATACCTTTTACAAACTCTATATCACACGGGAGAAGCTTCAGCATGTGGAAAATATCACGGCTTATCTCTTCATGACTTTCAAACATCGCCTTTTCGATCTGAATAAAGTAGAAAGAAGGGGTGAAAGCATTGATTCGGTGACCGATTCCTTCACCATTCATGTGACTGTGTTGGAAGAGATCATTGACCTTGAGAACAGTGAGATCGTAAAAATGAAGGTGACATCAATGTTAAACAGACTGACGGTGAGTCAGCGAGAAATAGTCTATCTGAAATATATGGCAGGATTGCAACACAGAGAAATTGCAGAAGTGCTCGGCATCAACGAGGAATCGGCAAGGAAGCTTTTGTACAGAGCTATGGAAAAAATGAGGAAATTTGCCGCTCAGGAAAATATCCCTGAAAAATTACTTCTTTGCACTCTTGCGTTAATCACGTAACCACAACGCCTCATCAGCAACCTGTTTTTAACTTTCTGTCATATATTTTGCCACTTTTTAGTTAATCATTTCAGTTGTAAACAAGGTTTACCTATATTTGTTCTAAAATTACAGTTCAATGGACTCTTTTGCCGACATACATAGCTTTAATTTGTTGTTTAATGAATATTACAATCGTTTTATTCTTTTCGCACAAAGCTATGTAAGAGAGAGACCAACAGCGGAAGATTTTGTTTCGGAGGCATTCACCCATTTATGGGAGAATCGCAACCATCTTTCTCCTGACACCAATCCACAGGCCTATTTATTAACCATCATAAAAAACAGATGTCTGAACCACCTTCAACATATTCAGGTGAGACAACGCACCGAGAACAGGTTGAGCGAACATGAACAGTGGCGATTATCTCTGAGCATAAACACACTACAGGCCTGCGACCCGGAATTTCTCTTCTCAAAGGAGTTAAAACAACTGATTGATGAAACCCTGCGTGGTTTACCCCCCAAAACCCGTGAAATTTTTATTTTAAACCGATTTGATGGTCTTTCATACAAACAAATTGCCGAAATAATGAAGCTTAGCACCAAATCGATTGAATTTCATATCTCTAAAGCACTCACCGAACTCCGTATCTCGTTGAAAGATTTCTTCCTCCTGCTTCCTTTTTTATTTTATTTTAGTTAAATTTTTGTTTTTCATTAGGGTGGTGCTCTTCTCAACTGTTGTTATTGAGAGAGTGAAGAACAAATATTCCATGAGAACTCAATGAAGAGAGAATTATTACACCGTTTTTTTGAAGGAAAAACATCGTTGGATGAAGAGAGTCAACTTCGTCAGTGGTTAACTGAATCGGAGGAGAACGAAAAATATTTCCTTCAGGAACGCATTACCTACGATGCGTTGTTATTTACCCCAAAGAACGAAAAAAAGAGACAAAAGAGATTGTTCGCTTTCACTCCCTGGATGATAAGCACTGCTGCTGCTGTTGCCCTTTTAATTATCGCGGGTGGTTTGTATCTGCTGGATAGAACCAGCTATCAGGAACAGTATAATACCATCATCGTCCCTCCCGGGCAACGTATCAATCTTGTTTTAGCCGACAACAGCAATGTATGGCTCAATGCAAACACCACCTTACGTTACCCCACACATTTTTCAAGAGATAAACGCACTGTCTACCTCGATGGTGAGGCCTATTTTGAAGTGAGCAAAAACAGGGGAAAGCCGTTTATTGTGCACACAGGCCTGGGAGAAGTGAAGGTAACCGGAACATCCTTTAATGTGGAGGCATACAGTCATTTTGAACGTTTTGAGACGAGCCTGTTTGAAGGCGGTGTGGAAATCTATAACGGTGAGGAGATGCTTGCATCATTGAAACCCAATGAAAAAAGTGTCATTGAAAACGGGATCTACTCCATCTCTACAATCACCAACACCGATAAATATCTGTGGCGTCATGGCCTGATTGCATTTAACAGTAAGAAGTTGGAAGATATCCTACTCACGCTGGAGAAATATTTTGCGGTTGAAATTCAAGTGAATGCAGATCAACTACCTCAACACACGTATACCGGTAAATTCCGACAATCTGACGGTGTGGATTATGCATTAAGAGTATTACAGAAAAGCATACACTTTCGTTACAATAGAGACGAAGAAACAGGGATTATCTATATCAAGTAATAATAACATTCAAATCAACAATTGCCTATGGAATAACGGAGAAAGAAGTAGAAAACAAAATCGGCAGGTGCTGTAACACCCGCCGACCAAATGTTTTCGTCAACACAAGCAAGAATTAATTTTATGTATTAACTAAAAACAATTACAAATGTATGAAGAAAAACAACTCATTGGGTAAAAATTTAACCGAAAAAGTACCCATTAAACATTTATTATTGATTATGCGAACGACTCTTATTCTATTATTTACATGTGTCTTTTGCTCAATGGCCGAAACTGGCTTTACCCAAAATGCCAGGGTAACCATCAACAAGCGAGATGTGACCCTCAGGGAAGTAATCAATGAGATTGAAAAGCAATCAGATTATTTATTCATTTACAATAACGACGTAAACACAAACGAGAAAGTTACTGTAAAAGCGAAACAAAAAGCGGTGGCCGAAGTGTTAAATTCGATTGTAAAAGAGAAAGAGATGGATTATACCATGGAAGGTAATCATATCATCCTTTCTGCCATTGAAAAATCAAATCATAACAATCAGGAACTGCCTGCTGCAAAAGCTCAACAACAAAAGAAACAATTGTCTGGAGCGGTTGTGGACGACAACGGTACCCCCGTAATCGGGGCTAATATCGTAGAACTTGGCACAACCAACGGAACAGTGACCGACACGAATGGTCGGTTTTCATTGCAGGTGGAAGAAAGTGCTCTCATCCGGGTCTCGTATATAGGTTACCTGGATCAGGAGATAAATACTTCCGGAAGAAATATTATCAATGTCTCCTTAGTAGAAGATACGCAGTCACTGGATGAGCTGGTGGTTGTGGGATATGGTGTACAAAAGAAAAAGCTGGTTACCGGTGCCAATGTCTCCGTAGGCAGCGAAACACTGCAAA
>CAYUQE010000127.1:0-5190 GCA_964446805.1 uncultured Proteiniphilum sp. | reverse complement strand
CCAGGCTGCAGCTCCCTGCCCAGACGGAGCGATTTAAGACCGAACTGAGTGCTTTTGGGCAGGCCGCCATACCCGACAATCTCTTCACCCAGATTCTCCATGTCATGGACATCCAGTCCCATAAGGTGTCCTGTACCGCAAGGGAAGAAAAGAGCGTGAGCACCGTTGGCCACAGCCTCTCCGGTATCTCCCCGGGTCAGCCCCATGGCTTTGAGGCCTTCAAAAATAACCTCCCCCACCTGCAGGTGCACCTCTCTGAAGTTCACTCCCGGGCGGGAGAGTGCTATTGCTTTGTCATGTGCTTCAAGTGTGATGCGGTAGATCTCCTTCTGCCTCTCCGTAAATTTTGATGAGACAGGGAAGGTACTGCTCATATCACCTGCATATCCAAGCGGGGTTTCATACCCGGCATCGAGCAGGAACAGGTCGCCATCATTGATCCTGTTACCGTGATAATGATTGTGAAGAAACTGGCCGTTGATGGTGGCGATGATGGGGAAAGAGAGGTTGCCTCCCGCGGCTATTGCTACCTCATGTACCTTTGCGGTGACCTCAGCCTCGGTCATTCCCCCGCGTGCATAATGCATGGCTGCGAGGTGCATATCGGCTGTCACGCTCACTGCCTTTTCAATTTCTTCTATCTCCTCCACCGATTTAATAGTACGCTGATCAGCCACCGCCTGAATCATTTTGTTGTCGGCATGCGCGGCAGCTTCTTCGACAGAAAAACCGAGAAACGCTTTCAGTTTAAGAAAATGTTCTGCCCTGTAAGGTGGCAAATAACTTACGGAATGAGGATTAATCCGGGATATCCGGTCTCTGAATACAGACAGGGAACCGGTGAAACTGATGCCTGCCAGTGCAGCCAGATCTCTGATTGAGGGCTGTGAGCCTGTCCATACAATTGAATCGATGGTGGGATCATCGCCGAAGAGATACTCTTTGTTTTCATCAATATCGATCCATGCAATCAGGTTGGGTTTACTGATACCAAAGTAATAGAGGAAAGTGCTGTCCTGACGGAAAAAATAGGTATTATCTGCATAGTTGATGCCACACTCATTGTTTCCTAAAAAGAGTAATTTCCCAGTCTGAAACTTCTCTGTCAATCTCTCTCTTCTCTTGGTATAGATCTCTTTGGCAAACATATTTTCTTGATTGATGTTAAAGGAACCGTATAAACATATTCATTCCCTATGTGAAGGGTGCTTTTCTCTTCATGACAGGTAAAAACAAAATGTGGAATGAGTGTAGAAAGAGAACTTTCACTGTTTATTCACAAACTCACGGGCCGCCTCAATGATGGTATCTTTCTTCTTCTCCATATCCGCTTGTAACATACTGACGTAGTGATCAGGCTCCACGCCAAACTCGATATGCTCCTTCTTCGCATTGAACATGGGAGAGGCTGAAAAACGTACCGACCAACCATTAGGCAGTTCAGAGGAGAAGGGTAACCCGCTACCACCGCCGCTCTTATCGCCCATCACCGTGACCTGGGGTGCACTCTTCATGATGCTGACAAACTCGTTGGCAGCACTGTAACATCCTCTGTTTGCGAGCACTACCACCGGCTTCTGATAACGCACCCTGTCGGAGCTTTCCACATACTTAGGAAAGAGTGGCGAGAAATCGGCATGCCCCGCTCCCACTTTATGAGAAATATAACCTATCAGCGTACGTTTATTAAAAAAACGACTTGTGATTTTCTCCACGTTGGTGAGGTTACCTCCACCGTTGTTTCTCACGTCAATAATAAGCCCCTTGCAGAGGGCGAGCCTGTCGAGCACCTGGTCGAGACTACCCTCTCCCACATCATTGGTGAAGCTGCCGTAATAGATATAACCCACATTATCTTCCAGTATCTTATACCACATTCCGGAAATCCGGCTGTACTCTTCCTCGTTGCCGAGATAGTGTTTTTGAATGGAGGGATCGAAGTTGGCTGGATAATCATCCTGCCATTTCCAATAACGTGTCACATCATGCGAGGCAGTAAGATTCACATGTCCGTCTTTCAACTCGGCCAGCATCTCTCCCATAAGATTGAACAGCGCATCATTGCCCATCTCTGAGGTGATGCGACTGTTATACGCCTTATACACAGCATCCCAATCAATCTCCTTGTAATCGAAGAAACAATAATTCCTGTCCAGTATCGTCCAGAGAGCATCGAAATTGGCTCTCGGATTACCAGTCATTTGTGTGCTCATCTCTTCACATCCGGAAATGAGAAGAAAGGGCATCAGCAGCAGTAAGAATGATTTTTTCTTCCTCTTCATACAATCAGGAGATGTATATTCAGTGATGCTTGAGCCGGATTCATGATCCGTCATGTTGATCTGTCCATCTCAAAAACTAAACGCAGGGAATCTTCTTGATTCTTCTTTCATGGCGTCCCCCTTCAAAGGGTGTGTTGAGAAAGGTGACAAGGATCTCATACACCTCCTCCTTATTGAGGTAACGTCCCGGCAGTGAGAGGATATTGGCATCATTATGCGCTCGTGCGAGGAAGGCTATCTCCTTGTTCCAGCATAAAGCGGCACGGATACCCTGATGCTTGTTCACCGTCATACTGATACCATTGCCGGTACCGCATATAGTGATGCCGGGGTAACACTCACCTTTCTCCACGGCATCAGCCAGCGGGTGTGCATAGTCGGCATAATCGCTGCTTTCAGCTGTATAAGCGCCAAAATCCTTATAGGGTATTCCTTTCTCCTTAAGCACCTGAATGATGTATTGCTTCCACTCAAATCCTGCGTGATCGGAACCAATAGCGATTGGCTTTACTGATTCGTCGAATAGTGACATCATAATCCTTTTTCGTTTACTACAACAGTTTCTTCACCTGTTCATATACGTTCTTACCCGTATAGCCCAGCTTTTCGTCGAGGATATCGTAGGGTGCGGAGTAACCGAACGAGTTCATGCCCCATACGGCACCGTCACCGGCAACGAGTCCTTCGAGTGTGACCGGCAGTCCGGCGGTCATGCCAAATTTCTTCTTTCCTTTGGGCAACACCGAAGCCTGGTATTCACTTGATTGGGCCCTGAACAGTCCTTCCGACGGTACTGAAACGATACGTGTTTTCACACCATCGGCACGAAGTAGCTCAGCGCCCTCCACCAGTGTGGAGACCTCTGACCCTGATGCGAGCAGGATCACATCGTATCCCTCCTCATCCTGCACAATGTAGGCTCCTTTTTCAGCCTGAAGTGCCTCCTCATAGCGGGCACCCGTGGCAGGCAGATCTTTGATGTTCTGACGGGAGAGGATCAACCCTGTGGGAGTAGCCGCATTTTCCAACGCCATCTTCCATGCGACAGTGGTCTCATTGGCGTCGGCAGGGCGCAACACAAGGATTGAGTTCTGTCCGTGGTGATTCTGCAACTTCTCCAGCAGACGGATCTGTGCTTCCTGTTCCACCGGCTGATGTGTTGGACCATCTTCTCCCACACGGAAGGCATCATGTGTCCAGATAAAGATCACCGGTGTCTGCATCAGTGCAGCCACGCGTATGGATGGTTTCATATAGTCTGAGAAGACAAAGAATGTGCCGCATGCGGGGATCACACCTCCATGAAGGCTCATGCCGATACAGAGGCAGGACATGGTAAACTCGGAAACACCTGCCTGCAGGAAGGCACCGGAGAAGTCTCCCCTGGTGAGTGCTTTGGTATATTTCAGGAAGCCATCGGTCTTGTCGGAGTTGGAGAGGTCGGCCGAGGCAACGATCATGTTGTCGACCTGTTGTGCCAGAACACCTAATACCGCTGCAGAGGCTGCACGGGTAGCTATACCCGGTTTCTGCTGGATGGCGCTCCAGTCTATCTGCGGCAGTTCGCGTGCGAACCATCTGTTTTTCTTATCCGCCAGCTCAGGGTTGGCTTTTGTCCATGCATCCTGCCTGGCTTTTTTAGCTGCGACGATCGTCGTCAGTTCCTCTCTCCGTTTTTCGTAGAGTGCTTTCACCTCAGGAAAGAGGATGAAGGGATTCGCCGGATCACCTTTCAGATTTTTAATCGTTTGATTGAAATCGGCTCCGGCAGCACTCAATGGCTGTCCATGCGTGGATACCTGACACTCAAATGAAGTGCAGTCGGCTGCCAGCGCCCCCTTACCCATGATGGTATTGCCAATGATAAGCGTAGGCTTCTCCTTTTCAGCTTTTGCAGCGGTCAGTGCGGCACGGATCTCCTCCACATTATTGCCGTCGATAGAGATTACTCTCCAGTTCCATGCCTCATATTTCTTTGCTACATCCTCACTTGTCACCATATTGGTAGTGGTGGAGAGCTGTATATTGTTGGAGTCGTAAAACAGGATCAGGTTGCTCAGCCCGAGATGACCGGCTATGCGACCTACACCCTGGGATATCTCCTCCTGTATACCACCGTCGGAGATGAAGCTGTAGATGGTATGATCCATGCCCTCACCGAGCCGTGCCTGAAGAAATCGGGCGGCAACAGCTGCACCGGCAGCATAGGCATGTCCTTGTCCCAATGGTCCGGAAGTGTTCTCAATACCTCTCTGCAGATCTATCTCGGGATGCCCCGGTGTTGGACTACCCCACTGACGGAACCCCTTTAATTCCTCCAACGAAAATTTACCACTTAAACAAAGAACGGAGTATAACATCGGCGACATATGACCGGGATCGAGAAAAAAACGGTCTCTCGACGCCCACGTGGGATCTTGAGGATCATACTCTAGAAATTCAGAGAAGAGTACATTGATAAAATCTGCTCCGCCCATTGCTCCTCCGGGATGTCCCGATTTCGCCTGTTCCACCATCGATGCCGATAGAATACGAATGTTATCGGCTGCTCTGTTCATTAAGGTACTTTCGTTCATAAAATAAAGGTAATATAAGTGTTAGTATGTGCTATATTGATTATTCGTTTCAATTACACTTTTTAGTGCTGAATAGCCACAAAGATAACGATTTTTTGAAATGATCACCCTTAAATAAATGATATGTTTGCTATTTCTCGTGATACATTTTGGCTCATTATCAGAATATGTCACTGTATCCGAAGGAAATATTGTATAAATTGCTACTTTTACACTTTAATTGATTTGCCGATGTGGGAAATTAAAAGGAAAAAATTAAAAGGAAAAGGGTAAGTGAAAAGGAAAAAGGGAAAGCCCAAACCGCTGAAAGCAGCATTATTCACCCTAAAAAG
>CAYUQE010000126.1:0-5210 GCA_964446805.1 uncultured Proteiniphilum sp. | reverse complement strand
GAACGTCGTTTCTTTGAAGCTGCATGGATGCATATGTACAACGGAAAATACTACTTCTCCTACTCCACGGGCGACACCCACCGACTATGTTACGCCATCGGCGACAACCCCCTGGGACCCTTCATCTACCAGGGTGTAATACTTACCCCCGTGGTGGGATGGACTACCCATCACTCCATCGTCGAGTTCAAAGGGAAATGGTATCTGTTCCACCACGATTGTGTGCCTTCAGAAGGCACAACCTGGTTGAGAAGCCTGAAAGTGGTTGAGTTGAAGTACAATGCCGACGGAACCATCCGCACGATGGAAGGAACATTAGCGCAGAGATGAAGATAAAGCTATACCTACTGTTATTCACCCTTGTTGCTGCATTTCAGCTTAGAGCAGAAGACGGAAGCCGCCTATGGCTTCGTTTTCTGCCACAGCCGAGGAGTGAGACACCACCCTTTGCCGGGATGATGAGCAGCAGCCGCTCAGTGGCAGCAGAAGAATTTCAGCGGGCATGGAGTGAGATAACCGGCAGCCCTCTCGCCCAGATAAAAAAGGTGAAGCACAATACGCTGTTACTGGGGACCATCAAAGAGCAACATATCCGCAGGCTTAACGTCGGCAGTGAACTGTTGGCTGCAGGACCTGAAGGTTATATCATCCGTACTGTGCGGCAGGGAGATAATACCATCACCTTGGTAGCCTCGGCAGATGAGCAGGGGTTACTCTACGGCGTCTATCACCTGCTGAGGATGATTCAGACAGGGCAGTCCACCGACAACCTCGATATTACAGAGAAACCGCGCTACGACATCCGAATGCTGAATCACTGGGATAACCTCGACGGCACCGTCGAACGGGGCTATGCCGGCCATTCGATCTGGAAATGGAACCAGCTGCCCGATACTATCTCACCCCGCTATCGGGAGTATGCACGGGCCAATGCTTCCATAGGTATCAACGCGACGGTACTCAACAATGTCAATGCCACACCCGCGATACTTACAAGGGAGTACCTTGAGAAGGTGGTGGTGATCGCTGATCAGTTGCGGCCTTATCATATCAAAATCTATCTCTCCATCAACTTCTCCTCCCCGGCCGAGCTGGGTGCACTCGAGAACTCCGACCCGCTCAATCCGGCGGTAAAGCACTGGTGGCACAACAAAGTGAATGAAATATACCGGCTGATACCTGATTTCGGGGGGTTCCTGGTGAAAGCCAATTCGGAGGGGCTACCCGGACCACAGGACTATGGCCGTACGCATGCCGATGGCGCCAACATGCTGGCTGATGCGTTGAAACCACATGGCGGCATTGTGATGTGGCGTGCATTTGTCTATAATCCCAGTGGTGAAGATCGTGCCAAACAGGCCTATGATGAGTTTATACCGCTGGAGGGACAATTCCGTGAGAATGTGATCGTCCAGGTGAAGAACGGACCGGTAGATTTCCAGCCGCGTGAGCCCTTCAGTCCCCTCTTCGGAGCGATGAAGGAGACCGCGTTGATGCCCGAGCTGCAGATCACGCAGGAGTACCTCGGTTTCTCCAACCATCTGGTCTATCTCGGCACACAATGGAAAGAATTTCTTGAGAGTGACACCTACTGCAATGGCGAACACTCTACCGTGGCCAAAACTACCGATGGGACTATCTACCCCCACCCTGTCAGCGCTATCGCAGGTGTGGCCAATATAGGAGAGGATGTCAACTGGAGCGGACACCATTTCGCACAGGCCAACTGGTATGCATTCGGACGTCTGGCATGGGACCATACACTATCGGCAGATGTGATCGCTGACGAGTGGCTTCGTATGACCTTCACCAAGGAGGAGTGTTTCGTGCAGCCGGTTAAAGAGATGATGCTCGACTCATGGGAGACAACAGTGGATTATATGATGCCGCTGGGTCTGCACCATATCTTTGCCTGGGACCATCACTATGGTCCCGAGCCATGGTGCGATATACCCGGAGCACGACCCGACTGGCTCCCTCCCTACTACCATAATGCCAGCGAGAAAGGGATTGGCTTCGACCGTACAGCAAACGGCAGCGATGCTGTCTCACAATACTGCTCTCCGGTAAAAGAGTTGTACAACAATATTGAATCCTGTCCCGAAGAGCTGCTGCTCTGGTTTCATCATCTCCCCTGGGATCACAGGATGAAGAACGGGAGAATATTATGGGATGAACTGAGCTACCACTACGATGCCGGCGTGCAGCAGGTACGTGAGTTTCAAAAAACATGGGACCGGATGGAATCGTTTGTCGATGCAGATCGTTTCAGTCATGTACAGTCCAGGCTGAAGATACAGTCGCGGGATGCTGTCTGGTGGAAAGATGCCTGTCTGCTCTATTTCCAGACTTTTTCCGGCAAACCAATCCCTTACGCTATTGAACGACCTATTTATGAGCTGGAAGCGTTGAAAAAGATAAAACTGGATATCAAACATCATAATTGACTCGATTTGTTCATGATTTGATGTGTGAAGTAAATCGTTTTTTGTTGATATGTAACTGCGTTATAACGTGAAAGCGGCAAGATGACCGCTGACAACTGATTGCTAATTAGTAGGAAAATCAAATGGAAAAGAGCTGGCGATGGTTCGGGAAAAAAGATAGCATAACACTGGCAATGCTGCGTCAGATAGGTGTGGAAGGCATTGTCACGGCACTCTATGATCTGCCGCCCGGTGAGGTGTGGAGTGAAGAGGCTGTCAACGATCTGAACTCCTTTATCAGAGATGCCGGGCTGCACTGGTCTGTGGCTGAAAGCCTCCCTGTGGCAGAAGAGATCAAGTATGGAGATGCTGGCCGCGATCATCTGATTGAGAACTACAAATTAAGCCTGATCAACCTGGCTAAGGCGGGAGTGAAGACAATCTGCTATAATTTCATGCCGGCCATCGACTGGGTTCGCACCGATTTAGACAGAAAGTTGCCGGATGGTACTACCACCCTCTACTTCGACAAGATCCGCTTTGCCTATTTCGATTGCAGGATACTAAAGCGTGAAGGGGCTGAAGCTGACTATAGTGAAGAAGAAAAAGAGAAAATAAAAAAGCTCGACAGCATCATTACCGATGCGGAAAAAGCAGCACTGATCGACACGATTATCGTCAAGACACAAGGCTTCATCCATCGGAAGCTCAGAGAGGGAGCCGATCCTGTAGAGGAGTTCAGGAGGCAGCTACAGAATTATCAGCATATCGATAAGCAGCTGCTCCGTGATAACCTCCACTACTTCCTGAAGAAGGTGATTCCTGTCGCCGAAGAACAGGGTGTAACGCTCTGTATCCATCCGGATGATCCCCCCTTTCCCGTGTTTGGGTTACCTCGTATCGTCACCGGAGAGGAAGATATTGCATGGATCATGAAGCTGATGGAGAGCAAGCATAACGGGCTCACCTTTTGTGCCGGTTCATTAAGTGCCGGGGAGCACAATGAAACGCCCCATCTGGCCCGCACTTTCGCAGACAGGATCGGTTTTGCTCACCTCAGGAGCACTGAATTACTTCCCGACGGTAATTTTGTGGAAGCATCTCATCTCGGCGGGAACGGCAAACTGATAGAGGTGATACGCATTCTGGAAAAAGAGCAACCTTCCATCTCCATGCGGGTTGATCACGGCAGAGTGATGCTGGATGATGCCCGTAACAATCATAATCCCGGCTATTCCTTCTACGGACGCATGTTTGCATTGGCACAGGTAGAAGGGATGATGGCCGTAGTGCGTAATGAGATAGACTCGTTTCAATGAGGAAACATATAATATAACTATGGGAAATTTATTCAGTATCAAAGAGAAAGTAATCGTCATCACCGGCGGCACAGGCGTTTTGGGAGGTGTCATCGCCTCCTACCTGGCCGATGAAGGTGCCAGGGTGGTCCTCCTGGGGCGTCGTGAGGAAGCAGGGAGAGAGATCGTCAATCAAATTAAAGAGCGGGGAAAGGAGGCGCTGTTTCTGAAGACCGACGTGTTGGATGAAACAATCCTGACGCAAAACAGAGAGGAGATATTAGCCCGTTATGGCCGGATAGACGTGCTGCTCAATGCTGCCGGCGGGAATATGCCCGGCGCCAACATCGCCCCCTCACAGACATTCTTTGATCTGAATATGGATGAGTTTGACAAGGTAGTGAGACTCAACCTTACCGGGACCGTGTTGCCGACACAGGTGTTTTTGAAGCCGATGGTTGATCGTAAGTGCGGGATCATCATCAATTTCTCCTCGATGGCTGCCTTCCGCCCCATGACACGTGTAGCCGGTTATGCTGCGTCCAAGGCAGGCATCACCAATTTCACCCAGTTCCTTGCCAACGAGGTTGCTTCCAAGTTCGGTGAAGGTATCAGGGTGAACGCGATTGCACCCGGTTTTTTTATCACCGAGCAAAACAGGGATCTACTTACCAACACTGATGGTACCTACACGCAACGAGGCGAGGATGTAATCCGGCAGACACCCTTCAAACGGATGGGCACACCCGATGAGTTGTGCGGCACCATCCACTATCTTATAAGTGATGCCTCCTCCTTCGTTACCGGCTCCACAATTACTGTGGATGGAGGGTTCAACTGTTTTGCCATGTAACGCTATTTTCTTAGCTTTGTGCTATGAATATCAGGGTGTAGAAAAGAATTAAACCAGAGAAATAATCCTATAATTAATCGAACAATGTATTTACTTGGATATGATATCGGGAGTTCATCCGTAAAAGCAGCAATCGTTGACGCGGAGACAGGAAGAACAGTCTCCTCAGACTTTTTTCCAAAAATTGAGATGCCTATGCTTGCCCTGCAGGCAGGCTGGGCGGAACAGGATCCTGAGATGTGGTGGAGCAACCTCAAACTGGCCAATGCTTCGGTATTGGCACAGTCTAACATTGACCCTCAGGATATAAAAGCAATAGGCATCTCATGGCAGATGCACGGGCTTGTGCTCGTCAACAGTGATCGGCAGGTTTTAAGGTCTTCCATCATCTGGTGTGACAGCCGGGCGGTTTCTTATGGTGAGAAAGCATTCCAGGCGATAGGTGAAGAGAAGGTGCTCTCCCATCTGCTTAACTCTCCCGGTAACTTCACCGCCTCAAAGCTTGCCTGGGTGAAAGAACATGAGCCAGCCACCTACGAGCGTATCCATAAGATCATGCTACCGGGTGACTATATCGCCATGAAGCTTACCGGAGAGATCTCTGTCACCGTTGAAGGGTTGTCGGAAGGAATG
>CAYUQE010000125.1:0-5211 GCA_964446805.1 uncultured Proteiniphilum sp. | reverse complement strand
CATAAATCTCACAGATTCTTTTTGAACAGCCCATCACATTGGAAGGATTCACCGCTTTATCGGTAGAGATCATGACGAACTTCTGTGCATTGTACTTCACGGCCAGATCAGCTACTATCTTTGCTCCCAGGACGTTTGTCTGTATCGATTCGGACACATTGTCCTCCATCATGGGCACATGCTTGTAGGCTGCTGCATGGAATATAAACTGAGGACGTGTCTTTGCAAATACCTTCTCCATACGTGTGGCATTACCGATGTCTGCCACAACAATTTCTGTGCGCAGTTCTCTCCACTTCTCCTGCAGCTCCAGCCGCATATCGTGCAGCGGTGTCTCCGCCTGATCGATAAGGATGATGCTATTTGGATTGAAGGAGGCTAACTGCCGTACAATCTCGCTCCCGATGGAACCGGCGGCACCGGTAACCAGCACACGCTTGCCCTCAATATTGGAAGCGATCTCCATCATGTTAATGCTGATGGGATCACGTGGCAACAGATCTTCAATCTGCACATCCTTCAACTGCTCCCTGCTGATGATGGCGCCACTCCACTCGTTGACAGGAACGGTGGTTAGCAGCGAGATATTGTTATCCACAAAATTAACCAGCAGACTTGAGTCCTTGATCTCATCCATTTTCTGGGGCGATACAATGATGGTCTTCACATCTTTAGCCTCCAATGTTCTGAAAAGGTTCTCATTGTTGGCGTGAATGACCACTCCCATCAGTTCCTTCCCAATCATGTGGTTCTCGTCAGAGATAAAGCCCAGCACCCGGTAATTGAATTCATTGTTGCCCTTGAGTGCTTTCGCCACACTTATACCCGCCTGTTTTGTACCGTATATAAAAACATTCACCGGCTTGACACTTCTGCCGGTAATGGATTCATAGACCTCTTTCGCCAGTATTCTGGAGAATATCATTAAAAATATATTGAGGAAGAAAATGGCGAAGAAGGTTACGTTCGTGAGATGAAAGTCAGGGTTGAAATAGCGTATCGCAACCACAGCAAGGTAGGAGAGCGCATATCCCAGCACCAATGCATAGGTAATTCTCAGGAGATCGGCGAAGGATGAAAAGCGCAGGATACCGCTGAAGGTGCGGAAGAAGATGAATGTGAAGGCATTAAAGATGATAAGTAAAAGGCATAATATCATCCCATCACTCCTCACTTCCAGTGATAACCCTGTGAAACCATATCTCACGAAATACATGAAAAAACAGGAGAAAACGATCATCAGATTGTCGATCACAAAGATTGTAAAACGGGATAAAACCCTGTTGGACAAAAAATTCTGAAAAATCTTACTCATATAGATAGCGTTAAATTTTCATTCACATCAAGTCACATAAAAAACTCAAAGTAATGGATATTATCCACAATCGGGAGGTTTAACGCCTACGAAGCGGTAAAGCTGCGGAAAAACACCCCTTTATTTATAAATCTCGTTCACTACGGACTGGAACGTTGATTTTCCCGTTTCAATCAACTCAACTCCTTTTTTCACCAAAGGATCATTCTTATAATAAGCTGCCCAAAATGCCTCTTCGCCAAAGAAATTTCTGATTACATAGGCAGCGATTGTATTCTCAAAAAGTAATCCGGACTCCTGGATGTAATAGGGCCTTCGCCTGACCCCGTGGTGATCGGCAAAGCTGACAAGATTCAACAATAAAGGCTGCTGCTGCAAATAATCATACATATCCTCCCAGTGATCGAAACTATTTAACCTGTGCTTGTTGGCATCGGAATAGATCATGGCATACTCCTCATCCAAACGTTTATTTACAACAGTATTGTAGTAGGAATTGATGCCAGTGGTATCGCGGGCCACAAAGATATCGGGCATGATACCATCGCCACCGTACACGGTTCTGCCTCCCAATGTTTTATAGGGGGAGAGGTTGTTCATCGTATCCACATTGACATAATCTCCTTCGAGATAACGGTTGATGGCATCCATCTCATATTCATCATACTTCCCTTTTTCATAACCGCGCTGTATTGACCGGCCGGAAGCAGTGTAGTACCTCGCAACTGTCAACCTGACAGCGGCTCCATCGGGGAAATTTCGTTGACTCTGCACCAATCCTTTTCCAAAGGAACGTCGGCCAATGACCAGCCCCCGGTCATGATCCTGAATAGCTCCTGCAAAGATCTCACTGGCTGAGGCACTTAACTCATCTATCAACACCACCACATCATCATCCTTGCAGGTGCCGGATCCGTTGGCATAATTATCGCTCCGCGGAAAACTGCGACCCTCTGCATAGACAATCAGATCACCTTTTTTCAGGAACTCATTCACCATGGCTACCACTATCTCAAGTGATCCACCTGCATTGCCCCTTAAATCTATTATGAATGCCTTGGCACCCTGACTTTTCAATTTTGAGATGGCAGAGATAAACTCGCTAAATGTGTTAAACCCGAAGTTTCGCCCTAATTTAATAAAACCCGTTCTGTCGGTGAGCATATATGCGGCATTCACGCTATTCATCGGAATATCGCCACGTGTGACAGCAATCTCATGTAGCCGGCTTTCATTGTCTCTTCGAATCCCCAACTTCACTTCCGACCCTTTCTCACCACGCAGCATCTTCAACACATCCTCGTTTTGAATCGTTTTCCCGCCCACAACGGTATCATTCACCATCACAATCCTGTCCCACGGCTTTATACCCGCTGCCTCTGAGGGTCCACCCGGCACGATGCTGGTCACCACGATGGTATCTCTCAGCACATAGAAACTCACACCGATACCGGAGAAATGACCTTCCAGGTCTTCATTCACCCGCTTCATATCGGCTGCCGAAATATACTCCGAGTGTGGATCCAGCTCCTGTATGATCTTAGGTAAAGCATCTTCCACCAACATGCGCATGTTCACGGTATCTACATATGACTCACGGATATAATTCAATACCGCATCAATCTTGCCGGTCCCTTCAACACCACCCGATCTGCCGAACTGACCATACTTGCTTCCAATAAATATCCCTATGGCTATTCCTATACCAATCCACAAAGGAAGCCAGGTCCTCATCTTTTTTTCTGAATCCATTCAATCCCCTTCTTTATATTCTATTTGTCCATCTCAACGGAAACAAGCTCGATAGTTGCTTTACTTAACAGATCAATCCCATCACTCAATCTGTAGGCATCAGCATAGACTACGCGGGCTATGCCGGCCTGGATGATAAGCTTGGCGCATTCAATACAGGGTGACGAGGTGACATAGAGTGTTGCTCCATCACTGCTGTTATTGGAGCGGGCTACCTTGGTGATCGCATTCGCCTCGGCATGGAGAACATAAGGTTTTGTGACATTATGATCGTCTTCACACACATTTTCAAAACCCGACGGGGTTCCGTTGTAACCGTCTGAAATAATCATCTTATCCTTTACCAGGAGCGCTCCCACTTTCCTTCGTTTACAGTAGGAATTCTCCGCCCAGATAAAAGCCATGCGCATATATCTTTTATCGAGCAATTCCTGTTTATTCTCGTTTTGATGCATATTCAACCTATACTGCTTTCAGACTCATATCGAGACTCTTCACCGAATGAGTCAGTGCTCCCACTGAGATGTAGTCTACACCTGCTTCAGCATATTGCCGCAGGTTATCGATGGTAATGCCGCCAGATGATTCCAGCTCCACACGACCCTTTACAATTTGAACCGCTTCACGGCTCTTCTCGGGGGTGAAATTATCGAGCATGATCCTGTCCACGCCTCCCACGCGTAGTGCCTCTTCAAGCTCTTCCAAGCTCCTTACTTCGATCTCTATTTGGAGTGTTTTGTTCTTTTCCTTCAAATACTTCTGAGCACCCAGAAGTGCGTTCTCAATACCTCCGGCAAAATCCACGTGATTGTCTTTCAGCAGGATCATATCGTAAAGACCTGTCCGGTGATTGACCCCTCCGCCTGTCTTCACTGCCTGCTTCTCCAATATACGCATGCCGGGTGTCGTTTTTCTGGTGTCGAGCACCTTTGTGGATGTGCCCTCAAGCAGTTGCACATATTGGCGGGTAATGGTGGCAATACCACTCATCCGCTGCATGATGTTGAGCACAAGTCGTTCGGTCTGAAGGATTGATCGTACTTTACCGGAAACAATAAACGCCACATCACCCGGCTTTACGGCTGCACCATCATGAATAAAAACCTCCGTATGTAAATCGGGATCAAACATGCGAAAGACCTCGATGGCTATATCCACGCCGGCAAGAATGCCTTCTTCTTTGATCAGTAGTTTGGAACGACCTGATACAGATGCAGCAATACTACATAAGGTGGAATGATCGCCATCGCCAATATCTTCGGCAAGCGCCAGTTGAATAAGGTCACTGATCAATTCTTTCTCTTCCATATTTTTAATCGAAACAACAGCATTCAGGTCTAAACACCTAAAACACCCATATTGTTATAATTTTACGAAAATTTCATTACAAAAGTACGAAATAAACAACTATATTTGTTGTTAACTATGGCTTTTTTATGCTAAGGGGGTTATATTTCTCAACTCCCTGATCATGATTTGTGCCAGATTCTTTCGACAACCTCCCCAGCACTGCTGCAATTGGTTTATGAAGAACAAATATCTTGTCTGAATGAAGGTTATTTTGCTTTCTGTAGGTAAAACAGATGAGCTGTTGCTCACACAACTCATCGATGCGTATAAAAAGAGAGTCAATTTTTACATCTCTTTTGAAATGATGGTTGTGCCTGATCTGAGAAACAGGAAAAAACTTTCAGAGAAAGAACAAAAAAATGAAGAAGGAAACCTGATTCAAAAAGCCTTGCTGCCTTCGGATCATGTCGTTTTACTCGATGACAAAGGAAAACAATACAGTTCTGTTGAGTTTGCCGGTTTTATGGAAAAGAAAATGAACACCGCCACAAAACGACTGGTATTTATCGTTGGAGGTCCTTATGGATTTTCACGTGAAATATATGCCAGAGCAAACGATCTTGTATCGTTGTCAAGATTGACCTTTACACATCAGATGGTTAGAGTTGTATTTGCAGAACAGCTTTACCGTGCAATGACAATATTAAAAAATGAACCCTATCATCATGAATAAAACAGTTCTTTCCCTCCTCTTTCTTTTTGTGGTCCTCTCACTTTTTTCACAAGATATCACAGGCAGCTGGAGAGGATCGTTAGAGGTACAGGGCAATAAGCTGCGCGTCGTCTTTCATATT
>CAYUQE010000124.1:0-5216 GCA_964446805.1 uncultured Proteiniphilum sp. | reverse complement strand
TCTGACATCCAGTTCAGGCAGTTCCGTAATGCCTCCAGCGGCGGCACCTCAAGCATGGACCTCGACCTGGCACCTGTATCGGTCAGGACAGGGAAGGAACCCTCCTATTTCATCAAGAACGGCAAAAGGGTTGACGCCAGGGAGTTCATGCAGGATGCACAGCAAGCGATGAATCAGGACTATTACGAGATGTTCCACATCAGTGCCAAACATTCGGAAATGAACCTCACCACATCGATGCATGCCGAAGCATTCTCCACGTCTGACCTGTTGAGCAAGGATGTCGACTTCTCACAACTGGCGCCCGAGGATGTGGCCAGCATCGGCAAGGTGCTTGATGTGAAAGTGAACGCGATAGAGAAGAACCCTATGCTGAGCAACACCTCCAGGATGCAGGCAAAATGCAGGGAGGCGAGCAAGGAAATCGACAACATGCTGATGAAGAAACTTGAACAAGATCTGGCAAAAGCAAGACCGGGCAGCAGTGAATACCTGCAGACAGAAGCCGACATCAGCTACTGGAAAGATCTGGGTGCGAAATTGAAAAATATTGGCACACAGACAAACGATCCCGGTGAGATCATCCGGCTGAACCGTGAGATATCACATACCACCGGCGGCAGGGATGCGATACAGGTGGTGAACGACCTGATCAACCGGTTCGGATTCAACCAGGTGAAATAACCTAAGATCTGATAAACGAAAGTTGATCAAATAGAACAGGCAATGAACATTTTTATTTTTAACTACAATAATGCGCAACCGCAAGCCCCATCGAAGCGGAACGGAACGCGCATCAAATAATCAACAACATTTCTGATGCAACAGGAAACAACATCTGAACCATTCAGCCTGAGAATCAAAAACCGGCAGTGGAACATTGCAAAAACTGCCGGTTTCATCGCTTTCATCTCTGCCCTGGCAGTGTTTCTGCCGTACCAGTCGTGGAGCGGACTGAAAGGCAATTACGCGTTGTCGTTTATAGCACTGTTTCTCTTTCTCTCGTCCGTTGTAGTGGCGTTCATCTTCCGCAGCAGAGCCAGGAAGATGGATAAACTGATCTGGGGGGAAGAGATCATCTCCAGCTGGACTTTGGATGATGAAGCGAGGAGAGCCTTTGCCGATCATCTTTTCACTTCAGAGAAGGGGAAGAACAACGGGCTTTTCATCGTGATCACCCTCTTCATGGTGTTGTTTTTCGGACTGTTCATCCTATTCATGGAAGAGGGCAGATGGATGATGTTCCTCTTTTTCCTCGTTATCATGACATTGATCGCTTTGTTTGCCTTTGGCATGCCCTATTATTACCGTTTCCGCAACAACAGGGGCGACGGTTATGTGGTCATCGGCAGGAAATATGCATACGTCAACGGCTTTTTCCACAATTGGGATTTCCCGCTTTCCGGCCTTAAAGAGGTGAAAGTGATTCAAAAACCGTACTACGGAATCCTCCTGCGCTATTATTATTACGACCGCACCCTGCGCAACGAAGAGGTGCTGACCATCCCGGCAATCAGGGATATCGACCTGAAACAACTTATTGAAATCATAAAATCATAAAACCATGGAACCATCCACCATCATTTTCATTGCAGCGCCTCTTGTTTTCCTGCTGCTTCTTGCGATCATCCTCTCCAACACGCTTACTTATCGGCGCAACCAGGCCGATAACGCATTCGCCAGCGTCGATGTCTATCTGAAAAAACGGTTCGACCTGATCCCCAATCTGGTGGCGGCCGTACAGCAGTACATGGGACACGAGAAAAGCGTTCTTACCGAGATCACGGCGCTGCGAAGTGAGGCAATGAGAAGTGGCTTGAGCGGTGAGGAGGTAATCGAGATCAACAACAGGATGAACAGAGCCCTGCGCACGGTGAATGTGGCGATGGAAAACTATCCCGACCTGAAGTCGAACACGAACATCCTCCAGCTGCAAGCATCACTCAACGAGGTGGAAGAGCAACTCTCTGCCGCACGGCGGACATACAACGCAGCAGTATTGTCATTCAACAACGGCGTTCAGTTGTTCCCATCGAACCTAATTGCTGCAATACGGGGGCTCAGGACAAGATCCTATCTCGAAACGCCCGAGCCGGAACGTAACAATGTCGATGTCAGAGGACTGTTTAACTCCCGCGAATGAAGACGGAAAGCGAATTTAAAACGTTTTACCGGACAACACTCCTGCCATTGCTCCAGGAGATAGAGAAGCTGAGACGTCAGATACGTGTAAAAAACCTTCTCATCACCACCGTTTATTTCGGCTGCATAGCGTCGCTCTTCGCACTCAGTCTTGTTGTCAACCGAATGATTTATGGGGTCTGGTTTACCGACAGCAAAGCCAACGTACCTGTCATTATTGCGGTGATAGCTGCCATTGTCTCTTTCCTCTTTTACATTGGTAAGATCCATGCAAACAAATGTACCTTTGTCGCCCGCTACAAAAACGAGATCATCGGCTCAATTGTCCGGTTCATCGATGAGGGTCTGGTGTATGACGCCGGGAAGTTGATCGTGCAACAGGAATTTATCGCTTCCAGACTGTTCTATCCGACGCCTGACCGTTACAGCGGCGACGACTATGTAAGCGGCAGCATCGGTAATACAGCGATCGCTTTTTCCGAAATTCATGCCATATACAAAACCGAAACCAGTGGTGCCAATGGAAAGAAAACGGAGATATGGACATCACTCTTCGACGGGATATTTTTTAAAGCCGATTTCAACAAGGATTTCAAGGGTGAATACTTTGTTCTGCCCGACATGGCGGAGAGAATGTTCGGATGGGCAGGCACTTTTCTCCAGAGTGCAATAAAACGGTATGGTGAGCTTATCCGTCTTGAGGATACCGAGTTTGAGAAACAGTTCGTAGTGTACGGTTCCGATCAGGTGGAGGCACGCTACATCCTCTCGGCCAGCCTGATGAAGCGACTGTTGGATTTTAAACGTCGCACCGGGAAAAGGATCAATATCTCTTTTGTTAAATCGCATCTTTACATTGCCATCCCCTACAATAAAGCACTCTTCGAACCCCGCTACTATTCGTCGGTGATCTCCGAGGAAAAGACAACTGAATATTTTCTTGATCTGGAGATGGCCATAGGCATTGTGACGGATCTGAACCTCAACACCCGCATCTGGAGTAAGCAGTAACCTGTCGAAAAGGAATCGACCTGTTGCTTATACCTGCCAGCCTGCTGGATTACAAGCGTAAAGTGAAATTAATAATAGACGTTGATCCCGGGATCTGTATCTGAATATACGATCAGATCACCTATATGAATTTGATATCCTTCAGGGATATTTCGTGGTTTAATTATTACTGTATGTGGCTCCTCCTTAAGGTCGTAATTCCACGCAACATCATGCCTCCTTAATAGAAAAGAGGCAGGCATCACAATTGTTTCTATAAAATTGTCATCAATATACAAATCAACTTCCAATTCTATGCTTTCTTTCTCTCCTGGTCCGGTTGCGTAACCGGTCAGTACAAATCCTGATCCCGAAAAATCAACAGTAGCTTCATCGGCTAAAGATGATAATCTGTTGTTAATCCTCCTTCTTGATGTGGGAAATAAGTCATTGAACCCAATCTCCAGTGGTACTGTCTGAACTGTCTGATAATTGATTGTGTAGGTATCGCCATTGTCCACACCACCATTTCTGGTTATCATTTCAGTTGCATGTTTGTATCCAATGTCATATACTTTACTAAGAGACATCTCGGTATACTGGAAGTTCAAATCTTCTACTTTATCAACCCCTTGCATCCAATAATCAGATATATGATCATATCCGATCATCGTGCCTAAAATTCCAGCAGCATTTGCAGGATTACAATCAGAATCATAACCACATCTTGTGCTGATATCAATCGTAGCACCAAAATCACCTTTACCATAAAGTAAACCGATCACTATGTATGCCGCATTTATTTTGGCATCAATATTAAAAGGGACGAAAACGCCATCAGGACATCCTTTATCATGCGTCCACCTCCTTTGCACTTCAAACCACGCAGATTTCCAATCGTCCGGATTATTCCTGTATGATTTAATGACGTCTGCAATACACTGGTGAAATTCACTTTCAACAGGTATTATTTTTAGTGCCTCCTCAACAATAAATTCAATATCATCATGTACAAATGCAAGAGAATACATAGCAGCAACATAAATTCCTCCATATACGCCATCTCCATAATTCATAATATGACCTATTCTATCACATATTTCTGCCGCAGCATTGACCATGCCGGGAGACATTAATCCCGCAAAATCAGCTTCAATCTGAAAGTCAATATCATCAGCGTGTGGGTTATTCTTCCAATGCCCCGATGCAGGTGGCATCATATTATGAAGAATATTATAACGTGCAGCCTGATTTGCATGCCATAAAGGGTATTCTGCATTTGCAAAAGCAAGGGCATGCAGTGAATCAGGCGCATCAAGGCCATGCTTTTCAAAAACATCTACAAAGGTCAGATCCATATATACATCATCATATAATCCAGGTTGATTTTCATAGTACCATAACATACGGCTTTCATCCCATGGAATCGGCACATGATCGTCTATCATAGTCCCGTTCCAGATGAATTCTGTCGGACCCCCATACGTGCATCCAATCACCTGTCCGACCCAACCTCCCTTAATTTTTTCAAGCAGTTCTTTTTTAGTAATAACTATCTCCTTGCTGTTTTCATTGCTTTGTTCGCCGGAATTATCGGTATTACAAGAGAATACAAACGTCAACCCGGTAAAAATAAGTATTGCAGTTAAAAGAATGGTCTTCTTCATCGTGTGAATATTAATTATAATTTTTTGATTCAAGTGTTGTCTGTCAAAGAAAATATCATCCATGGTCTCAGTAGGTATGGCAAACATATTCAATTTATTGCATATTCTCTCATACTGATAAACTTTTTTTTAGATAAAATAACGAATTCTCACGCAAGGTTTTTCCTGTTTCCTGCTTTAATGATTGTAGCAAAAGAATTAGTAACGTTTAAAACCACAAAATTATGAAGATTACAAAATTACTTTTCACGACGGGAATATTGCTCGGTATACTCATCCTGCCCTCTTGTCTGGACGATGATGATGATGTAAACCGCTATTATCCCAATGCACTCGTCACCGTGAAAGAGGCAGCGGACGAGACTGTTTTTTTTCAGCTGGACGACAATACCACGCTGTTGCCGGTGAATATAACAT
>CAYUQE010000123.1:0-5238 GCA_964446805.1 uncultured Proteiniphilum sp. | reverse complement strand
ACGGGTGAGATCACTCCGGGCGATTACGCCTCCGGTTTCAGCCATCAGAGGGAGTCGGCCAGCCCCGGCTACTACCGGGTTTTTCTGGATAGATACGGCATCGATGCGGAGCTCTCCTCCACCCTGCGCTGTGGTTATCACAGATATACCTATCCAAAGGGAGCGGAGAAGCAGCTTGTAGCCGACATGACACGCACCAACAACGGTGTGAGAGAGTGGCACATAGAGAAGGTGGATGCGCATCTATTTTCGGGTTTCCAGGATGCTGAGGGAAAGATCTATTTCTATGCTCACTCCAATTACCCGATAGAGGAAATCCAACAACTGAAGGATGAGAATCATGAGATCTCATTGATACGCTTTGCTGAGAGCAACGGAGAGGAGCCACTCGAGCTGAAGATTGGCTTTTCCTTTGTCAGTATTGAGAATGCGATGATGAACCTGGAGCAGGAGATGATCGACAAAAGCTTCACTGAGGTACGCAAGGAAGCCAACGATGAGTGGAACAAGCTTTTATCAGGAATAAAGGTCACGGGAGGCAGTGAACGTAAAAAAGGGCTTTTTTATTCCACCCTATATCGTTCTTTTCTCTGGCCGGCGTTACGCAGTGATGTGAACGGCGATTTCACCGATGAGCAGGGTAATGTGATCAACGAGGGTTTTCGTTACTACACCAACCCCTCTTTCTGGGACGATTACCGCAACAAGCTTGTATTGCTGGGGATGATCTCTCCTGATGTCACGACGGACATCATTAAATCCATTATCGACAAGGGAGAGAAAAGAGGCGGATATATGCCCACCTTCTTCCATGGCGATCATGCATCGGTGTTTGTGGCCGGCAGCTACCTGCGCGGCATCACCGGGTTCGATCTGGAACGTGCCTATGCGCTGCTGCTGAAGAATGCCACCGTGCCCGGCCGTGGTGGCAGACCCTATCTCGATGAGTATCTTGAGAAAGGATGGATTGCAGAGAAAGATACCACCAACGTGCCCACCTGGGATGAGTACAAGGCGGCGGTCACCAAGACGATGGAGTATGCCTATGACGACTATGCGACAGCGTTAATAGCCAAAGAGCTGGGAGATAATGCGAATCATGAACTTCTAATGAAACATTCCGAAAATTATAAGAACCTGTTCGACCCGTCTACGGGATTCTTTCGGGGAAAGATTGAGGATGGCAGCTGGATTGAAGATTTCGACCCCTATTATCCCTACTTCGCCTATATGTACCGGGAAGCCAACGCCTGGAATTCACTCTTCTTTGCACCACACGACTCGGAAGGAATGATCGCGCTCTACCCGAGCCCCCAGGCAGTGGAGCAGAAGCTCGACTCTCTCTTCACCGAACCCTGGAGAGGCTATGAGGCACACAACATGACCGGATTCATCGGCAATTACTGTCACGGAAACCAACCTTCACACTCGATACCCTACACCTATTACTTTATTGGGAAACAGGAAAAAGCACAATGCGTACTCGACAGCATCATGGACCGATTCTATGATATGGGCGCCGATAAGCTGGCTTACGCGGGTATGGATGACGCCGGTGAGATGTCGGCTTGGTATGTACTCAATGCCATAGGCTTATATACCTATTCACCCGCTGATCCCGAATACATTGTTTCTGTTCCACTGTTCGATAAAGTGGAATTCCGGCTGGATGAGAAGAACACCTTTACCATCAGTAAAAAAGGAAAAGGAGAGAAGATACAGCAGATCAGCTATGGCAATGAACCGATAGACGGATGGTTTATCACCCACGAGCAGCTAAAGCAGGGAAAAAAGCTGGTTATCACCACTGAATAACATGATTTCGATATCTTTGCAACCGTCGTAACAGTTACGGCATCCTGCAAATATAAGTTGTATATTCATAACTTACAAACATATAACTTATAAATACATAACTAACGGAAAAAAATAAACGAACCAACTCTTAAAACAGCTCGTGCTATGAGTAAACAACTTAATATTGAACCGGGCATCATTCTCGGTGTGTAAAAATATTCCTCATGAGATCCCGTTGCCTTGTCAGGTAATAAGATAAAAAATATTTACTTTTGTTGATTCATCTTTATTCATTAAGAATCAGCCTATGAAGCAACCACTACTCTACACGCTGTGTTGTATAATATTTCATACAACCCTGCAGGCACAACAGCTCAAGGGTGTGATTGTCAATGAACAGGGAGACTCTGTCCCAAACGCTACCGTCTATATCCAGGAAACCGCTAAAGGAATAGCCGCCGACAACCTGGGAGAGTTTCAAACCGCGCTCTCACCGGGCATCTACACCTGTGAATTTCGTTCGCTGGGCTATGAAAGCATCAAAAAAAGCATCCGGATGGGAGAAAAAAACCAGTCTGTCCGTGTAGTGTTGCAGGAGACATCCTACATGCTGGATGAGGTGGTGGTGGTTGCCGGTGATGAGGATCCGGCGTATCGTATCATGCGTAAAGCCATTGCCTATGCACCACACTATCGCTATCAGCTCAGGAAGTACCACGCCGAGGCCTACATCAAGGGGAGCCTGACGATCAATAAGATTCCCGGGATTTTCAGAAGAGCCATGAAAGTCAACGCCTCCGACATCGACATCAATACGCTGATAGGCCGTCCACTGGTGATGGAATCACAAAGTCAGATTCACTTTACCTCCCCGGAAACATACACACAAAAGGTGGTGGCACTGAAAAGTTCTATTCCCAAAGCATTTAACATCACCAAAGGGCTCAGTATCATGACTTCGAGCATCTACAACCGGGAGCTGGATGGCAGAATCTCACCCCTTGCCCCCGGCGCATTCCGGTTTTATGCATTCAGGCTGGAAGATGTGGACTATCAATCTGATGTGATCATCAACAAAATCAAGGTGATACCCCGGAAGAAAAATCCCGATCTTTTTTCCGGATATCTATATATACTGGAAAACAGCTGGAATGTCTATATTGCCGATCTTGTGGCCAGCGAGCTGGGCACCACCATGCATTACCGTATCAACTTCCATCAAGTGAAGCCTTCGGTCTATCTGCCCACCACCTATGATGTGACGTTGACCCTCAATACGATGGGTGTGAAAGGATCGGGTAAGTACTACGCATCGATGAAGTATGTCAGGGTGGAGATAGATGAAGCCCGTAATCCTTCATCCATAAAGGAGATTGCCTCTGCCAGGATAGAGGCCGAGAGGCCGGTATCACCACAGCAACAGAAGATTGCCACAGAATTGGAAAGACTCTCGCAGCAAGAACAGCTTTCGACCAAAGAGGCATATAAAATGTCGAAGCTGATGAGCCGGATGACTGAACCCGAAGAGGTGAAGAAACAACGCGCAGCTCTTGAGATCAAAGAGATTGAAAAGGTAAAGATGGAGGTGGACTCGCTGGCATGGAGAAGAGATTCCACCTTCTGGACGAACATCCGTGAGCTGCCACTTCGTGTTGAGGAGGTCATAAGCTACCAAATGAAAGACTCCCTGTCGGGTAACGACACCATCATGAGCAATGAAAGTGATAGAAACGAGGTGGTGCTGTCGATCGAAGAAAACCCCAAGACGTTGTTCGGGAAAATCACGCAAGGGGGGGTGTGGCAGATAAACCGGAACCTTTCGCTCCGGTATGGCGGTATGATGGGCGCGTTGAAGGAGTATAACTTCGTGGACGGCTTCTGGCTGGGACAAACAGTTTCAACCAGTTATTCCATCGATAAAAACCGGGCGTTCTCATTCTCGCCATCCCTCTATTATACGACCGCACGCGAGAAATGGCTGTGGCATGTGGCGGCTTCATTGAATTATGCACCGATGTCACTCGGACAGATTGATTTCTCGGCAGGGCATATCTCCCGGGACGTGAACAGCATGAACGGTGAATCGAGGCTGATGAACACGCTGGCTGCCGTCGACCTGGGACAAAGTTTCATCCGTTTTTACGACAGCCGCTATGTGAAAGCGAATCATTCCATTGATATTGCCAACGGGCTGCTTCTGTACTCCGGTGCGGAAATGGATAAACGTTCACCCTTAAGCAACCGTACCACTTTTAATTTTCTCGGCAGGGAAATACCCGCCAACATCCCTACGGATGCAGGTTTTTATCCACCTCACACCGCCACCAGGATGATGCTGAGCCTCACCTATACACCCCGTAACCGGTATCGGGTGAGAGAGGGCAGAAAATGGTACGTTTCAAGCAACTATCCTACATTCACCGTTGGATATGAAAGGGGGATGAACCTTTTTACCGATAATCGGGCGCCGTTGTATGACAAGCTCACTTTCAGCATCTCACAAAAGATCAAAGTCTCTCCTTTCGAGCAGATCGAGTATCACTTCTCGGGAGGTTCATTTGTATCATCTGAGAAAATGTATATGAACGACCTTCACTATTTCCGCAACAACCGGATGCTGTTCACCGCATCCGATTTCACAAACAGCTTCAACCTGTTGTCTCACTATACTGCTTCGCGTGACTGGTGGTTAGAGGGACATCTCAACTATCAGTCACCATACCTCCTACTGAAAAACCTGCCCTTCCTTCAACGTTTTTCGTTTGATGAAGCAGTTCACTTCCATGGCTTGGTCACTGAGGAGAGGAAACTTTATCTTGAAGGCGGTTATTCCATCGGATTTCTTGGATTGGGCAGGGCGGGTATCTTCACCAGTTTCGTAGATAAAAAGATAGAAGGTGTGGGTGTAAGAATCAGCTATCCGCTTTGGGATTTCTTCGAGAAACGGCTTAAATAGCCTCTTCTCACTCATCGCAGTAAGATGTGACCAGTCACAGGTATATCGACAAAAAAAGTGATCCCAAGAAGATTGTTCTTCATGAGGATCACTATTCTTATTGATAACCTTTCACTATTTCGCCTTTTCGATATCAATAACCACGGTACGGTTGTAGAACCTTTCTTCGGGAAGTTTATTCTCGAAAGGTGCTTTATTGGTATCCATTCCGAAAGCATCTGTTTCGAATCTCACGCTGTTCTTACCTGAGCTCTTTACGGCATTCGACAAGATACGTGCTGTCTCACTTGCTCTCTGTTTCGACAATGTCATGTTATATTCTTCACTGCCAATAATATCGGTATGGCCATGAATGATTACTTTACTATTGTCATCAATGCGGGGAGAAACCACATCTGTGAGAAATTTCTCGTATGTGGCAACCGTGTTCGATTGATCGAAATCGAACAGGATGCTGTAACGCAATGCTTCTTCTTCTGTCATTT
>CAYUQE010000122.1:0-5309 GCA_964446805.1 uncultured Proteiniphilum sp. | reverse complement strand
TTTATGTTCTCTTAAAATGAAGTATCTTTAAGTAGATGTAACAGATTTACAATGTTGCAATAGCGTGAGGATTAAATTCATAGGAGAATGACCTGTTTTTGCTGTAAATGAGATCAAAAAGCAGTGCTAAAACGGTTTTTTTAGATTATATTTGCAATCAAATATTTAGAACGATTATAATTAATGAACAGAATACTCCTTTTGCTCATCCTGCTGTTATGGTGTAACCCGGCGATACATTCATCGCCACTGCCTGCTACTGAAGTAAGAGCTGTCTGGCTGACAACCAACTATGGACTGGATTGGCCACGAAACAGGACCAATTTGGAGACGCAAAAAAAAGAGTTGATCACCATACTCGATGAGCTGCAGAAAAACAACTTCAACACGGTTATGTTTCAGGTGAGGGCACGGGGAGAGGTTTTATATGATTCCAGCATTGAACCGTTGTCATCTTTGATTATTAGGGAAGGTAACGGTCATCCGACATTCGACCCGCTTGCTTTTGTGATTGAAGCCTGTCATCAACGTGGACTGGAATGTCATGCCTGGATCGTGACCTACCCCCTGGGAGGTGATAAGCATGTAAGAAGTTTAGGAGCCAGATCAATTATAAAAAGAAATCCCTCGATAACCAAAAAATTCAAAGGGGAATGGTTTCTTGATCCCGGTAATCCCAGAACCGATGACTATCTGCTCTCGATAGTGAATGAGATCATATCCAATTATGATGTGGATGGGATTCATTTCGATTATATCCGTTATCCCGATAACAAAGGCCAGTTTCCCGATGAGGGGATGTATCGGCTGCATGGAAAAGGCCAACCACGTGCCGACTGGCGCAGGGACAATATCACCCGCTTCGTGACCAAGGCGTACGATATGGTGAAAAAGCAAAAACCATGGGTACAGGTCAGCAGCTCACCCCTGGGGAGGTATCGCACCCTGGGTAGCAACGGTCACGGATGGACAGCATTCGAGACGGTCTATCAGGATGCGGGTAAGTGGATGAAAACAGGCAAACACGATGCTTTGTACCCGATGATGTACTACAAGGAGCAACTATTCTATCCCTTTCTGGATGACTGGATGGTGAATGGAAACAAGCGGATAGTGGTACCCGGTCTGGGTGCATACCAAATGATAGAACTGGGGTGGTCCCGACAGGATATTCTCAATCAGGTGGATTATACCAGAGAGAAAAAGATACATGGGCAAGCCTACTTCCGTACAGCGAATGTTCTGTCCAATACGAAGGGTATTCTTTCCTCGCTCGAACAGTATTATGCTTATCCGGCTAAATTACCCGCCATGACATGGTTGTCCGACTCTATCCCCGAGAGGCCCCACGATATTCAGGCCGAGCAACTGCCCGATGGTACCTTTGCACTTAAATGGTTGGTGAAAAATGGTACCGGCAGGGTGACCTACAATGTTTACAAGAGTGAGTCGGATGATTTCAGCAGGGAGAAGGCGGAAAACCTGCTGGCTGTGGGCCTTAAAGAGCCTCTGTTCACCTGTCGCGTGGAGAATGATGACAAGGCTTACTATTACTTTGTGACTGTTTCGGATGCCTATCATAATGAGAGCGAGGTGAGTGAGCCCGCATTTTTTTACCACTCCGATATGGTTAAGTAGATAACCACCTATCGAACTGATTCATTCTTTCTCACAGATGATGAAAAATCGACACCTATCGTTAGGAAAAATCAATAAATTGAAATAAATTTGTAGCTATGGAGGCCAGTCAAAAATTGAAAAAACAGGTGAAAGATGAGTTTATGGAGTACCTCACGCTGCATAAGCATCGCAAGACACCTGAACGGTTCGCTATTCTCGATCATATTTACATGACAAAGGGTCATTTCGATATGGATTCACTCTACAAATCGATGATCGATGTCAACTTCCGCGTCAGCCGTGCCACCCTCTACAACACCATTGAACTACTGCTCGACTGTGGACTGGTCGTCAAGCATCAGTTTGGTAGAAACATGTCGAAATACGAGAGAGCATACGGAAATGAGAATCATGACCACATGATCTGTACCACCTGCGGTCAGGTCTGGGAAACAAAGAATAGTGAACTGCTCACACAGGCACAGCTGAAGAAGATCAAGAAATTCACGGTCAGCTACTACAGCATGTATATCTACGGCACCTGTAGCAGATGTAGTCATACGAAAAAGATGGAGTTGAGGCGGCTGGGACGCAGCAGCAAAGACAATACGGGTAGCAAGTAGATGCATACACATAAACAGAAGCGTGGGTGAACTAACAGACATCCATTCCATTTACAGATAACAATTACAATGAAAGTAGACGTATTATTAGGCCTCCAGTGGGGCGATGAAGGAAAAGGAAAAGTGGTGGATGTGCTCACACCCAACTATGATATTGTGGCACGTTTTCAAGGTGGACCCAATGCCGGTCACACGCTTGAGTTTGAAGGGCAGAAATACATATTGAAATCAATTCCCTCCGGCATCTTCCAGGAAGGGAAGATGAATATTATTGGTAACGGTGTGGTGATAGATCCCGCCTTGTTCAAGCAGGAAGTGGAAGCGCTCGAGGCAGCAGGGCACACGCTCACCGACAGGCTCTCCATCTCCAAGAAAGCACATCTTATTCTGCCTACGCATCGTTTGTTGGATGCTGCCTCAGAAAAAGCAATGGGCAACGCGAAGATTGGCACCACAGGTCGTGGTATCGGTCCTGCCTATACCGACAAGATCAGCCGTAACGGTTTGAGAGTAGGCGATCTGTTTCATCATTTTGAGGAGAAATATGCAAATGCGGTCGCGCGTCATAAGGAGCAGTTGAGCCAATATCAGTTTGCATATGATCTTGAGACGCTGGAGAAGGAGTGGTTTGCGGGAGTGGAGAAGCTGAAGACGTTCCAAATCATCGAGAGTGAGCACTTTCTCAACAAGCAGCTTGCGGGGGGAGCCAAGGTGCTGGCTGAGGGAGCACAGGGTTCGATGCTCGATATCGACTTCGGCTCCTATCCATTTGTAACCTCATCCAACACCATCTGTGCCGGAGCATGCACCGGACTTGGTATAGCCCCCAACAGGATTGGCGAAGTGTATGGCATCTTCAAGGCTTATTGTACAAGGGTGGGGAGTGGTCCTTTTCCCACCGAGTTGTTTGATGAGGATGGTCAGTTGCTACGTGATTATGGCAAAGAGTATGGTTCTGTCACCGGTCGTCCGCGTCGCTGTGGCTGGATCGACCTGGTAGCGCTGCGCTATACCGTCATGCTGAACGGTGTGACCAGGCTGGTGATGATGAAAAGCGACGTGCTGGACAGCTTTGAAACGATCAAGGCGTGTGTATCCTATAGTGTCAATGGTGTAGAGACCGATGATCTGCCTTTTGATATTTCAGAAGGGTTCGAACCAGAATATGTAGACCTGCCGGGATGGAAGTGCGACATGACAAAAATGCAGTCGGAAGACGAGTTTCCAGAGGAGTTCAACAACTATATCACCTTCCTTGAAGAGGAGCTGGGTGTACCTATTGCTATTGTTTCTCTCGGGCCTGACAGGGCACAGACCATTATCCGGTAACGAGTGGCATGGTTTTCGCGTTTGAACTTTTAAATGCGATAAATGTTTAATTAAAAAAGATCATATGTCACCAATTTGGATTCTCTTTATAGGTATTGCTGTTGCCGGATGGATTGTTCAGGCTACCTTGAAAAGTCGTTTTAAGAAGTACTCGAAGATCCCGCTTCGTAACGGGATGACCGGGAAAGAGGTCGCGGAGCTTATGCTTCACGACAATGGCATCTTCGATGTGCAGGTAATCTCTGTAAGAGGACAACTCACCGACCACTATAACCCGCTCAATAAGACCATCAATCTGAGTGAGCCGGTGTACGGCTCCTACAGTGTTGCCGCGGCGGCTGTCGCGGCGCACGAGACCGGTCATGCGCTGCAGCATGCAAGGGGGTATGCACCCCTCAGCATGCGGTCGGCACTGGTTCCCGTCATCTCCTCCACCTCCCGCTGGGTGATGTGGGTGATCCTGGCAGGCATCATCATGATACAGACCTTCCCTGCCCTGATATGGATAGGTATAGGCTTGTTCTCACTTACAACCCTCTTCAGCTTCGTGACACTGCCGGTGGAGAAGAATGCCACCAGCCGTGCGCTTCGCTGGATGAGCAGCGCCGGGATTACCGACGCCACGAATCATAACGAGGCTGAAGATGCACTGCGCTGGGCCGGTTATACCTACGTGGTGGCAGCCCTCGGCTCACTGGCTACTTTGCTCTATTACATCATGATTGCCACGAGCGGCAGCAGGAGATGATGAAGACAGTCTATCATGCGGCCAACAGCCGTGGCCATGCCAATCACGGGCTGGCTCAAGTTATAAATCTATTTGTCAGAATTGATGAAAACAGTGCTGATAACAGGTGGTACGGGTCTCTTAGGCAGCCGGCTCACGGAATTGCTTGTAGAGAAAGGTTACAGGGTGCTCCACCTCAGCCGCACTCGTAACCTGCATGCTGCTATTCCCACTTACAGATGGGATTACCGAAATAGCGAAATTGACATTGAAGCGCTTGAGCAGGCCGATGTGATCATTCATCTGGCGGGTTCCAACCTGGGTAAAGGCAGGTGGACTGAGGCTAAAAAGCGTGAGATCGTGGAGAGTCGTGTACAAACGGCTGCGTTGATATATGAGAAGCTGAAACAGACAGCCCACACACCTCGTACTTTCATCTCCGCCTCGGCCACAGGCTACTATGGACTGAGCGTGAGTGAGCGCATCTTTACCGAGGAGGATATTTTGTTGGAGAACGATTTCCTGAGTACTACCTGCAGGAGGTGGGAGGAGGCTGCATACCGCTTTAACGAGCTTCCCGGCATCCGCACGGTGGTGCTGCGAAGCGGTTTGATTCTCTCCCCTGACAGCGAAGCGTTTAAAAGAATGGTGCTGCCGACGTGCTTAGGTGCAGGCTCACCCCTCGGCAGCGGGAGGCAGTATCTCAGCTGGATTTATCTCGAAGACATCTGCCAGCTTTATATCAGCGCCATAGAAGATTCCACCTTACAGGGTGTTTACAACGCGGTAGCACCTGAATATATCACCAACGCAGTTTTTATGCGTACTTTGGCAAAGGTGATGAAAAAACCTTTCTTCTTCCCTGCAGTTCCTGCTTTCATGATGCGGCTCGTGATGGGTGAAGCGGCTGACATGGTGTTGGGTGGCAGCAGGATCTCCTCACAGAAGATCCGGGATGCCGGCTACCGTTTCCAGTATGAGCGAGCTGAAAAGGCGATCACTGCTTCACT
>CAYUQE010000121.1:3891-5384 GCA_964446805.1 uncultured Proteiniphilum sp. | reverse complement strand
CCTCACATCCTCACATCCTCACATGCTCACATGCTCACATCAACCTCATATCCCCATGACTTTCCCTTTTCAATGGCCGGCACTCCTTTTGTCATCCATACCGGTGCAGGATCGCCTTTGAGGTAATGGTCGAAGAACTGCTGCAGGCGGATGGAGAGGTCTTTGCTGTTACGGCGTTGTACCAGATTGTGTTCCTCTCCGTTGTATTGCAGCATCCAGACAGGCTTCCCCAGTCGTCTGAGCGACATGAAGAGTTCGATCCCCTGGTACCAGGGAACAGCGCCATCCTTGTCGTTGTGCATGATCAGCAGGGGTGTCTCTACTTTATCGGCAAAGAAAAGGGGGGAGTTGTCGATATAGAGCCGGAGTGAATCGCTCATCGGCACGCCTATACGCGACTGCGTCTGCTCGTACTGAAACTGGCGGCTGCGCCCCGATTCCCAGCGGATCCCTCCATAGGCGCTGGTCATGTTCGACACCGGCGCACCGGCTCCTGCCGCCTTGAACAGGTTGGTCCTTGTCACCAGGTAAGCCACCTGGTACCCTCCCCAGCTCTGTCCCTGTATCGCCATATTCTCCCTGTCCACCCATCTGTTTTTTGCAAGGGCTTCGGCTCCTGCTACCACCGCATTGTAGGCATCCATCCCCGGGTTTCCGACGGTATACCGGATGTCGGGGGTGAAGACAATATAACCGCGGCTCACAAAGAAGGGAATGTTGATCACCGAACGGCTGGGTGCGGGTGTGAACCAGCGGTAGAGCTCATCAGAGTGCTGTTCGTAGAAGTAGATCATCACTGGGTATTTCTTTGCCGGGTCAAAATCCTCCGGCTTGTAGAGGATACCTTGCAGCGGGATGCCGGTGAAGGAGGTCCATGAGAAAAGTTCTGCCGTTCCCCAGTTGTAGTCGGTCATCTGTGGGTTGATATGGGTCAGTTTTTTTGTTGATTTCCAGCAATCACTGGTCATATATAGATCGGGAGAGGTGTGGAAGTTACTTTTTTGAAACAGAACGAGATCAGCCTCTTTTGCCTTGGTTACCGACGTGAAGGTGAAGCCTTCCATCACTCTTCTCTTTAGCGGATGACGCCCTTTCTGTGCGAGCGTGTAGAAGCCCGTTTCCTTGCTCCTGTTGTTAAAAGCAGTGAGCAACAGCTTATCGTCGGGAGCAACAAATCGTTTTTCCGGGTCGGTGTTCAGGTATCTGAAGGTGATGGAGTCGGTGCGACCCGCTTTGAAGGTGATATTTTCCGCCTTTTTCTCCCCTTTGGGATCGATTTTCCAGATATCGAACGCATCGTTCAGCAACAGGTAGGCATCGTCCGCTCCCCAGGCGGCAATGCCGTACGATCCCGGCTCGGAAGGAATGTCGTTTTTTTCATTCCAGAAGTTTACGGGGATATCCCGGGTTAGGTTCTTCATCGTCTTCACCCGGTTGTCGTAAGCGTACCAGTGGCGCTGAGCGGCATCCCACCAGAGTGTGTAATTCCCCTT
>CAYUQE010000121.1:0-3791 GCA_964446805.1 uncultured Proteiniphilum sp. | reverse complement strand
CGTAAGCGTACCAGTGGCGCTGAGCGGCATCCCACCAGAGTGTGTAATTCCCCTTGGGTGAGAGCACCGGTCTCCCCGGTAGCGGCTTGCCTACGGGATGCAGGCTGTTCTCCTCCAGATCCATGATCCAGACATCGTATCTCGATGAAATATCCCACTGGCTCTCTGTCTGATAGGGAAGATCGGACCAAAGCAATGCGTAGCGGCCATTGCCTTCATCGGATACAGCGACGGAAGGCATTTGTACGTTTGCCACCGGCAGGAAATGATCCTTACGCATCGGATACACAATACCGGTGTAGGTGCGTTTCTCTTCCTGCTTCAGTTCTGCCAGCTGCTGTGGCGGAATCAGACGGTCCCGCCAGTGCCAGATATCCAAGGCAGCCATCTCAAAATCGACCAGCGTGGTATCCCTGTGTTTTTGCTGCGGAGCGGCTCCGATCAGAATCCTTTTACCATCTTTGCTGAACGAAGGGGCGGCATGTTCATTGAAAATCCATCCTTCGGGAAGACCCGAAGCCTGTCGGTCGGCAATGATCACGGCCGAGTCGTAACCGTTTTTGAAGTAACGCAGGTCAAACACTTTCTGTTGGGTTTTTGAGGTGTCACCGGTCGAAAGATAAGTAAGCTGATTGCCCGGTTCGTCGAATGAGAGCGATTTATACGTTCTCTTTTCCCTGGAGATCAACTTCTTTTCCAGTTTAAGTAAATCGAAAAAGAGAACCTGGGGAACATCCGTCGTATCTTTTTGTTCCGGTTCAATGGAGGCCGCGAAGGCGTTCCCGAATTTATTGAAGAGGTATTCTTTGGCATTGCGGATGGTATCTTCACGTTGTGAAAGAAGATCACGCAAAATCAGCCATTCTATTGTTTTTTCTTTTTTATCCGCTTTTTGCGTCGTCTCTTTTGGCCGGGTGATCGTGTAGGCCACGTGTGTATCCGACTCTTTTGCTGTTTTGAATGACTTCACATGGGCAATCTTTTGTACCATAAAGGTCCGGTTATCGACAATCACCAGCGAGTCTTTGGGCATATCCTCCGCTTTCTTTTTGTCGATGCGCGCCTGCCGTCGTTCATCAAAAGGAGCCTTGAGCAGTCCTACCGTCCATTTGCCATCTGTGGATAGCTTGTAACTGTTCACCCTCTCCAGCGTGAGCGATCGTTCACCGGTGAGATCCCTGATCAGCAGGGCTGTATCCCCCTCCTGCGGACTTATCAGTGTGGCTGTGATTTTTCCGTTGTGGGTGACCGAGGTCTGGTTGAGGCTCTTCCAGTTGTCATAAACCGAATGATCGAGGGGTTTCTTCTGCCCATGGAGCATCGTTGTCAGAAAAAGGAAGATGAGTGTCAGGTGAAAGGTTTGGCGCATAAGGGAATGTATTTTGGTTTGAATGAGTTGCGGTTCCTGCTGTAACCAGCGGATCGTTAGCAAAAATAGTGTTTTTTTTGGTGATGGAAACCTGAAAACAGATTTATGAACTTCAAGACGCTTCATTTGTTTGTATACATATGGAAGAAAAAAGCAAATACAACATACAGCTCACGCGAAAAACAGCATTCCCCGATCATTTCGCAGGACAAATAAAAGGTATCTCTTCGCTGCTGTCAGACAGCAACGGAGAGGCACTCACCGTGACAATCGACGATAAACACAGCGATGATGCTGCGGAGATCCTGCAGGAGGTGGTCACCGCCATCCGTCAAGCAGGTGGGGAGGTGAAGACGGAGAAGACAACACAGCCGGTGCTCAATATGACCTGCGCTGCATGCGCGTCAAGCACGCAAAACATTCTCTCCTTTGTTCCCGGGGTGTTGAATGCCTCGGTCAACTATGGGAACGGAAAGGGGAATATCGAATACCTTCCGGGGATCACAACACCCGCTGAAATGAAAACGGCGTTGCGGGAGATGGGTTACGACCTCCTTATTGAAGAGGAAGAGGTTTCTTTCGGTCATCTGGAACAAATACAGGAGGAGAACTACAGCAAACTGCGGCTGCATACCATCTGGTCGGTGATCCTGGCCATACCGCTGGTCATCATCGGCATGTTCTTTATGCATGCCTCCTTTGCCAACATGGCGATGTGGTTGTTGGCAACTCCCATTCTTTTTATCTTTGGACGTCGCTTCTTTGTCGGTGCCTGGAGGCAGGCACGACACCGCTCGGCCAATATGGACACCCTGGTGGCGCTGAGCACCGGCATCGCCTATCTCTTCAGCCTGTTCAACATGATCTGGCCGCAATTCTGGGAAAGCCGCGGGCTGGAGGCGCATGTCTATTTTGAAGCAGCGGGGGTAATCATCGCCTTTATACTGCTTGGAAAGATGCTGGAAGCACGGGCTAAGGGGAACACTTCCAACGCCATCAGGAAGCTGATGGGGTTGCAGCCCTCTTCGGTGGTTGCCTTCCGTGACGGGGTGCCGGAGGAAATCCCTATCGCCGATCTGCTAATTGGTGACATCGTACTGGTGAAACCGGGTGAGAAAATTGCCGTAGACGGTGAGGTAACCGAAGGTAGCTCTTTTGTGGACGAAAGCATGATCTCGGGTGAACCCATTCATGTGGAGAAGAGAGTTGCTGACAAAGTGTTTGCCGGCACCATCAACCAGAAAGGCAGCTTCCGTTTCAGGGCAGAGAAGGTGGGGAAGGATACACTCCTCGCACAGATCATTCGCACGGTGGATGAGGCACAGGGTAGCAAGGCACCTCTGCAGGGTCTGGTGGATAAAATTGCCGGCATCTTCGTACCGGTAGTCATCGGCATAGCCCTGCTGAGTTTTGTGATTTGGATGATCTTTGGCGGTGAGAACGGATTCGTTTATGGTTTGCTGGCGATGGTGACGGTGCTGGTCATCGCCTGTCCCTGTGCACTGGGACTCGCAACGCCCACGGCGATCATGGTAGGCATCGGCAAGGGAGCAGAAGAGGGCATCCTGATCAAGGATGCCGAGAGCCTGGAGATGGCAAAAAAGATCGATATAGTGGTGCTGGATAAGACAGGCACCATCACCGAGGGGAAGCCGCAGGTGAGCCTTGTCGCCTGGTCGGCCAATGCGCTGCCGCTGCACCGTGATATCCTCTACAGTATCGAATACCGGTCGGAGCATCCCCTGGCGGATGCCATCACAGCCGAACTGAAGGAGAGCAGTACCCTGCTTGATGATGTGACTGTGCAGCAAGTGAGTGGTAAGGGAATTGAGGGAACCCACGAAAACAGGAACTACTTTATCGGGAGCGAACAGTTCCTGGCTTCTAAGGATATCGCTGTTCCTGCCGATCTGAGAAAACAGATCGATGATGAATTGCATGCCGCACATACCATCGCCCTGTTTTCCGACGATAAAGAGCTATTTGGCCTGGTCGGCATCACCGACAAGATGAAACCGACATCCCACGAGGCGATCAGCAGATTACAACATATGGGTATTGAAGTGGCCATCTACACCGGCGATAATGAAAAGGTGGCGGCTGCGCTCGCAGCGGAACTGGGTGTGGCCCGCTTCAAAGGCGGCGTGTTGCCGGAAGAGAAGGTAGAGCTGGTGAAAGCACTGCAAAAGCAAGGCAAAAAGGTGGCGATGGTGGGCGACGGTATCAACGACAGCGGCGCCCTGGCCCAGGCCGACGTGAGCATCGCGATGGGTGCGGGGAGTGATATCGCCATGGATGTGGCGAAGATGACCATCATCTCATCCGACCTGAACAAGATTCCCAAGGCGATCAGCCTTTCGAAAGAGACGGTCAGGACCATTCGACAGAATCTCTTCTGGGCGTTTATCTACAATGTGATCGG
>CAYUQE010000120.1:0-5519 GCA_964446805.1 uncultured Proteiniphilum sp. | reverse complement strand
ATTGGCACCTGGTAGATGATACGGGATGGAGGATAGAAATAAAAAAATATCCCGGCTTAACCACAGTAGGATCAAGACGTGACTTTTCATATCGTGAATTTACGCTGGAGCAGTGGGATGAAAAATTCCCCGGAAGAAAAATGTATTATACCCAGGATGAGATTCGCGAGATTGTGCGGTATGCCAGTGATCGGGGTATAAAAGTCGTACCTGAAATTGAGGTACCTGGCCATGCATCTGCTTCTATTGCAGCATACCCATGGCTTGGAGCCAGTAGCAAAGAACAGGGCAGTGGCATCTGGGGCGACTTGTATAATGTGACCGACCCAAAGGTGGAGGCGTTCATTCAGGATGTACTGGATGAAGTCATAACACTCTTCCCTTCAAAAATCATACACATTGGTGGTGATGAAGCCAATTACACCCATTGGCAGAATAACCCCCAGATCATGCAGTTCATGAAAGATCACGCAATCCCCACATTTGCGGACTTACAGGTATGGTCGATCAACCGTTTCTCAAAATACCTTACATCAAAAGATGTACGCATGATGGGATGGAATGAAATCACCGGCGAAAATATTCGTGGTGAGGCGCATATCAAGGCAAGCCAAACAGAGCAATTGGCTGAGGGAACGCTTGTGCATTTCTGGGATGGAGACATAAGCCTGATAAACAAAGCGATCGATAGAGGATTCGAGGTAGTGAACTCAAACCGTCATGATACCTACCTGGACTACTCCTACGAAGTAACACCACTATTAAAAGCCTATTCATTTAATCCTATTCCGGAGGGATTGGGAAAAGAAAATGAAGCGAAGATTGTGGGTTTGGGTTGTCAAATGTGGGGGGAGTATACACCCAACCTGACCCGTTTATACTATCAAATATTTCCACGTATTGCTGCTTATGCGGAGAGCGGATGGACAATAGCCGAAAATAAAGACTACGATGAGTTCTCTGTTCGTATGAAAAACACCGAAAATCGCTGGCGGAAATCAGGCTACTTTAACCAACAGCCATCATACTCGGTACAAGATGATACCTTCACACTCTGGCAATTGCCTTCACAGAACAATAACATTGACAACGCATACCTCATACAAACCCCTCAGTCACAGGATCTGGAAAAAGCATTTGTCAATCCACCCGATTCGGTGCAGACAAGTGTCTACTGGTACTGGATTTCAGATAATATCTCCAAAGAGGGTGCAGTAAAAGACCTCCAGGCAATGAAGAAAGCAGGTATCAACAGGGCATTCATCGGAAATATTGGTATTCATGATCTGCCCTACGGCAACGTAAAAATGTTTAGCGATGAGTGGTGGGAAATATTACATCTGGCTCTAAAAACAGCCACTGATCTGGACATTGAGATTGGCATATTCAACTCTCCCGGATGGAGTCAATCAGGAGGACCATGGATCAAGCCGGAAGAGTCGATGAGATATCTCGCCTCATCGGAGACCATCGTGAAAGGTCCTCAAAAAATAAAACAGGCATTAAAGAAACCCAATAAAGAATTTCAGGATCTGAAAGTGTTAGCCCTTCCCTATAAAGCCCATGATGGGATGATATTGAATCACAGCAATGCCGCGATTGAATCATTTCCTTCACTTGCAAATCTATCCTTGCTCACAGATAATGATCCTCTTACAGGAATAAAATTACCCGATGGAAACCATGTCTCTATCACCTTCAAAACCAGACAACCATATACTGCAAGAAGCATCTCACTGCAGATAACAGAATCGCCACTGATGGCAGATGTGGAATTGCAGATAAAAGCGGAAAATAACGAATTTAAAACCATCTCCCAATTTCTGATTAACAGATCGAACCCCGCATTAAACGTAGGGTTCGATCCCTATGCCCCTGTCGTCATCTCCCTACCTGCAACAACGGCAGAAGAGTTCAGGCTGAACCTTACATACCATAATAGCGGTGCCGGTTTAGCGGAGGTGATCATAAGCACATTACCCCGGGTGGAACGATTCAGTGAAAAGAGCCTCGCAAAGATGCACCCTACCCCTCTACCCTACTGGGATGCTTATCTATGGGCCGAACAACCGGAAGTAGATGATCAGAGCCTGGTCATTCAGGAGCATCAGATCCTGGATATCTCTGCCCACATGACAGCCGAAGGTCTGCTCACCTGGGATGTGCCCGAAGGGGAATGGATGATCTTACGTATGGGTATGTCACCCACACAAGTGACCAATAGTCCTGCCTCTCCCGAAGCAACAGGTTTGGAGGTAGATAAAATGAGTAAGAAATGGGTGGCCGTTCATTTTGACAAATTCATCGGAGAGATCCTCAGGAGGATTCCCGAAGAGGACAGAAAAACATTCAAAGTGGTTGTACAGGACAGCTACGAAACAGGGGGCCAAAATTTCACAGATAATCTAATGGAGGAATTCGCAGATAGATATGGGTATGATCCATTCCCTTATCTACCTGTTTTCAGGGGATATGTGGTAAACAGCCCACTGGCATCGGATCGATTTCTATGGGATCTGAGAAGAATGATTGCCGATAAGGTAGCATACGATTATGTGGGCGGATTAAGAGATGTAAGCCATCAATACGGGCTGACCACATGGCTGGAGAATTACGGACACTGGGGCTTCCCGGGTGAATTCCTGATGTATGGCGGGCAGTCTGACGAAATAGGAGGTGAGTTCTGGAGTCAGGGTGAACTGGGAGATATTGAAAACCGCGCAGCTACCTCTGCCGGTCATATCTATGGTAAAACCAAGATCTCTGCCGAATCGAACACCTCAGGGGGTCCGGCTTACTCCCGCTATCCGGCAATGATGAAACAGCGGAGCGATCGCTTCTTTGCCGAGGGCATCAACAACACACTGCTTCACGTATACATTATGCAGCCTTATGAGGATAAATCGCCAGGGGTAAATGCCTGGTTTGGCAATGAGTTTGACCGTAAGAACAGCTGGTTCTCACAGATGGATGTTTTTACGCACTACCTGAAACGGACAAATTTCATGTTACAACAGGGTCTCAATGTGGCCGATGTGGCTTACTTCATCGGAGAGGATGCACCCAAGATGACAGGTGTGGCAGACCCTAAGCTACCACTCGGGTATCAGTTTGATTATATCAATGCCGAGGTGATCCTGAGAGATATGACTGTAGAAGATGGGAAACTGACATTGCCTCACGGCACACAGTATCGTGTGCTGGTCCTTCCGAAGCAGGAGACAATGCGTCCTGAGCTGCTGGCAAAGATTAAACAGCTGGTGAATGATGGTGCCACTGTACTGGGCCCGGCACCCAGCCTTTCACCCAGTCTGCAAAATCAGCCGGATGCCGATAAACAGGTAAGTGAAATGGCTGAAGAGCTGTGGGGCGAGGTTGACGGCGTAAACGTGAAGGAGAGAAAGTATGGGAAAGGATATATGATGAGTGGGATGGAATTGAATGAAGTCTTCTCCGTTCTCGAATGTATCCCGGACTGTAAGGTACCGGAAGACAACACCATTCATTACGGTCACAGATCAATGGAAGGCATTGATATTTACTTCGTCTCCAATCAAACAGACGAGACAAAGGTGATTCAACCCGCGTTCAGGGTTACAGGGAAACAACCTGAATTATGGGAAGCGACCACCGGAGCGATCCGTGATCTTCCTGCCTTTGAGGTAAGAGGAAAGGCAACCATTGTACCCCTGAAACTGGCTCCTTTTGAAAGTGTCTTTGTCGTTTTCAGAAAGAGAGCCGGGAGCAACTCTCTCACTGAGATAACGAATAACTATCCGGAGCCAAGCAGCACCAATGAGCTGAAAGGTCCCTGGAAAGTCTACTTCGATCCCTCTTTGAGAGGTCCTGCCACACCGGTGATCTTTGAGACACTGCAGGATTGGACCACATCCCAAAATGAGTCCATCAAATACTATTCCGGTACAGCCCGCTACACCATTGAGTTCGTAACCCCGAGGAGAAAAGAGAATGAGACTGTTGTCATCGATCTGGGAAATCTGACAGCGATGGCCAAAGTGAAGGTCAATGGCACCTACGCAGGTGGTCTGTGGACCTACCCCTATCGACTGAATATTACAGCGCTTCTGAAATCCGGTAATAATGTGCTGGAGATAGAGGTGGTCAACAACTGGATGAACCGCCTGATCGGCGATATGAACCTTCCTGAAGCCCAAAGGGAGACCTGGTGTTTTGTAAACCCATACACCCCCCAGAGCCCATTACAACCTTCCGGCCTTTTTGGTCCGGTAACCATTCAAACAATACAATACAATAAATTGAATAAACGATGAAACATATATTTAAGCTTATTGTACTGTGCACCCTGCTCAATCTCCTTCCGGGATGCGCGGAGAGAAAAGGGAAAAAAGTGAATGAAAATGACTATACCGTTGCCGCTTTTTACTGGCCGGCCTACCATTATGAACCCCTGTCGGAGTTTCTCTTTCCGGAAAAAACAGGAGAGTGGGAAATTATTCGCAATGCCGTTCCGAAAGAAGAGGGTCATCAGCAACCAAAGGTACCCCTGTGGGGATATCAGGATGAAGCCAACGCTGAGGATATGGATCTGAAAATTAAAACAGCGCTCGAATATGGGGTGAACACTTTTATATTCGACTGGTATTGGTTTGAGAAAGAACCATTCCTTGAGAGCTGCATCAACGATGGGTTTCTGAAAGCAAACAATGAGAGGATGAATTTCTATCTTATGTGGGCCAATCATGATGCCACCACCTACTGGGATGTGAAGAATCCACGGGTAGATTCTGTTTACTGGGAAGGAGAGGTTGACAGGGAACAGTTTGACATAATTGTAAAACGGGTGATCTCTCACTATTTCAAAGAGCCATCCTATCTGAAAATTGAGGGTGAGCCCGTTTTCTGTATTTATGAACTGAACACCCTGATGAATGGGTTGGGCGGTCCCGAAAAAACCAGGGAAGCGCTGGACTATTTCCGGGAAAAAACCATCGAAGCCGGCTTCCCGGGACTACATCTACAGGGTATCTTATGGGAAGCACTGCCCTCCACCATTGAAGGAGTACCCGGCGACCCGATCAAAAGTCAGGATGATGTCCTCTCCTATTTCGGGTTTAAGAGCCTGACAAACTACTGCTGGGCACACCTGCAGAACCCTGATGGGGACTACGAGGTTTGGGGAGATGCCTCGGTCAATATGTGGAACGGGTTCAGGGAGCAGTTCTCCATGACATACTTTCCCAATGTGACGGTCAGCTGGGATGCCAACCCACGGTTTCCTTTTAAGGCGGGATACATCCACAACTCTACACCGTCGAAATTTGAGAAATACCTGATCAGGGCAAAGAATTATATCGATGAGAACCACATCGAACCAAAAATGATCACCATCAATGCCTGGAACGAATGGTCGGAGGGAAGTTATCTTGAACCCGACACAACCTGGGAATATGGTTATCTGGAAGCCGTGAAGAACGTTTTTGGAAAAAAACTAAATTGAACTATATTTTTTAGCATCATACTGACATGAAATCTTATCC
>CAYUQE010000119.1:0-5566 GCA_964446805.1 uncultured Proteiniphilum sp. | reverse complement strand
CCTGCGGGAATATCTTCCCCGCGTCGGGATTCGACCGGGTCCCTACCGAGAGCACTACCATATCGTGCTCCGCCTCCTTCACAACCCCCTCGCTGATATTTTCATACCGCAGGATCAGGTTGCCGTTCTCCTTCTCTTTGATGGTGCCGATCTTACCCTTCACGAAGGTGACACCCATTCCTTTTGCCTGCTGGTAGAACTCCTCGAATCCCTTGCCGAAGGAGCGGATGTTGATGTAGTAGATGGTGACATCTGCCATCGGCAGGGCACCCATCAGCAGCTGTGCCTGCTTGATGGAGTACATGCAGCATATCTGCGAGCAGATGGGGTTGCCCACCGAGGCGTCGCGTGAGCCGGCACAGAGCACATAGGCTATCTTGTCGGGTACCTTCCCGTCGCCGGGCCGCAGGATGGTGTTGAAGGGACGGGTGGGAGCGATCTCTCTCTCCATCTGCATGGAGGTGATCACGTTCTTGTGCTGCCCATAGCCATAACGCGGGATCTCCAGCGGGTCGAAGAGCTTGAAGCCGGTGGCGATCACCACCGTGCGGGTATGCAGTTCCACCTGCTCCGCCTCCATGGTGAAATCGATACAGTGGGTGGGGCATACTTTCTCGCAGGCACCGCAGAGCGTGCAGTTCTCGATGTCGATGGCTGCCGCCTTGGGGTTGGCGATGCTGAAGGGGATAAAGGCAGCCTTCCTGCCGATCAGCCCCTGCTGATACTCGTCGCGTACACTCACGGGACAGGCCTGCTCACAGAGCTGGCAGGCGGTACAATCCTCCACATGGACATAACGTGGTTTCTTGGTGATCTGCGCCACAAAATCGTTCTCCGATCGCTTGACCATACCGGTCACCTCACTCTCGGTGAAGATGGTGATGTTTTTATGTCTTGCTATCTCCGATATCTTGGGTGTAGTGATGCAGGCGGAGCAGTCGAGCGTGGGGAACACCTTGCTCAGAAGGATCATCTTCCCGCCCAGGGAGCGCTCTTTCTCCACCAACAACACGCTGAAGCCGGTGTTTGCCAGATTGAGCGCCGCTTCACCTCCGGCAATTCCTCCACCGATCACGAGGGCATCGTAATGGATGATCTTTTTCTCTTCGTTCATCGCTCTTTATGAATGGATTGTTTTTATCAGATATTCGTTGAAGCTGCGTACCTGCTTCACGAACGCTTCGCTGCAGACGGAACAGATGGCGGCCATCCGTAGACGCGCCGGATCAAGACTCTTCTCCTTCATCCTGTTGTGCGTGTCCGAGACCAGGTTGCCTGTCTTTTCGGTGCAGCTCTCCCCAAAGACACAGTCACTGCCGTCAGCCGCGATAAACACCCCGTCGAATCCTTTCTCGTAGGCATGCAGGATCCAGTCCGGTTTGATACCGCTGGAACAGGGCACCGTGATGGTGTAGACTGTAGGAGGGTAGTGCAGCTTCAGCAACCCCGCCATGTCGATGGCGGGATCGGAGATCTTCTCCGTTGAAAAAACCAATATCCTGGCACTTTTATTCATGATAGCCCAATGGTTATTTCTTCTTCATATATACCTTGAAGTATCCGTTCTCCTCCACAGCACCGAGATACTCATGACCCTGTTTTTTGCACCATTTCGGGATGTCCGACTTGGTCCCTTCATCTGCCGAGAGGATCTCCATCACATCGTCCGTAGCGATGGTGCCGATTGCTTTCTTTGCCTCGAGAAGCGGTCCCGGGCATGCTGTCCCGCGTGCGTCTACCGTTTTTGCGACTGTCACTGTTTTTAATTCTTCTGTTGTCATAATTCTACATATTTGATTATTAATGTGCTTTTTGTTTCAGCGGTCAGCTTTGAACTTCAAACCTCCCAACTTCCCAACTTCCTAACCTACAAACTTACTAACGTCCTGACCTGTTAACCTTGTAACGTTAAATAAACCACTGCATGCTGCTTTCACCTGCATCGGCCACGAATGTGGTGGCTCCTGCATAGCGCAGGTGCGGGTAATCGATCATCTCCTCTTTTTTGAACCCCATCAGGTTCATCGACATCTCACATATGGTGATCTCCACGCCCAGATCGGCTGCCTCACGGAACATCGTATCGAGCGACATCACGTTCTGTTTCTTCATCAGGCTTTTGATCATCACCGGTCCCATACCCAGCATGTTCATGGTGGAGAGCTTTAACCTGTTGCGCCCTTTGGGGAGCATCATGCCGAACATCTTGGAGATGAAATCTTTGTTTTTTACCTTCTTGTTGGGGTCACGTAGTGCGGAGAGTGCCCAGAAGGAGAAGAAGAGCTTCACTTCAGAGTCCATCGCTGCGGCTGCCAGTGAGATGATCATTGCGGCCAGGATCTTGTCCATATCACCCGATACAATGGCGATGGATAGTTGATCCTTTCGTGATTCTTCGAGGCGTGATGTTTTCGCTTTAATGCTTTCCAGCTCTTGTTGCAGTGCTTCCATTGAAAGGGGAGTCGATTTTTCCATAGTTTGTCAGTATGATTTTGTAAATGAATAATATGCAAATTAAAGAATTAATTCTTCAATAATATTTTTTTCGCAGGTGCAGATTATTACATCTTTTTGTGAGATATGTCACATCTTTCCATATCTTTGTTTTAGAAACGACTCCTCCAATGGAAATCCATCCATATAAATGCATTGTCTTGGAAAAGAAATCGTTCTAGGAAGGAACATCATATTTCCGATACAACGTTCGATGACCAAAGGTGAGTCAGATCCATACAGATTGATGAAAATAATCGAAAGAGCGGATGAAAAATGAATGTATCGACTGTGCCTGTGTATTAAGATCTTCTGTCAATATGAAGGACTGCCAGATCGAGATGCTGGGAGGGAACCATGTGGTGGTGAAGTTCAGGAAGGGAGACGCCATTATCAGGCAGGGTGTGTTTTCCACCAATGTGATTTTTCTAAGGAAGGGCATGGCAAAGCTTCATCTTACCGGTCCCTCGCGTGAGCAGATTGTGCGTTTGGTGAAGGCACCCACTTACCTCGGACTCCCTACTACCTTCGGTGATAAGATTAACCAATACAGTGTGACGGCAGTTCTTGAGTCGGAGGTCTGTTTTATTGATCTGGAGGTATTTAAAAAGCTGCTGGGTGAGAACAGAGAGTTTAGCAATTACATCCTTATGGAGCTCTGCAAGAGCGAACTGGAGGCATACAGGCGATGTGCCAGCCGTACACAGAAACAGATGCGGGGGAATCTTGCCGATGTGCTGCTGGAATTTTCAGAGAATCTGTTTGAGTCGGATCAGTTTACTCTTCCTCTCTCACAGTCTGATATAGGAAACTGGGTGGATGCGGGCAGGGAAAGCATCAACCGTGCCCTTTCGGAGTTTATCCAGGACGATATCATTGAAATGAATGGAAGAAAGGTGAATATTACCAACAAAAAGTTACTGAAAACAATCAGTCAGAACGGTTGAGAACGCTGGATCTCCTGTTGCTCGGGATGGTGGAGAAGATGGTTTTTCTTATTTATTTCGGAAAGCAGTTATCCCAGACGTTCAATTTTTTCCAACCCCGGCCGGTCTATAATCTTAATTCCTTTCCCCTCGAGCACAATCACCCCGTCGCGCTCAAACTCCTTCAGCAGCTTGATAGCGCTCTCTGTGGCCACAGATGCGAAATTGGCCAGATCCTGGCGGGAGAGGTGTCCGAAAACCTCCTGGCCGGTAAAATCCTCGCCCCCCAGGTAAAGGAGCGCCGAAGCCATCTTTCCCCGCATCTGCTTGTAGGTCATGTTTCCAATCACGGTGAGCAGCTGCCGTTCATTCCGGTAGTTGCGCGAAGTGATGCGCAAGGCAAACTCAGCGTTGCGCAACAGCAGCGTCCGCATCTTCTCCCTGTCGATCATGCATACCTCGGTATCGGTGAGCGCCACTGCCGAAGTAGCGTGCACGGTCTCCCCGAAAAGGGAAGAGAAAGCCAGGAAGTCGCCCGCCTTTGCCAGCTGCAGATTGAGCTGCTTATCCCTTCCCGTCTGCAGGTATACCTTTACCAGTCCGTCCATCACCAGCAGTACATGGGTGGAGAAGGCACCCTGCTTGAAGAGGTTCTCACCTGCCAGGTAGGTGAGCTCTCTCTTGCCGGAGCTGATCAGCTCCAGCTCCTCCGGCTTCAGGTCGCGGAAGCAGGCCACCATCTTTTCGCAATTGTCCATTTTGGTATTCATTCGTTATTCCTCTCTTCACCTTAATTTGTAGCAAAGATACCATCTTTTCCGGAAACTGATTTCCATCAGCTGAATAACTGATGCATCTCATCCTGAACCATGGAATACGTCAGCCTTGTTTTTTCGTTCTCCACTTCCAGATGAACTACCTTTGTAACCGGAAATAAATCAATAAACAAAAATAAGATGAAGTACCTAAGAACCAGTATTCAGGAAATAGAAACGGCAGCCGAACTGCAGAAGATTATCAATGAGAACGAAAATGTGATGGTGTGCTGTGGACGTATGGGCCCGATGTGTATCCCGGTGTATGAGATCATGGAAGAGCTGGAGGAAGAACGTCCCGCAGTGAAATTTTATTCCATGGCCTTCGACAGCCCGGAATCGGGTGTGATCCGGAATGCCCCCGAGTGTCGCGGATTTATGGGATTACCGTTCACCATGTACTATAAGAACGGACAGGTGGCCAAGGCGACCACCAGCATTCAAAACATGGCGCAGGTGAAGGCTAATCTCGATCAGTATCTCGCTTAGGTGAAATGGAAAAGATATATGATGTGATGATTCTGGGTGCCGGTGCTGCCGGACTTTCTGCCGGTATTTATGCTTCCCGCGGCAAACTGGAGACGCTGATCCTGAGCGAAGGGGTGACCGGGGGGCAGATGGTGTTGACGAACGAAATAGCCAATTATCCCGGCGTGGAGATGATCAAAGGGTATGAGCTGTCCGATATCATGAAGCGGCAGGCGAAAAGTTTCGGTTGTACCCTCAAGGCCAATGTCAAAATTGTAAGCTACCGTCTCTCGGAAGAGATCAAGGAGGTGACGCTGGAGGACGGAAGAGTCTTCCGTGCCAAGGCAGTCATTCTCGCTCCCGGCGGGAGACCCCGTTCCCTTAATATACCGGGCGAGAAAGAGTTTGAAGGGAGAGGCATCTCCTACTGTGCCACCTGCGATGCCGATTTTTTCAGGGATAAGCGACTGATCGTGGTGGGAGGTGGTAACTCCGCCCTGGAAGAGGCGGTGACCCTTACCCATTTCGCGTCGCAGGTCACCATCGTGCATCAGTTCGATCATTTTCAGGCATTCGCGCATGCCGTGGAAGAGGCAGAACGCAATCCCAAGATCAGCTTTATCATGGAGTCGGAGCTGCGTGCCTATGTGGGCAACGGCACCCTGCAAAAAGTGCAGGTAGAGCAACTGAAATCCGGTGAGCTGACCTATCTGGAAACCGACGGGGTCTTTGTCTTTATCGGCTACATACCCAATACGGAAGCTTTTGAAGGGGTAGTGAAGACCAACGAGCGTGGCGAGTTCATCGTCGATCAGTATATGAGCACCAATCTGCCCGGTGTATTTGCTGCAGGCGATTGTGTGG